>JBBDXH010000110.1:0-2408 GCA_040902395.1 Dehalococcoidia bacterium
AGGCGCGCGACGGAACGGCGTTGCGCGAGCTGTTCGAGCGCGAGGGCCGCCGCGCGCTCGGGCTCGCCTATCGCGTGCTCGGCGATCAGGCCGCCGCTGAGGACGCCGTCCAGGAGGCGTTCACGCAACTGTGGGAGCGCGCGGATCGACTCGACCCTGCCGGCGGTCGCATTGAGTCACTGCTCATGACGATGGTCTACCGGCGCGCGATTGACCGCGCGCGGGCGCGCCGAAACGGAGCGATCCCCCTGCCCCCTCTCGACACGCTCCCGCACGTCGACGAACAGGCCGCGGCGGTCCTCGACCGCGTGCTCGATCGGCTGTCGTCTGAGGGGCTGCGCAGCAAGCTCCGCGTCGCGCTGGCGTCGCTGCCCGAGGAGCAGCGCATCGTCGTCGAGCGGGCGTACTACCACGGCATGACGCTCCGCGAGATCGCCGAGCAGGAGTGCGTCCCGCTCGGGACGGTCAAGAGCCGCCTGCGGCTGGCAATGGAGAAGCTCACCGAGACGATGCGCGTGCGGGCGGGGTCATGACGCACGAAGAGATCCGCGATCTGCTTCCGGGCTACGCGCTCGGGGCGCTGGACGGCGACGAGATCGCTGCGGTGGACGACCACCTGCGCGACTGTCGCGAGCACGATCAGGAGCTCGTCGAGCTGCGCGCGACCGTGCTCGCCCTCGGCACGCTGGCGGACGAGCGCGAGCCGTCCGCGGCGTTCGCGGCCGGACTCGCACGGCTCGCCGAGCGCGGGGAGGCGGCGGCGCCGCGCGGACGCCGTGGGCGCCGCGACTGGTGGCGGCCCGCGGCTGCTGCTGCTGCGATCGTGGTCGTGGTGTTCGCGGCCGGCTGGCTCGCCGGCGTGCGTCTCGGCGCGGAGGCGCGCTATTCGTACCTCGTGCAGGCGCCGGGAGGCGCCGTACTCCAGTTCTCGGGCATCTCCGGCGCGGACACCGTCACGGTGTGGATGGACGGCTTCGATCGTCTGCCCGCGGAGCAGCGTTACCAGCTGTGGGCGATCCGCGAGGGTCGCTGGCTCACCATCGGGGTCTGCAACACGAGCGCCGACGGCCGCTGGCGCGGTGACTTCGTGTTCACGCTCGCCACCGACGAGGAGATCGCGCTCACCGTCGAGCCGGCACCGGGGAGCGACCGGCCGACCGCCGATCCGGTGTTGCGCACGCGCTTCTGAGCCTCGACCGCGGATCGCGATCGTTTGGCCACCGTCGCTGGCGGTTGCCGCGGTGCGCGCGGTGTGGCATGAACACGCGCAGCAGAGTCGCGGCCGCGGCGCCCGGGCGCCGGGGAGAGGGGATCGACGTGGAGCGAACGGACGAATACAGCGGCATCGTGGCCGAGACGATCGGCATCGCAGGGCACAACGGCGACACGATCGGCGCGTACGTGGCGAAGCCGCTCGGTCCCGGGCCGTTCCCGGGTGTGGTGCTGATTCATCACGCGCCCGGTTGGGACGAGTGGTACCTCGAGGCGACACGGCGCTTCGCGCACCATGGCTACGTCGCGATCTCGCCGAACCTCTACGACCGCTCCGGGCACGGCACGCCCGAGGACGTGGGCGCGATGGTGCGCGCAGCCGGCGGCGTTCCCGACGCGCAGGTCGTGGGCGACATCCAGGGCGGGATGCACTGGCTGCGCATGCAGCAGGTGCACAACGGCAAAGTGGGTGTGATCGGCACGTGCTCGGGCGGACGGCACACGTACCTGGTCGCCTGCCAGTCCGAGGGCGTGGACGCGGCGGCCGATCTCTGGGGCGGCGGCGTGGTGATGACGCCCGATCAGCTCAACGAGAACCGGCCGGTCGCGCCGATCGACATGACTGCGAACCTCGCCTGCCCGCTGCTCGGCCTCTTCGGGAACGAGGACCGTTCGCCGACGCCCGAGCAGGTGGATCAGCACGAAGCCGAACTCAAGCGTCTCGGCAAGACGTACGAGTTCCATCGCTACGACGGCGCGGGACATGGCTTCTTCTACTACGACCGCGCGATGTACCGGCAGGAGCAGGCCGTCGACGGCTGGGGCAAGGTCTGGGACTTTTTCGGCCGCCACCTCAGGGCGTAAGGCGACGCCGACGCAGCGAACGAGGACGAGGAGACGGGCATGTGCACGAACATCGTCGAGCGCGCCGAGATCGAGGGCACGGGGAAGGGCACGGCCGGGTGGTTCGCGCTCACCCGCGCGAACGTCACCTATGACCACCCGTTCAACGCCTCGTATGAGCACGCGCTGAACATCGACTTCGTGAACGAAGCTCAGGGTCCGAGCGCACGCGTGGCCGTCGAGCTGTCGCCGGAGTCGGCGCGTCGGCTGGCGGAGACCATCCTCGCCACGCTCGATCGCGGGGAGGCGTACGAGGCGTCGGTGGCGCCTGTCGGCGCGCCCGTGGCGCGCTG
>JBBDXH010000110.1:2418-3827 GCA_040902395.1 Dehalococcoidia bacterium
GGGGGCGGGGGGGGGGGGGGGGCGCCGCCGGCCCGTCCGGCGCCCGGCTCTGCGTGTTGTGCGCAAGCGCGCGCGTCCTAACATCGCGGAGTCCCGCTCCTCTCGCCCGACAGGATCACGCGTGCCACTCAGCGACGTCATGGTGTCCGCTTGGATGCAGCCCGACGTGGCCACCGTGCAGGTGGATGCTTCCGTGCGCGAGGTGCTCGAGACCGCGCTGAACACCCCCTATGACTGCGTCGTGGTGGTGAGCGGCGAGCACCGTCCGGTCGGCATCGTCACCGAAGGCGACGCCGTCCGGCGCCTGCTCGCCGACGAGGTTCCCGGCGGCTCGTACCTCAGGGGGATCCTGGCCTCGCCCGAGGCGGCGCTTCGGTACGTGCATGAAGCCGAGCGCGCGCAGCGCAACACGGCCGCAGACGTCATGACGGCGCCGGTGCACACGGTTTCGCCGACGGACGACCTGCTCGACGTTGCGCGCAAGTTCCAGCTGCTGGATGTTCGCCAGCTCGTCGTGGTGGCCGACGGCACGGTGCGGGGGATCATCACCCGGCGCGACCTCGTGCGGGCGATCCTCGATCAGCACGACCGGGCGGAGCGCGAGCTCAACGACCGCGGGGCCTGAGGCAACGGAACGGCGAGCCGCCCGCGTGCGTGACACATGCCCCTGACCGACCCTCAGCTCGCGGTCGCCATCTTCGCAATCACCTATGCGCTGATCATCTCGGAGCGGGTGCACAAGACGACGGCCGCGCTCGCCGGCGCCGTCGCCGTGATCGCGCTCAAGGTGCTCGATACCGAGCAGGCGTGGGAGGCGGTCGACCTCAACGTCATCTTCCTGCTCGCCGGGATGATGATCATCGCGAACACCACGGCGACGACCGGCGTCTTCCAGTGGATCGCGGTCCGCGCGGCGAAGCTCGCGCGCGGCAATCCGATGGGCGTGCTGCTCCTGCTGTGCGCCGTGACCGCGACGCTCTCCGCCTTCCTCGACAATGTCACGACGGTCGTGCTCGTCGCGCCCGTCACGATCGTGGTCGCGGAGACGATGGGCGTACGGCTGGTGCCGATGCTGATCGCAGAGGCGATCGCGTCGAACATCGGCGGCACGGTCACGCTGATCGGCGATCCCCCGAACATCCTGATCGGCTCGTACGCCGGGCTGAGCTTCCTCGAATTCACGACCGAGGTGGGCCCCGGCGCCGTGCTGGCGCTCGTCGCCTATCTCGCGTTCGTGCGCTGGCAGTCGCGCAAGGAGATGCGTGGCTCGGCGGAGACGGCAGCGCGCGTGCTGGCGCTCGAGGAAGCCGGGCTGATCACCGATCCGCGTCTGCTCCGCATCTGCCTCGGCGTGCTCGCCGTGACGATCGCCGGCTTCCTCGTGCACAGCACGTTCGGCTACGAGCCGT
>JBBDXH010000110.1:3837-4421 GCA_040902395.1 Dehalococcoidia bacterium
GCGCTCATGGGCGCGACCGCGCTGCTGCTGATCACGCGCAAAGATCCGCACGAGGCGCTGCGCGACGTGGAGTGGTCGACGCTCTTCTTCTTCGTCGGGCTCTTCATCGTCGTGCAGGGGCTGGACCACACGGGGGTGCTCGAGCGCGTCGGGGAGCTGGCGGCGGATGCCTCGGGCGGCTCGCTCCTGACCGCGACCATGCTCATCCTGTGGCTGTCCGCCGTGCTCTCCGGTGTGATCGACAACATCCCCTACACCGCCACGATGCTCCCCGTGGTGCGCACCCTTGGCGACGACCTCGGCGGGAACGACAGCACCGCGAAGGTGCTGTGGTGGGCGCTCGCGATGGGCGCCGATCTGGGCGGGAACCTCACGGTCATCGGCGCTTCGGCGAACGTGCTCGTCTCCAACCTGGCCGCGCGGGCCGGCCAGCCGATCACGTTCTGGGAGTGGTTCAAGCAGGGCCTGCCGGCGACGATCATCACGATCGCGATCTCGGCGCTGTATCTCTGGCTGCGCTTCCTGGCGTTCTGACGTGCGGGCTCGCGCCGCCGGCCGGCGCAGACGGCGGCGGGCGAAGCTAG
>JBBDXH010000111.1:0-4409 GCA_040902395.1 Dehalococcoidia bacterium
CCAGCCGGGGTGCGGCTCTGGCTGCGCCCCGGACGCGCGCTCGTTCGTCGCCGACGAGGGCCCCGCCCGCCGGCGCGCCCGCGCTCACCGCGGCATCCCCCGCCGCGTGCGCCGTCCTGCTCTGCGCTCGCAGCCGAAGCCTCGCCCGTTCGCGCCCGACCCGGCGCGGGCGTGCTCGATGACGCCCGACGGCGGCAACAGCAAGCGACTCGCAAGCACCGCTGCCATCCCGTAACGGAACGGTGATGCCTGCGTTCATAAGGTGATCGCACCAGGAAGTCGGGCCTCGTGCGCGTCCCGCGCGCACTCGTCGTCGGCTCGACCAGTCGTAGATCGGAGCTCGTTCGCCGGATGCGTGCACGTGAAGTCGTGATGCTGCGCCGCTCCCGCGAGCGACTGCGAGCGGTTCGTCGGGACCAGGACCGCGCCCCCCTCCGCCTCTTTGCCCTGGCGACCTTGATGCTGTTCGCGGTCGCCTTCCTGGCCGGCCTCGTGATGGCCGTCTCCGCCGTGCGGCCGTTCGTCGAGTACGCGCTCGGCGTGCCTTCGCCCACCGACGTCGCGAATACGCTCTCCCGCGGCGGCGCGAAGGTCTACGACCGCAACGGGGAGCTGCTCTACCAGTTCGTCGCACCGATCGAAGGCCTGCGGGAGCCGGTCCCGCTCGCGCAGATCTCGCCGTGGCTGATCAAGGCGACGATCGCGGTGGAGGACCCGACGTTCTTCGAGAATCCCGGGGTCAACGTGCGCGGTCTCGCGCGCGCGTCGTACGAGAACTTCGCGCCCTGGGGCGGTGAGCTCTTCGCAGGTTCGGGCGGGTCGTCGATTACGCAGCAGCTGGCGAAGAACACCTACATCCCGTTCGCGGAGCGCGCCGAGCGCAGCGTCGATCGCAAGCTGCGCGAGGTGGCGGTCGCGCTCGAGATGACACACCGCTATTCGAAGGAACAGATCCTGGAGTGGTACCTCAACTCCATCTCCTACGGCGGCATCTACGTCGGCGTCGAGGCAGCGGCACAGGGGTACTTCGGCAAGCCGGCGAGCGCGCTGACGCTGGGCGAGGCGACGCTGCTCGCCGGGCTGCCGCAGGCGCCCGCGCGCTACGACCCCGTGCGCAACCTGGACGCCGCGCTCATGCGCCGGCGCGACGTGCTGCGGCTGATGGTCGAGCACGGCGTGCTGACGCTCGATGTCGCGGCGCGTGCCGCGATCGAGCCCGTCGCGGTGCGCACCCAGCGCTTCCAGCTCCGCGCACCGCATTTCGTGCTCGGTCCCGTGGCCGAGGAGCTGAGGCGACGCTTCGGCGAGGACGCGCTCTACAACGACGGGCTGATCGTGACGACGACGCTCGACATGCGGCTCGAGCAACTCGCCGAGCAGGTGATCGAGGAGCATGTCGCGCTCCATGAGGCGCGTACGAATTCGCACAACGGCGCGCTCATGGCGATCGATCCGAAGAACGGACAGGTGCTCGCGTACGTCGGCAGCCGGGACTACTACGACGACGGCATCCTGGGCCGCAACGACAATATCGTGGCGCTGAACTCGCCCGGCTCGACGCTCAAGCCGTTCACCTACATGACGGCGTTCATGAAGGGCTGGGGGACCGGGACGGGCATCCCGGACGTGCCGTTCACCTTCCGCGACGTCGGCTCGGACACGGACTTCAAGCCGACGAACGCCGGCAAGCACTACATGGGCATTGCCACCGCGGCCACCGGGCTGGGCAATTCATCGAACGTCACCGCGCTGCACGCGATCCTCTACGCAAGCGTCGACAGCACCGTCGATACGCTCCGCAGCGTCGGCTACACGACCTTCCGCGACCGCTCGCAGTACGGGCCGGCGCTCACGCTCGGCGGCACCGATGTGCGGCTCGAGGAGAGCGTGTTCGCGTACAGCGTGATCGCGAACGGCGGCGCGATGCGCGGCCAGCCATCGCTGATCGCGCGTCCGGAGGGCGAACGGCAGATCGATCCCGTCGTGCTCCTGAAGGTCGTCGATGCCGAGGGCCGCGAACGCTATCGCTCCGGCCAACCGGCCGAGAAGCAGGTGCTGCCGGAGGGCGCGACGGCGCTCGTGACCTCGATCCTGTCTGACGGCAAGAACACGTGCGTGACCTGGTCGTGTGGCGCGCTGCTGCTCCGCAACGGCATGCCGGCGGCAGTCAAGACCGGCGCGAGCGAGCCGTTTGTCGACGACAACAAGCGCTCGGCGGATACGTGGGCAGTCGGCTTCACGACCGCGCTGGTCGCCGGCGTGTGGTCGGGCAACGCGGACAACACGCCGGTGCACGACATCTTCTCTACGACCATTGCCTGGAATGCGTGGAACGACTTCATGATCGGCGCGCACGAGATCCTCGGCCTCGAAGGCAAACCGTTCGAACGCCCGTCCACGGTGGTCGAGCGCGTGGTGTGCTGGCCGTCCGGCAATCTCGCCGGCGAGGGCTGCCCCTCCGACCGCCGTTACAAGAGTCTCTTCCTCGAGGACGTGAAGGTGCCCGTGGACACGTGGTGGCAACGCTCGCCGACCGGCGAGTTCGTGCTCGCGATTCCCCGGGGCTTCCGCGACGGCAGCCTTGCCCTGACCAACCCGAAGGAACTGGCGCTGGTGTCGGGCCCCAACGTGAAGAGCCCGCCTGCCGGCCCGCCTGACCAGGCGGCGATCGCCTCGCCGTTCAACGGCGCCACCGTGAGCGGTGTGATCGCGGTGGTCGGCGTCGCGCGCTCGACCGAGTTCCTCGGCTACTACCTCGATGCCGTCGGCGGCGGCCTGACGATCGCGCTCGGCATGTCCGCCGACGTCTCATCCGGGCCCCTCGGCACGTGGGACACGCGCACGGTGCCGAACGGCCCGTACACGCTGCGGCTGATCGTGCAGGACGGACGCCGCGGAACGATGATCGATAGCGGGCGGGTGACGGTCCAGAATTAGCGCCGTGGCGTGCGGCGACTCGGCGTGCACCGATCTCGCCGCACCGGCCGCGCGCACCCGCCGGCCGGCGCACCGGCCGGCCAGGCGGGACTCGAAGTGACCGCGGACCGGACGCACCAGTCCGCCGGCGCCGACGTCACGCTCCGTGACGGCGGCACGATCCGCATCCGCCCGATCCGCCCCGACGACGACGAGCGCATGCTCGCGCTGTTCCATCGCTTCAGCGAGCGCACGGTCTACTTCCGCTTCCACGGCATCCCGCACATGACCGCCGAGGCCGTGCACGCGTTCACGCAGCTCGACGAACACGACCGCTACGCGTTCGTGGCGGCGCTCTCCGGGGACGCGGACGCGCCGCTCGTCGGGGTGGTGCGCTTCGCGCGCATGCGTGATCCGACGCGCGCCGAGATGGCACTCGTGGTCGAGGACGCGCACCAGGGACGCGGCATCGGCACCGCGCTGCTGCGCGCGCTCGCGGCCGTGGCGCTCGATCGCGGGATCGCGGCGTTCGACGCATACGTGCTCGGCGAGAACCACGCGATGCTCGACCTGCTCGCTCGGGAGCGCCCCGACTCGAGCACGACGACGGACGGCGTGGTCACGGTCCGCGTGCCGGTTGGGCACTTCCTCGACTGACACCCGGCCGGCGGGAACCGCAGCGGCACCGCCGCCGTTCTGATTGGGTGAAACCGCCCTCCGGACCGATCTGACCTTCGTCATGGCGGATTCCGTCGTTCGGTCGATGTCCGCGCGCGTGCGGGCGATACAGTCGAAAGCCCGACATCCCTGTAGTTGATGGGACAGTCCGACGCCGCTCATCCGTCGCCGCATCGCACAGGTCGCGCGCTCGCGACGGTTGCCGTGGGCGTTCGCGCCGATCGGCGCGTTCGCCGCGCTCGCCGTCTTCGCATACGCGGCGCCGCTGGCGCCGCTCGCGGTGCGCGCGGGCGCGCCCGGCACGGCCGTGCTGGACGCGAACGGCGCGATCATCGCGCGCGATGCCGGCGAGGGGCTGCGCATCCCGGTCCCGCTCGAGGACGTCGCGCCGGCGATGGTCGCCGCGACGATCGCGGCGGAAGACCGGCGCTTCTTCGTGCACCCCGGCTTCGACCCGCTGGCGATGGCGCGCGCGGCGGTCACGCTGCGGACGAGCCCGTCGGGCGCCTCGACGATCACCCAGCAGCTCGCACGACGGCTCTACATCGACGGCGATCCGCCGCTCGCGCTGCGCAAGGCGCGCGAGTTGCTCGTGGCCGTGCGCCTGGAGGCGCGCTACTCGAAGCACGAGCTGCTCGCGGCGTACCTCAACGACGTCTACTACGGCCGCGGCGCGTACGGCGTCGAAGCGGCGGCGCGCGTGTACTTCGGCGTGCCGGCGGCCGCGCTCACGCTCGCGCAGGCGAGCTACCTCGCCGGGCTGCCGCAGCTGCCGGCGCACTACGCCGCACCCGACGCCGGCGCGCCCGCGCGGG
>JBBDXH010000112.1:0-4274 GCA_040902395.1 Dehalococcoidia bacterium
GGGGGGTCGCCGGCGGAGAGGAGCGGGTGACGGTGGCGCAGCAAACCCCCGCTGCGGGCCCCCGGATCGAGCGCGAGTTGCTCGGCGCGCTCGCGGTCGCAGTGCTCGTTCCCGTGTTCGGGCTGATCTACGCGAGCACGCGTGCAGACACGCCGAACGTGCCCGTGCCCGTGCCCGCGCCTGCTGCCTCGTCGCCGGTCGCGGTCGCGGTCGTGGCGCGCGACACGCCGGCGCCCGCGCGCGAGCCAACCCCTGGTCTGGTCGCGAAGTCCTGGTCCGAGGTCGGCGTCGCGGCGGTGGAGTCGCGTCCGCCGGCCGCCGTGTCGAGCGCGGGTGCTGATGCGTCGGCTGCGGGCACCGGTGTCTCCGGCGCAGCCTCCGGTGGGCCGCCTGCGGGCGCCGGTGTGCCGGCTGCGGGCTCCGGTGCACCGGTTACGCGCCCTGAGGTGACGAGCGCCACCTCTGCGCCCAGGACCGTGGACACGTCGAGCTTCCCGCCACCGCCGGCGCGGGCGGCGGCGCCGCGCGCGAACAGCGCCGGCATCGCGCGCGTGGTTGCGCCCGGCCTCCTGATCGATCACTACGTCGAGGTCGTCGGCATCGTAAACAACGAGATGCAGACACCGAGGGATGCCAGCTACGCCATCGGCTGGTACGACGAGTATTCGCGGCCGGGAGGTGGGGGAAACGTCGTCGTGTCGGCGCATGAGACCTGGAACCGCATGCGGGGGCCGTTCTTCGGGTTGCATCGCGCCGCCGCCGGCGACGAGATCGCGATCGAGATGGCCGACGGCCGGCGCTACCGCTACGTGGTGTTCAGCAATGTGCGCTATCCGATCGACAACATTCCGATGTACGAGATCATCTGGCCCAGCAAACGCCCGCCGGGCGAGGAGTGGCTCACGCTGCTGACGTGCGGCGGCCGCATCGTCTACAACGCCCGGGGCTTCGGGGAGTACCTCGACCGCGACGTGGTGATCGCGCGGCGCGTCGCGGGTTAGCGCCGAAGCTTCATTGTGTGACCTCGACTCGGTCGACTGCGTACGGATGTGAGCTGGCTGTCGCCAGCTGAACGGCAGGCAAGATGCCTGCCCCACACCATCGGCGGCGCACCCGGGGTTCGGCGACACACCCGGGGTTCGGGGACACGGATGTGAGCTGGCTGTCGCCAGCTTAACGGCAGGCAGGATGCCTGCCCCACGCCATCGGCGGCACACCCGGGGTTCGGGGACACGGAGGTCAGTGGGGTCGCCGATGGTGTGGGGCAGGCATCCTGCCTGCCTCTTCCTTCCCGCCTCCTGAATTCGCGGGAACTCCGGTGGGCGTGCTCATGCCGCGCGGCGCGCGGTAGTGTGCACGGAGCAGCGCGTGACGCCGGCAGCGGCGTGCGCGGTCAGCGAGGGCCGGCAGAGATCGTCGTGCGTCGCGCTCGTCGAGCGCCGCGCCGGAGGTTGCCCGCGTGCCAACCCGCTTTGCGCCCGTCCGCGCGCGAGCCGGCGACGGCCCCGTGCCGCCGACGCGTGCCGGCCGCGGCGCGCGACACGCGCCCGTCGTCGACCGTCGCGATGCGCCCGCGACCAATCACGGCGCGCTCTCGGCGGCGCACGTGGGCGACCCGGTGATCCAGCGCAGCGTGGCGAATCACGTGCTCGCCGACGAGCGCACGGCGACCGGCGCCGACGAGCGTGGCGACCGGCTGCCGCGGGCGCTCGCTGCCGGCGTGCGCCGGCTGTCGGGGCTCGACGTGGGCGACGTGCGCGTGCATCGCGACTCCGCCGAGCCGGCGCGCATCGATGCGCTCGCGTTCACGCAGGGCGCGCACGTCTACCTCGCGCTCGGGCAGGAGCGACAGCTCGCGCACGAAGCCTGGCACGTCGTGCAGCAGCGACAGGGGCGAGTGCGAGCCACGACGGCGATCGGCTCGCGGGCGGTCAACGACGACGCAGTGCTCGAGCGCGAGGCGGATGCTGCGGGGCACGCGCTGGCCGGCGGCGATCGCGCTGCCGGCTTCGGGGCGCGCGCCACGCACGCCGCGACCCAATCGACGGGCGCGCGGGCCGGTCCTATCCAGCGCCAGGGCCATACCGATCGCAACGTCCTGAACCTGGTGGTGGTCGGTCGCCTGACGCCGGTGGACGGCGCCTCGCCGACGTTCCAGTACGACGAGGGTGGACACAATACCTACGTGGACGAGGCAGGCGTTGAGTGGGTCCTGCTCCCGGACTGGATGAGCGAGTTCCACCAGCCCGACGGTCACGAGCAGAGCGATCACCCGTATCCGAACAAGAAGTTCCTCCACCCGGACAGCAGCGGCGGCTCGTCCGAGGCGATCATGCGGCCGGACGGCACCTTCATCACCACCGGTCCGCTGCGCGGCACGTACAACTACTCGAATCCCGAGGGCGTGTTCGGGAACATCGGGCACTTCTTCCAGGACATCCTGCCGCACGTCTTCAACGACCAGTACGAGGACGTCGACCAGCGCGACCCGAGAAGCACGCTCGATCCGGACACGTTTGCACAGCGCTATCAGCAGCAGGTCGGACCGATCGGCCCCGCGACGACCACGAACGTCACCGACCCCGTGGACCGCCAGGTCACGCGCCAGACCGGGGTGGTCTGGCTGGATTCCCCGTCGGGGGAGGTGCTCGCGCTCACGAGCGTCGAGAACGGCCGGCTGACGTTCCTGCGCTTCATCGACAGCGATCTGCGCGACGACGCGCTCGCGGCGGCGCGGCGTTACCAGCCGCGCGGCGTGCAGACCGTCGGGTGGGGGCCGCCGGCGATCTTCGGAGTGCCCTCGACGGTGCCGGCGACGGCGGCGCGCCGCTGACGCGCCGTTGCGCGCGCGCCCCACGTGTCCCCGCGGGGTCAGTCGCTCGGCTCGCCCCGCAGGTAGCCCGCGCCGGCGCCGAGGCCGGCGGCCCGGTCGTCGGTGTTGAGCAGCGCGCACGTGCGCAGCGAGAGACATCCGCAGCCGATACAGCCGCTGAGCTTCTCGCGCAGCAGCTCGAGTTCACGGATGCGTGTGTCGACGCGCCGCCGCCACGCGCGCGAGAGGCGTTCCCAGTCGCGCCTGGTCGGCGTGCGTCCCGAAGGCAACTCGTCGAACGCGGCGCGCACCTCTTCGAGCGTGAGGCCGAGCGCGAGCGCGGCGCGGATCACGCCGAGGCGGCGCAGCACGGCACGCGGGTAGCGCCGCTGGTTGCCCGCCGTGCGTTCGGAGGCGATCAACCCGCGCGACTCGTAGAAGCGCAGCGCCGATGTCGCCATGCCGCTGCGTTCCGCCAGTTCTCCGATCGTCAGGTGGTCGGCGAGTGTCATCGGCGCAGCATAGCCCTCGACTTCAAGTGTTCTTGAAGTCGTCGATCGCCGGCCATGAGTGCCACGCCATCCGCGCCACCGGGCGGTTGCGCTTCGCAGGCGGCTATCACACACGGCGGCGCCGGCCGGGCGCCGCGACCGCCGACAGGCGGCGATGTCATGCGTGGTTTGATCCCGCGATGTAGCCTGCACCAGTACGCAGCCGGTTCGCCCTGGGCCGCTCGATCGGGAGGTCTGCTTGATGTTCGGCCGCAAGAAGCTCGAGATCCCTTCGCCTGAGGAGGCCCTGCGTGGTCGCGCCGCGACGATGCCGGTGCCCGACGCGCACCTCGTCTTCGGCACCCCGCTCGTGGGTCCCTGGCCGAAGGGCTTCAAGCTGGCGATGTTCGGCATGGGTTGCTTCTGGGGTACCGAGAAGTTCATGTGGCACGTGCCCGGCGTCTACTCCACGTTCGTCGGCTACTCGGGTGGGCACACGCCGAACCCGACGTACGAAGAGGTGTGCTCGGGGATGACGGGTCACAACGAGGTGGCGGTCGTGGTCTACGACCCCACGAGGTGTTCGTACGACGATCTGCTGAAGGTGTACTGGGAGAACCACGACCCGACGCAGTACATGGGCCAGGGCAACGACATCGGCACGCAGTACCGCTCCGAGATCTACTACTACGACGAGGATCAGCGCGAAGTGGCCGAGCGCTCACTCGAGCGCTACCAGCGCGCGCTCAACGCGGCCGGCTACGGCGAGATCACGACGACGATTGTGCCCGCCGGCACGTTCTACTACGGCGAGCCGTTCCACCAGCAGTACCTGCATCGCTACCCGTCGGGGTACTGCAACCACGGCTTCTGCCAGGTGGCCTACGAACGCGAGCAAGCAGGCGAGCCCGCGATGCCGCGTGTCGAGATGCCGCGCGAGTAGCGGCCGGGCTGGCGGATCGCCGGACGCG
>JBBDXH010000113.1:0-4264 GCA_040902395.1 Dehalococcoidia bacterium
CGGAGCGCTTCGGCTATGCTGGCGCGACCGCCGAGAGGAGACCGACGCGATGCCCGACACGCAGGCTGCGCAGAAGATCGCCGTCCGGCTCGTGCTCTTTGCCGACCTCAAACGCTTCCTGCCGAAGGGCCACGACGGCCCGCTGACGTTCTCGCTGGCGCCGGGCGCCACCGTCGCGACGCTGATGGCAGAGGCGGGCGTGCCCGAGGAGGGCGAGATCACGATCGGGCTCAACGGCGACGAGGCACAGCTCGACAGCGCCCTCAGCGACGGCGACGAGGTCGTGATCTTCAGCCCCATGGAGGGCGGGTAGGCCCTCCCACGGCGCGGTCGGCCGCGCGAGCGAACGAACGCCAGCGACCCTGACGCACGGATGCGGGAGAGCCATGGAACGCTTCGGCTACTGGAACAAGATCCTGCACGTCGACCTCACCGCCGGGACCACCACCATCGAAGAGCCGGGCGACCGCTTCTACCGGATGTACGGCGGCGGACGCGGCTTCATCGGCCACTACCTGCTCAAGCACGTCCCGGCCGGCGCCGACCCGCTCGGCCCGCAGAACGTGCTCGTGTTCGCGCCGGGCGTCCTCACCGGCGCGCCGGTGCCCGGCGCCGGCCGGCACAGCGTGGGCGCAAAGTCGCCGCTCAACGACGGCTTCGGCGAGGCGGAGGCCGGGGGCTTCTGGGGCGCCGAGCTGAAGCGCGCCGGCTGGGACGCGATCGTCGTGCACGGCACGTCGCCCACGCCCGTCTATCTCTGGATCAACGAGGGCGAGGTCGAGTTCCGCGACGCCTCCCACCTGTGGGGCAAGATCACCGGCGACGTCGAGGAGGCGATCCACGAGGAGCTCGGCGACCCGCGGATCCGTGTGAGCCAGATCGGCCCGGCGGGCGAGAACCTCGTCCGCTTCGCGAACATCGCCAACGACCTGAATGAGTTCGCCGGCCGCACCGGGCTCGGCGCCGTGATGGGCTCGAAGAAACTCAAGGCGATCGCCGTCCGCGGCAAGACCGCCGTAAGACTGGCCGACCAGCCGACGCTGCTCGGCATCTCGAAGTGGGTGAGCAGCACCGTCGACGAGGTGCACCGCGGCTTCCACGAGTACGGCACCGGCGGCGCGATGCAGGGCAAGAGCCTCGCCGGCGGCATCCCGACCCTCAACTACCGCCTCGGCACCTTCGACGAGACCGACAAGGTCGACGCCGTCGCGGTCAAGGAGGAAGTGCGCATCGACATGGGCGCCTGCTACGCGTGCTCCGTGCGCTGCAAGAAGGTCGTGCAGATCGAGCGGCGCGAAGAGGACGCCGGCGTCACCCGCAAGGGCGTGAAGATCGCGGTCGACCCGCAGCACCGCTACCGCGTCGACCCGAAGTACGGAGGGCCCGAGTACGAGTCGCTCGCGGCGCTCGGCACGAACCTCGGCGTCGATGACATCGTCGCCCTGTGCAAGTCGAACGAGGTCTGCAACTACCTCGGCATGGACACGATCTCGGCCGGCTCCACGATCGCCTGGGCGATGGAGGCGTACGAGAAGGGCATCCTCACGGTCGAAGACACCGACGGCGTGAAGCTGCAGTTCCGCGACGGCGATGCGGTGGTGAAGGTGCTCGAGATGATTGCGAACCGCGAGGGCATCGGCGACCTGCTCGCCGAGGGCTCCGAGCGTGCCGCGAAGCAGCTCGGGCGGGACTCCGACGAGTTCCTCACGACGGTCAAGGGCATGGAGATGGCGATGCACGATCCACGCCACATGCCGCCGATGCGTGCCAGCTACCTGCTCGCCCCCACGGGCGGCGATCACATGCGCCAGACCGGCAACCAGAACGGCCTCCGCAACCAGGTCGGCATGTGCCACTTCCTCGCCTACGACGACGAGAAGATGGAGACGATCATCAACTCCATCACGGGCTGGGGCGTTGACCAGGCCGAGATGATCGAGACCGCGCACCGCGGCCTCACACTCGCGCGCCTGTTCAACATGCGCGAAGGCAAGACCCGCGCCGACGACCACCTGCCGAAGCGCTTCTACGAGGACCTGCCGAAGCACAGGGGACTGACCGACGAGGAGCTCGAGCAGATCGTCACCGACTACTACGTCGAGCAGGGCTGGGACCCGCAGACCGGGCGCCCGACCGCCGAGACGATCGCGACGCTCGGCCTGCAGGCCGACGCGGTCGGGCTCGTCTAGCGCCTGCCGGGCCTCCGCGCGCACACGCAGAAGCCCGCCGGGTGGCGGGCTTCTGCTCTCGATGGCGCGTCGGGCCCAGCACGGTCGCAACCGCGACCACATGACGCGCGCCGCAAGCGGCAGCCGAGAGGCTGCCAAGCACGCGTGCCCCCGACGGCGACGTCCCGCTCCGCCGAACGCCGCGGCTAGCGCTCGACGAGCTGCGTGAGCACGCCGCCGGTGACCGACGGGTGGATGAAGATCTGCCCGGTGATCGGGTTGCCCTCGCCCGGATCGCCGACGAGCCGGATCCCCTTCTTCCGCAGATCCGCGATCGTCGCCTCGAGGTTGTCGACCTTCATCGCGACCAGGTGCACGCCCTCGCCCAGCGAAGACAGCCGCCGGGCGATCGGGCCCTCGTCCCCGACGTTCGAAACCAGTTCCAGGTACGAGTCGCCGAAGCGGAAGAACGCCATCTTCATGCCGGCCGCCGCAGCCTCGCTGCGATCGCTGACGGCCGTCCCGTAGATCGCCTCGTACTGCCCGACCGCGGCCTCGAGGTCCTTCACCGCGATCACCACGTGGTCCACGCCCTTGAACATGCGCTGCCTGCCTCCATTACGTACTGCGATTGAGGCGTCACGCTAGCGCGTTCGGCCGTCACCCCCAACCCCGCCGGCAGGCTCAGCCTCCGGAGCCTCACCCCCGCGGGCACGCTCGCCTCCGAACCGCGGTCCCGGACCCTCACCCCCTTCGTCTTCGCTCAGGGCAGGCTCCGCCCCGCTTCCTCTTCGCCAATCGCAACGCGGGACGGCTGTGATCCGCGCGAGGGAGCGGGGAGGCGGACGGCCGCGGTGTCGCGACCACACGGCGCGGGCGCGAACCACCGACGGGACGCGTGTGATTCAGTCCGCGCGCGGCCGGCGCATGAGTCCGCGCGGGGCCGGGGGCGAGGCCTTACCGTGCCCGCGTCCACACTCACACACACGGATGGAGGACCACATGGACGGCGTCGCGCTGAAGCGCACGCTCAAGGACGGCGGGCTCGTCTTCGGCTGCATGCTCTCGGCGATGGGCACGACGCGCTTCCGCAGCGCGCTCGCCGGCGCCACGTTGGACTTCGTCGTGATCGACAGCGAGCACGGCTCGCGCGATCGCGCGGAGATCCAGGAGCTCTGTCGCATGCTCCGCGACGCCGACATCACGCCGATCGTGCGCGTGCCGGTGCCGATGGCCCACTGGGTGGCGATGGCGCTGGACGCCGGGGCCGCCGGCGTGCTCGTCCCGTACTGCGAGACGGTCGAAGAGGTGCAGGCCTGCGTCGCCACCGCGAAATGGCACCCGCTCAAAGGCGAGTACCTGCTCCGCGCCGTGACCGAGGGCGTCTTTCCGAGCGAGCGCACGCGCGACTACCTCGCGGCGCGCCATGCCGAGAGCATCGTGATCGTCGGGATCGAGAGTGAGCCCGCCTACCAGCGGCTCGACGCCATCCTGGACGTCGGCGACATCGACGGCATCTTCATCGGCCCCAACGACATGACCACGTCGCTCGGCATCCCGGACGAGGTCACGCACCCGGCGTACCTCGACGTGATCAAGGGCGTAATCGCTCGTTCGGAGGCGCACGGCGTGCCGGTGATGATCCACCAGCAGACGATCGACACCTCGACCACCGCGATCGAACTGGGCGCGCGCTTCGTCATGCACAGCACAGACGCGCGCTTCATGCAGATCGCGATGCAGGAGCACATGGCCGAACTACGTGCGGTCGCGCTGCGCGTGCACGGCCGCGGCGAGACGGTGACGGGCTCCAACACCGTCGAGACGATCTGAGCGGCGGAGGGGTCGCCGCTTCCGCTTCCATCTGGACTACGCGGTGCGCCCGGCCGAGCGCTCGGCGCGCTCCTTGATCCCGAGCAACATCCCGCGCACGAAGAGGAAGTCGCCGGCGTCGATGAACAGCGCGAACAGGGTCGTTCGCAGCCCGGGCGCGGTACCTTCGAGCGCTCAGTGCCGATCGGCGGGTGAGTCGCGGGACACTCGCCCGCGCGTCCGGCGCACGCGGCCGCCGGGGCGCGCGCGCGTCCGTTATCGTG
>JBBDXH010000114.1:0-4176 GCA_040902395.1 Dehalococcoidia bacterium
CCCGAGCAGCGTCAGCACCGAGAACGCCGACGCCCGCCGGTCCGGGTAGAGGCGGGCGGTCACTGGCATGGTGACGTTGTAGTAGAGCCCGCCGCCTACGGCGGCGCCGCCCATCCCCCATGCCGCCACGAACTGCCACGACGTCTGCGCGAACGACGACGCCATCAGCAACGCCGCCCCGACCACGAGCGCCGGCACGAGCACGGGACGCGATCCGTACCGATCGAACGTGCGACCCGCCGCGAGCGCGACCGCGCCCTGCCCGAGTACGCCGATCGAGAATCCGCCCGAGAGCGCGCCCGTGCTCCAACCGGTCTGCTCGCTCATGACCGGGATCAGCACGCCGATGGCGTAATAGGCAGTGCCGTACGCACCGATCGTGGCGAGGCCGAGCGCGGCTGCCGGGAGCCAGAAGCGCAGACGAGACGGCACGTTCGCTCCAGCGTGTGCGTCCGGCCGCACGGCCGCCCGGCGGCGGATCGGCGCGGGCGCGAAGGATAGCGGGCGCCGTGCGTGACCACCTTCGCCACTCGCGCGCACCTCCCCGGCCCGTAGGATCGTTGACGGCGCGGGGCGCTTCCTCCCCGGAATGACGCGAGGCGCCCGGCGATCCGCCGGCGAGGAGCGCGCCCTCGATGGCTGCCCCGGGACGTCCCGATGCGTCATGGCGCGGTACGCCCGCGATCGCGATTGCCGCGGCCGGGGCGGCGCTCACGGCGCTCTACGCGGTTGCCACCGCGCACATCCTGCTGCCCGACTTCTTTCCGTCTGCCGGCGTCAGCGTCGACTGGATCACGATGCTCGGCCCCGGCCGGCGCGCGCCCGCGGTCGCCTATCTCGCGGTCGTGGGCGCATCGTTCGCGCTCTACGGCATCGCCGTCGCCGTGGGCTGGCGCCACGTCGCGCGCGTGCCGCGCGTGCTGCTGTTCGGCTTCCCGGTGCTCTTCGCGGTCGCGCTGCTCTTCATGTACCCACCGACGGCGGTCGACCTGTTCCACTACCACGCCGACGCACGCACGCTGTGGGTGTTCGGCGAGAACCCGCTGATCGTGCCGCCGGCGAGGACGGACTACCCGATCGGCATCTCATGGGCGAACGACCCGTCCCCGTACGGCCCGGGGTGGTCGCTGCTCACCGTGCCGCTCGCGCCGCTGATGGCGTTCGGCGATCACCAGCTCGCAACGCTGATCGCGTTCAAGGCGCTCGGGGCGGCCAGCTATCTCGGCTGCGGCTGGCTGATCTATCGCGTCGTCCGGCGCACGCGTCCCGGCTGGGAGCTGTTCGCGTTCGTGCTCTTCGCGTGGAACCCGTTCGTCGTGCTCCGCGCCGTGGGCAACGGCCACAACGACCTCGCGATGATGTTCTTCGCGCTGCTCGCGCTCGACCGTGCCGAGCGACGTGACTGGTCGCTCGCCCTCCCGCTGATCGCGCTTTCGGTGCTGATCAAGTACACGACCGCGCTGCTCGTGCCGCCGCTGCTGCTGTATGCGTGGTGGCAGAGCGAGGGCAGCCCGTCCACGCGCATCCGGGCGCTCGCGCCCGGGGCGGGCCTCGCGTTGCTCACGACCGTGATCTGCTACGCGCCCTTCTGGGCGGGCATGAGCACCTTCGACACGGTCCGGAACCAGGGCACGCTGATGATCACGTCGACGGCCGAGCTGGTGCGGCAGCTCCTGGTCGAGCGCGGCGCCGGCGAGGACACGGCTACCACGCTGGCTCGCAACGGCACGGTCGCGCTCTTCCTGCTGATCGCGATCCCGATCGCGTGGCACGCACGGCGTGGCTTCGACGCCCTGCTCGTGTCGGCATTCGCCCTGCTCTTCCTCTACCTGGTGATCGCGTCCGCCTGGTTCCGGCCGTGGTACATGCTCTGGCCCGCGACGCTGCTCGTGCTGCGACCGGCGCGCTGGACCGTCGCGCTCTTCCTCGCGATCACGTTCGGCAACGCCTTTCCCGATCTGATCGAGCACTACCGCTACGACTGGGGGCTCGAGGGCCAGTTCACCCCGCGGCTGGCGCCGCTCGCGGCGCAGTTCGCCCTCCCGCTGCTGATCTGGCTGGCCGCGCTGTGGCGCTTCCGCGGCGTCGACATGGAGGCAGCCCCGCTAGTCCCCGCACCGGCTGTGCGGCGAACCGGAGCGGGGCTCGCGGATGAGTAGCAGTCGCCGCGGCCAGGCGGCGGCGCTTGAGGCCTAATCGGTCGACGCGCCGCGCGGCCGGCCCGTCGGCTCGTCGATGCGAAACACCGGGTGGCTCGCCGCCTCCGCGACGAACGCGGCGACCGGGTCCCCGGCGCCCGCGTCGAAGTAGGGCGCCACGATGCCGGTCGTCTCGAGGTAGCGCTTCAGCACGGGCGCAGCGGTAGCCGCGTCGACTTCGGTGACCGTCAGCCGCTCGACGCGCCGGCCGTGACGGAGCCTCGCCTCGGCGTTCGCGCGCACGTTGAGCACCCACGACCGCAGGCCGTACGGCGAGACCAGCCAGCGCCGCCCATCGAAGGTAACCGGCTTGACGGGGGTCGCGTAGGCGCGACCGCTCTTCCGGCCACGCGTCGTGAGCAACTCCGCACCGCCCGACGGCAGCCCCATCCGTGCGAGCCAGGACACAAGCACGTTGGCGAGGCGGCGTCCGCGGCCGAGCTGATATCTCCGTGCCATCTGTTGCCTCGTGATCCGCCACGGGTTCCCGGGCAGGCAGGTCTCCGCCGCACATGCCCGCCGCTCGTTCCCCGGGCCCGGAAGAAATAGAGAGGCCGTCCCTCTCGCGAAGGACGGCCTCCCGCCACGGACAAGGCTGGTTGCTCGCGCGTTAGCCGCGCGGCAGCCCGAGGCCTCTTGTCGCGATGATATTCCTCTGGATCTCCGAAGTGCCACCGGCGATGGTCGAAGACACCGCGCCGAGGTACCCGCCGGCAGCCCAGCCGTGCTCGGCTTCGTCGCGCTTGCGATCCCAGAACGTCCCGTAGAGGCCGTAGAGCTTCAGGTTCGTCGCCGCGATGCGCTGTCCGAGCTCAGACGTGAAGAGCTTTGACATCGACGCCTCGTGGTTTGGGACCATGCTGCGCGCCTGGATCGTGATGTTGCGGTACGAAAAGAGACGTGCGATGTCCGCCTCGATCCAGCGGTCGGCCATGTTCAGGCGCCACGTCTGGCTCTTGTCGAGCACGGTCTGGTTCGCGGGGCGCTCCTTCGCGTGACGCAGAATGCGCTCGAGTTGGCGCTGCGTCCCGACCGCACTCCCGATCCCGGAGCGCTCGAAGTCGGTCAGCGTCATGCCGACGTACCAGCCGCGATTCTCGTCCCCTACGCGGTTCTTGACCGGCACGCGCACGTCCTCGAAGAAGACCTCGTTGAAGCCGGCGTTGTTCGCCATGTTCACGAGCGGACGCACGGAGACGCCCGGTGAGGTCATGGGGAACATCAACAGCGAGATGCCGCGGTGCTTGGGCGCGTCCGGGTCGGTGCGCGCGAGCATGTACATCCAGTCGGCGTGCTGAGCGCCCGACGTCCAGATCTTCTGACCGTTCAGCACGTATTCGTCGCCGTCGCGGATTGCGCGGGTCTGGAGCGAGGCAAGGTCGGATCCGGCGCTGGGCTCGGACCAACCCTGGCACCACACCACTTCGCCACGGAGGATCTTCGGCAGGTGCTCGCTCTTCTGCTCGTCGCTGCCGTGCACCATCAGCGTCGGACCGATCATCATCACGCCGAAGCCACCGACGTTGTTCAGACCCTGCTCGGCGAACTCCTCATTGAGGATGAACTGCTCGACCGGAGACATGCCGGCGCCGCCGTACTCCTTTGGCCACGCGGGAGCGACCCAGCCCCTGGCGACGATCGCCTCGCGCCAGCCCTTCTGGCGGTCGCGGGCTTCGCGGGACCAGCCGCTCTCGAGATCGTTCTCCTCGCGCATGCGTGCCTTCGCGCCGTGCTCGCGGATGAACGCGCGCACCTCGGCGCGGAACGCCGACTGCTCCAGGCTGTCCTTCAGGTCCATCGTGCGCGTCCTTCCGCTGCCGGCGGGTCCATGGCCGATGCTATCAATGATTTGTTGAGCGGGCCGCGCCCTCTCCGCTCGCCGCGGGCCGCGCCCTCTCCGCTCGCCGCGTGCCGCTCCCTCGCCGCGGATCTCTCCCCCGGCGCGTTCCCCGCTCACCGAACGGGGAGAGGGGACGCC
>JBBDXH010000115.1:0-4153 GCA_040902395.1 Dehalococcoidia bacterium
GCGCCCTCGCCTTATCGTCGATCCCCCTCCCGGTTAAACCGGCAGGCTCCTAGCGGCCGCGACTCCGCCCGTCAGCGCGACCAGGTCGCGCCGCGGCTATCGGGGAGCGCGATCACCGCGATCCCCTCTGCCACACACGTGTCGAGCAGGTGCGGATCAGCGGTGGCGAGCGAGGCGTCGAGGCGCCGCGCCGTCTCAGCGGCCACGCAGTCGGCCAGGCTGATCGCTCGCTCGCGGCGGTCGTAGTGCCGCGCTCGCAGCAGTCCGGCGCGGATCGCCACCTCGGGATCGAGAGCCGGCGGAACGTCCAGTCCGAGCTGGGCGAGGTCGAGCGCCGCGTCGTCCTCCTCGGCGCCGGCGAGGCGCACCAGGTAGTCGAGCACCTCGGAGATCCCGAGGAGCGTCAGCGCCGCCTGCTCGTCACTCTCGATCAAACGCTGGACCTGCTCCGCCGCGGGCTCATCCCTGAGCAGAGCGAGCACCGCGTATGCGTCGAGGGTGATCACGGACACGGGTCGACCGCGGCGTCATCGGACCGGGCCTGTCGACGAGCACGGTCGGTGCTGGGGCCGCGCTTTCTGTACTTTCCTCGCAGGGCGTCGATGGGTGCTTGCGGAAGTGGACGCATGACCACTCGATCGCCGAGGTCCACGACCACGACCTCGTCGGCGCGCCAGCGAGCGCGCGCCCCCGCCGGGATCGACACCTGTCCGTTCGACGAGACCTTCATCACGTAGCTCATCGCCACGCATCACCTCCGGCCGACGGCGAGCCCCCGCTCGCCTGCGCGTTGTATGCCACCCGCGTGTCATTGTATGTCTCGGCATGTCTCGCCGGGTGAGCCGGGATCCACGCCTCGGCCGACTGGGCGGCGTAGGGCACGGCTTACGGTCGTTCGTCCGCGCATCCGGGTCACCAGCGCACCGAACGGTCGCCACCGGGAGACGTGCTCCATGTCAACGCATGCGTGCTGCCGGAGTGCGCGGATGCCGATCGCGATTGCCGGTCACAGGGCACCTGCCATTGCGGGTACCGACCGACCCCGGCCACGTACACGGCGGCCTGTCGGCCGCGGCCTGCCGCGAGCGCACGTAGCGCACTCAGCCCGCCGACGCTGCGCTCATGCGAGTTCGACGACGCCCGCGTCGCCGTCGACGGTGACGGTCTGGCCGTCCCGGATCACCTTCGTACCCTCGCGCGTCTGGAGCACGCACGGGACGCGGTACTCGCGCGCCACCAGCGCGGCGTGCTGGAACGCCACGCCCTGGTCGAGCACGATCCCCCCGAGCAGCGAGAGCACCGGCGTCCAGTCCGGACCGGCGTTGACGGCGACCAGGATGTCGCCGCCTTCGACCTGCGGCAGCGGGCGCCCCGGCGTGACCACGCGCGCTCGCCCGGTGCGCCGGCCGCGCGAGACGCCCAGCCCGTACAGCCGGGTGCCGTCGAGTCCCACCTTCGGCAGCGGCTCCCCATCCCGCGGGGGCTCCATGGGGAAGGGCCGACCGCGACCGAGCGTGGACGGCGGCGTCAGCATCAGCCAGCGCGCGAACTCCTCGCGGCGCCCATCCACGAGCGGTCGCAGATCCAGGCTGCCGGTCACGGCCTCGCGCACTTCATCAAGCGTCAGATGCAGGAGGTCCGCGGGATCGTCTACGTGCCCCGCGCCCGCGATGCCCTTGCCGAGCCAGGCGATCGCCTCGGTCAGCACGCCGGCCACGCCCTGCTCCATGAGGTGATTGTGATTCTCCATCATGCGCACCTGCGCCTGTGCCCCGAGTCTCGCTCGGTCGAAAGCGGCAAGCCGCTCCGGATCGCGTGCCAGTCGCCGTCGAATCTTGAGAGTGGCGTTTCGGCGCTCACGACGCGCATCGCGCTCCAGCCTGTCGAGCGCTTCGAGATCCTGGTCGGCGTACAGACGGACGAGTTCGAGCGGCTGTGCGTGGTCCATGTTCCACGTGGGGTCCGTCGTCGTGCTCGCAGAGCCGAAGCCCCGTCCGGTCCGACGCCCGAAAGCTCGAAGCAACGCGCGCGTGCGCGCGTGGAACCGCCGCACCGCCGGGTGCGCAGCGAGTGGCGGCTGGGACAGGGACTCGTACGCGCGCGCACGTAATGCCTCCAGCAGCAGCGGCTCGGCCTGCGCCAGGCGTGCCAGGGCGCGAAGCCGGCGCACGAGCTCCGTCGTGCGGTTCTCGATGGCCTGGAGGAACACCACGGCTTCGGACTCCGGCTCGCCGGTCAGCTCGTGGAAGCGCTGCGCCCAGTTACGCGGGCCGGAGGCCGCGGCCATGCGCCAGTGCAGGTCGCCCATCACGCGCCCATACGACGCCAGCGCAGCCTCGAAGTGCTCGAAGCGCTCCGCAAGCGGCGCGCTCACGGCCCGACGGTAGCGGCCGAGCCGTGCGAGGCGCGCGAGGGTCTCCGGCTCGATCTCCTCGGCGTAGAGGGAGCTTCCACGTTCGAGATACCGCTGCGCGCTCACCGCGTAACCGCGCGTTCGCTCGCGCAGCGCATCCGGGGCGACCGCGGGCGTCCGGCCATACTGGCGGCCATTCACGAAGCAGATGACGTGGTTGGCGGCCATCGGCATGCTGGTGTCGGCGAAGGCGATCGCCGCGTGCTCGTTGTAGACACGAGCCACGTCCTGCAACAGCCGTGGGGTCGGGCGGCCGCCACTGCCGAACGCGTTCAGTGTCCAGCCGAACTGCTCGTCCGCGGGATCCGCCCAAGCCACGGGAAACGCCGGCACCGCGATGTCGCCGTCGCCGCCGCCCGCTGTGGGTGCTGCCGGCGACGTGGTGACGCCCGTGATGGGCCGGGCCTGGAGCAGGTGAAACGCGCCGCGCGCGAGCGAGAACTCGATGTCGCGGTGACCGCCTTCGAGCTGCACGACGCGCTGCGCCAGCTGGCCGACGGCCTCGAGCTGACCGTCGTTCAGCGCCGGGGCTGCGCGGCGCCCGGGCGCCACGGCCATCTGCCCCGTGCCACCGCCAACCATCGCGGCGACCATCGTCGGCTTCTGGACCACCACACGGTCCACCACCGCGAACGATCGCGCGTCGAGCGCGAACACGTCGACGGGGATGTGACCGCCCACCACGCCCTCGCCGAGCCCGAGCGCGACGTTGAGGTGCATCCGGTCCTCGTTCCCGCTGATGGGGTCGCGCGTGAAGAGCACGCCGGATGCTTCCGGCCGCAGCTGAAGCATGACCAGCACGGCCATGCGCACCGCACCGTCGTCGATGCCGACGTGGCGGCGGTACGACAGCGCCTGCGCCGAGTAGAGCGACGCCCAGACGGCACGCACGCGACCGATCACCGCCTCGGTCCCGACGACATTGAGGTAGCTCTCGTACTGGCCGGCGAAGCTCGCGCCCGGCAGGTCCTCTGCGGTCGCCGACGAGCGCACGGCGACCGCGTCCCCGGCGCTGAGGCGCTGATAGGCGTCCGCGATCGCCTCGCGCAGTCCCGTGTCGACGGCGAGTGCGTTGACCGCAGCCTGGAGCGCCTCCGCGCCGGCGTGCAGTGCGTCCGCGGCGCGGCTCCGCGCGAGCTGCGTCGCGAGCGTGTGCTCGAGCGACCTCGTCGCGTCGGCGAACGCCGTGGCAGGCACGATGAAACCCGGGGGCACCGGCAGCCCGGCGGCTCGCAGCCGGGCGAGCGTGGCCGCCTTCTCGCCCGCGAGCGCGGGATCCTGGGCCTCGGGATCGTCGAGATCAACGACCAGCTTCATAGGGCCGACATCCTCGGGCCGACATGGGTTCGAAGGCATCCGCCCCCGGTCCGTCGCAGCGTGGCCCGCCAATCAACCCCCGTGACCGCCCGGCCTGGAGCACGGCCGGCAAGCGTGAGACGGTCGGTGCGGCGGCGGGCGTCAGCGAGCGAACGTTGTCGAACGGATGGGCTCGTGCCTGGGCGCACCGCTTTCGCGTCCAGCCGGACCGCCAACCGGCAGTCGAGCTGGTGCGCGCCGCCCGACGCTCTGCCGGCCGAATCAGCCTCCCGAAGGCCGGCGGGGGGCGGGCCGCGACCGCATCCGCCCTGCGACCGGGGACGCGCGGGCAGCCGTCGCCTATCCCGAGTCGCGCGCGCCGTCCCGCGTACGCGGCACACCAGTCGAGCCGCGCTCGAGGAACTCGTCGGGGACCAGCCCGCG
>JBBDXH010000116.1:0-1366 GCA_040902395.1 Dehalococcoidia bacterium
CTAGAGGCGTGCTCCGGCGCGACGGTGGCGGCACGCGGCGTGGGCGTAGGCGCCCCGCCCGCGCCCACGCGTCGGCGCGGACGCGCGGCGTCGCGACGAGCGCGGCGCGCGGTCGCCGTACGATGCGGCCCGATCGAGGGGCGGAGGAGGGGGAGCGATGACGAGCAAGGGCCCGCAGGCGCAGTTCACCGTCGCCGTGCAGAAGCCGCGGCAGATCCAGCAAGGCGGAGGGTCGCAGTTCAACATTGCCGGTGGTGCGTACCGGTACGAGCGCGAAGCGCTCGACCCGATCGCCGCGCAGATCGTCGAGATCGATGCGCAGACCGATGCGGAGTTCATCGCCGGCGCGAAGCACGCCGACGCCATCATCGCCCGCGGGCGACGCATCACGGCGGAGATCATCGCCGGCCTCGAGCGCGTCGTCGTGATCGGCTGTGGAAGCGTCGGCACGGACACCGTGGATGTGGAGGCGGCGACTGAGGCGGGCATCCCCGTCACCAACGTGCCGGATGTCTTCATCGAGGAGGTCGCCGATCACACGCTGGCGATCCTGCTCGCCGCGCATCGCCGGATGTACGAGATGCGGCAGCTCATTCGCGACGGACGCTGGGCCGAGGGGCATCCGTACCTCAGGCAGTTCCCACGGCTCTGGGGTCAGACGATCGGCCTGATCTCGTACGGCAACGTCGCACGGGCCGTCGCGCGGCGTTGCCAGCCGTTCGGCCTCCGCGTGCTGGCGCATGACCCGTACGTGAGCGAGCTGGAGATGACGATCGACGGGGTCGAGCCCGTGAGTTATCGCGAGCTGTTCGAGCGGTCCGACTTCGTATCGAACCACGCGCCGTTGAACGCCGAGACGCGACACATGATCGGGCGCGAGCAGTTCGCCGCCATGAAGCCCACGGCGATCTTCGTGAACGCCGGACGCGGCCCCTGCCATGACGAGGCGGCGCTGATCGAAGCGCTCGAGCGCGGTGAGATCGCCGGCGCGGCGCTGGACGTCTTCGAGACGGAGCCGATCGATCTCGAGAACCCGCTCCTGCGCATGGACAACGTGATCGTCACTCCGCACGTCGCTTCGGCAACGTCGCGCATGATGCCGGAGACGCAGCGCCGGCTCGGCCAGGAGATCGCCACGGCGCTCCAGGGGCGCTGGCCTCGCAGCGTCGTCAACCCGAGCGTGCTGACGCAATCCCGGCTGCGCCGCTGGCAGCCCATCTCCATGGAGCGTGGCCCGAACCGCTGAGCACCGCGCGCGCCCTCGCGCGCACGCGGCGCGCGTCCCGTGCGGCGGCGTCGCCGCCCGGCGGACCGGACGCGCGCGCTCGCATACTGTCTCCAGAGGCGGGGGGGGGGGGGGGGGGGG
>JBBDXH010000116.1:1376-27799 GCA_040902395.1 Dehalococcoidia bacterium
CGCGGCGTTCGCCGCGCGATTCGGATCACCGCTCGGAATGGCTCGCGATGAACCGTGTGGTCGGTGGCACATTCGCGTCGCTGCGCGTGCGCGAATTCAACATCCTGTGGTGGGGCTCGCTGCTGACGTTCACCGCGTTCTTCATGTCCACGGTCGTGCAGTCGATCGTCGCCTTCGAGCTGACCGGGAAAAACGGCGCGGTCGGCGTCGTGCTGCTCGGCCAGGGCGTGTCGATGGCGATCCTCGGGCCGCTTGGCGGCACGCTCGCGGATCGCCTGTCGAAGCGCATGATCAACGTGATCTGCCAGGCCGTGATCGCCGCGACGTTCCTCGCCATCGGGCTGCTCGTCGCGTTCGACGCCGTCGAGATCGTGTTCCTCGCGCTCGGCTCCTTCGCGATCGGGACGATGTTCGCCTTCGTGGGACCCGCCCGTCAGGCGTGGGTCGTTGAGCTGGTCGGCACCGATCTGCGGGCCAACGCCGTCGCGCTCAGCCAGGTCGCGCTCAACGCATCGCGCGTCGTGGCGCCGGCGATCGCCGGGCTGCTCGTATCGCTCGCGTTCGTCGGCGCGGCCGGCGCCTACTACGTCATGGCCGCGCTGTACGCCGTCGCCACGCTCTCGCTCGTGTTGCTGCCGCCCTCACGCAAGGCCACCGCCAACGAGCGCTCGGTGTTCGGTGACCTGATCGCCGGCTTCGTGTACGTGCGGAGCCAGCCCCGCCTGCGCGCGATGATGGGCCTGTTCTTTCTGATGATCGTGCTCGGTCTCGCCGCGACGGGCGCCGTGCTGCCCGGCCTGGTCGAGCACGAGCTCGGTCGGCCGGTAGCGGAGATCGGCACGCTCCAGGCGATCTCCGCCGTCGGCGGGCTCGGCGCAAGCCTCTTCGTCGCCCCGCTCGCCGGCTCCCGGCGCGCACTTCCCGTCTACAGCGTGCTCGCGCTCGCGACCGGCCTGTCACTGATCCTGCTCGGACTCGCGCCGAGCTTCCTGATCGCGCTGGTGCCGATGTTCCTCTTCGGTGTCGCCTCCGGCGGGTTCCAGACGCTGAACAGCGCGGTGATCGTGCTCGAGAGCGAGCCGGGCTATTACGGCCGCGTGACGTCGCTGACGTCGCTCGCGTTCGCCGGATTCATGCTCGCCGGGTTGCCGGTCGGCCTGCTCGCGGACGCCGTCGGCGAGCGCGTGACGCTCGTCGCGCTCGGGGTCGTGACGGTGCTCGCGGTCGCGGTGATGGCGCCGGTGATCGCTCGCGCGCCATCGGCGGCGTACGTCGCGGCGCGGCGCGACGCGGCCCGTGCTGCGACGCCGACCGGTGACGCGTAGCCGCGGGTCTCCCGAGGGCCGCGGGTATACTCCCGCCGTTGCCCGCGCCGGGCTCCCCGCCCCGCCGTGCGCGCCGCCGTCACATTGCTCGCAGGAGGACCGCCATGGCCATGCCGCTCGAAGGGATCACCGTCCTCGACCTCTCCCGGCTGGCGCCGGGCCCGTACGCCTCGATGCTGCTGGGCGACCTGGGCGCGGACGTGCTGCTCGTCGAGGCGCCGGAGGGCGCGGTGCGCGGCACCGGCGGCGGCGGCCCGAGCGACGAGGCGGCGCAGCGCCGGCGCGCGCACAACGCGCTGGCCCGCAACAAGCGGTCGATCGTCGTGAACCTGAAGGAGGAGGCGGGCCGCGCGATCGTGCATCGCCTCGCGGCGGACGTTGACGTCGTGCTCGAAGGCTTCCGGCCCGGCGTGGTCGACCGGCTCGACGTCGGCTACGAGCGCGTCAGGCACCTCAACCCGGACGTCATCTACTGCTCGCTCTCCGGGTACGGGCAGAGCGGCCCGTACCACGAGATGGTCGGACACGACATCAACTACATCTCCATCGGGGGGGCGCTCGGCGAGATCGGCCGGCCCGGCCAGAAGCCGGCCATTCCGTACAACACGATCGCCGACTTCGCGGGCGGCGGGCTGATGACCGCGTTCGCCATCCTCGCCGCGGTGATCGCCCGCGACCGCACCGGTCGCGGGCAGTACCTCGACATGGCGATGTCCGACGGCGTGCTCTACCTGCTCGCGAGCCAGACCGGCGCGGTGCTCGCCGGCGGCGCCCCACCGCAGCCCGGCGCGCGCGGCCTCGGCGGCGGCTCGCCGCACTACGACGTCTACGAGTGCGCGGACGGCAAGTACCTCTCGCTCGGCTCACTCGAGCCGCACTTCTGGGCGAACCTGTGCGACGTTGCCGGCCGGCCCGACATGAAGCCCGACGAGTACGACTCGTCGAAGCACGAGGAGTTCGGCGAGCACCTCACGCGCCTGTTCAAGACGAAGACCCGGGACCAGTGGTTCGCTGAACTCAAGAGCATCGACCTGTGCGTCGCGCCCGTGCTCGACCTCGCCGAGGCGCTCAGAGACCCCCACCACCGCGCCCGCCAGATGGTCATCGACGTCGTGGACCCAACCGTCGGTGTCGTCCGGCAAGTGGGGATCGGACCGAAGTTCTCGGAGACGCCGGGCCGCGTGCGCACCACCGCGCCGGCGCCCGGCCAGCACACGGATGCCGTGCTCGGCACGCTCGGCTACGACGCCGCGCGGATCGCCGAGCTGCGCGAGCGTGGCGTCGTGGCGTGACCGTTCCCGGGGCGCTTCCGCGCTGAGTCGCACGCCACCGAGGGACAGAGGGCGCCGCGAGGCCGCGTCGCGAGGTGTCCCGGATCGCCCGCGACCGCAGCCCGGGCACGGTCAGCCGCCGGCCACCGTCCGCGCGAGCTCGAGGCTGGTGAGCGCATTCCAGATCGACTCCGCGACGAAGGGGCCGGGGGCAAGCGGGTTCGCCCCGGTCGACAGCAGCGAGAGGCCGAGCGCCCACGCGGCAAAGCCGGCCGCGTTGGCGAGCATCGGCACGCCGCCGGCGAGCCCGCTGACGCGCTCGATCGCCGCCTGCGTCAGCAGCACCCACGCCACGACCGCGATCAGCCCGATGCCGAACGAGAACGGGGGGATCACCATGAGCACGCCCAGCGCGAGCGGCGCCGAGGCGAAGCCGGCGGCGCGCACCAGTTGGTCGACGCTCACCATCGTGTGCGCGAGCCGGTGCATGACGAGGTAGACGATGAGCAGCCAGGCCAACCACAGCGCCATCGAGAACGCCGTGCCGAGCAGCACGCTCTTCACGAAGACCGAGGGCGCGTCGCCGAGCCCGCTCGTCACCCACCACAGCCAGCCGCCGAGCCCGAGCAGGAGGGTCGACAGCGCTGCGACGCCGATCGCCGGCAGCGTCGCCCGCGGATCCACGCGCACGTCGTCGAACACGCGCACGTCGAGCATCGCGAGCCGCTGGAGATGGAGCGCGGTGCTGCGGAGGGGGAGCCGCGTTGCGGCCACGTATCGCCTCACTCGTCCGGGGAGAATGCTCGGCAGCGTATCAGATCACGTGCGCAAGCACGTTAGCCGAGTGGGCGCTTGCCCGGAATGCCCGCGCGCCGCGGGTAGCGATCGTCGAGCGCGCCCGTGCGACGCACGAGCAGGACGAGCTGCGGCGGCGCGTCACGCGCCAGCGACAGTGGGCGCGGGGGAAGCGCCTCGCCGCCAAGTGCCGCGATCGCGGCAGCCGCGTCGTGCAGCTCGTCGAGCGCGCGGCTGCCTTTCGGCGTGGCGAGCACGCCGCCCGGGCGCAAGAGCGGCAACGCGTACTCCACCAGCACCGGCATCGCGGCCAGGGCGCGCGCGACCACGAGGTCGAAGCCGGCGCGCAGCGCGGGATCGCGGCCGGCGTCCTCGGCCCGCGCCTGCACCACGTCGACCCGCGGCAGCGCGAGCTCCGTGACGAGATACTCGAGGAACGCCGCGCGCCGCGCGTTCGATTCGATCAGCGTGAGCGTGATCGCCGGCTCGACGATTGCGATCGGGACGCCGGGAAAGCCGCCGCCGGGGCCGAGATCGGCGATGCGCGCGGGCGTACCCGCCGGGAGCACCTCCGCCTCCCGGAGCGCAGCGAGCAGCGCGAGCGCCTCGCCGAAATGTCGCCGTTCCACATCCGACGAGGCGGTCAGCGTGGTGAGGCCGGCGCGCTCGTTCCACTCCTCGAGCAGCGAGCGGTACCGCGCGAAGCGCTCGAGCGCGCGGGCGTCGAGCGTGATCGCGAGTCGGAGCGCTTCCTCCACGAGCACGGGCAACGCCCCCGCGCCCGCCGCGGGGAGCGGCCACTGGTCCTGCGCGCGACGGTCCGACGTTGACATCCCCGGTGAGCGATCTCCTAGACTGCCCGTGAGAGCGGTAGGGTATCCGAGCGGCATCGCGCTGCCGCCGTCTCTAGCAAGCCACTTCACCAACGAATGTTTGGTCGCAGCGGGAGGACCCGCCCGATGGCGGAGCCGACGAGCGCTGGCGCAGCGCTGGCGCACTTCGTGAACTCGCTCGAGCTCGAGCCCGAGACGCTTCGTGCGGATCGCCCGGCAGTGGAGACGTTCGTGAAGTGGTTCGGCCCAGAGCGGCCGATCGCGGAGCTCACAGGCGTCGACGTCCGCCAGTACCACGAGAGCGTGACCGCCGACGGCGAGCCTGACGACGAGGACGGACCGTCCGAGCTGTCCGATCTCGAGCCGTTACGTGCATTCCTCGCGTACTGCTCGCGCATGGCGTTCACCGAAGCGAACCTCGTCCCGTTCCTGCAGCTGGGCGCGCATGCCGGCGGAGCGCGTGGCGGTGCGGGCGCCCTCGAGGAACTCGGAGGCGAGGGCTACCACGTCACGCTCGAGGGACTGCAACTGATGGAACGCCAGCTCGAGGTGCTGAAGGCCGAGCGGCCGCTCATCGCCGACAAGCTGCGCGCGGCGATGGCCGACAAAGACTTCCGCGAGAACGCTCCGCTCGACGCCGCCCGCGACGAGCAGGGCCACCTCGAGTCTCGCATCCGGGACATCGAGCAGCGCCTGCGGCGTGCCGTGATCATCGACCGCGATGCGAAGCGCGGCCGCGCGAACGTCGGCTCCACCGTGAAGCTGCTCAACATCGAGCGCGACCGCGAGCAGGTATTCATGCTCGTCAGCCCCACCGAGGTCGACCCCGCGAAGGGCAAGATCTCGATCGAGTCGCCGGTGGGCGTCGCGGTGCGCAACCGCTCCGCGGGCGAGATGGTCGTCGTGGACGCGCCGTCGGGGCCGATCAGCTTCAAGCTGATCGAGGTGGTCGACTAGTTACTGGTACCTACTCACGGAAGTGACCGACGCTGCACAGCCCCGCTCATCCTGAGCCCGTCGAAGGACGCGGGGCATGGGGCGACCCGACGCGCGCTGCGGGCTGGCGCCCACCGCCGGACGGCGCTCCGGGTGCATGCGTGTCCTTCGACAGAGCCTGACCCGGGCGAAGGCGAGGGGCTCGGGATGAGCGGGAGGGGACCGGGCGCCGGCCTTGCTGGGGACCGGTCCCCTCCATCGCCTGCGGAACGGACAACTGGGTCGAGCGGCTCCCGGCGCTGTCCCAGCGCGCTTGCCAGACAGCGCTCACTTCCTGACGAGGCACGAGCGACGCCTCTGCCCGGAGGCGTGCAGGCTCCCGTTGGTTGCCGTGCCGGTGCCGGACGGCTGGCGCGAGCAGCTCCGCCCCGGGGGCTCCGAGCCGTGAAGCGATCGCGAACCCGACGCAGGGCTCATCGACTCGCCGGGGCCTGTGGCCGCACGGCCGACGCAATGGCGGGCGGTCGGGGTTAGCCGATCAGCAGCCGGTCGGCCACCATCGCCGCGAACAGCAACGCCAGATACGACGTGGAGTAGCGGAACATCGCCCGCGTTCCGCCGACGCCGGGCGTGCGATAGACGCGCACGGCGAACCACACGAAGCCGGCACCGCCGGCCAGCGCGACCGCCAGGTAGAGCGCTCCGAGCTCGGCGACGACGCCGAAGATCAGCGACACGGCTGCGGTCATGACCGAATAGAGCACGATCTGGCGCTTCGTCTCGTGCTCGCCCAGCACGACAGGCATCATCGGCACGTTGGCCGCGCGGTAGTCGTCGGCGAGGCCGAGTGCGAGCGCCCAGAAGTGCGGTGGCTGCCAGTAGAAGACGATCAGGAAGAGCAGCGCGCCCTCCAGGCTGATCGAGCCGGTCACAGCGGTCCAGCCGATCAACGGCGGGATGGCGCCGGCCGCCCCGCCGAGCACGGTGTTGTGCACCGTCGTCCGCTTGAGGTAGGCGCTGTAGACGAGCGTGTAGAAGAGGAAGGCTGCGACCGCGAGCGCGGCGGACACGAGGTTCACCGTCGCCGCCAGCCACACCCCCGATGCGACCGCCTGCGCGATCCCGAACACGAGCGCCTGGTGCGCCGTGATCGACCCGCGCGGGATCGGGCGCGAACGCGTGCGCTGCATGATCGCGTCGATGTCGCGGTCGATGTACATGTTCACCGCGCCGGCGCCGCCGGCGGCGAGGACGCCGCCGATCAGCGTTGCGATCACGAGCCACGTGCTCGGCCAGCCACCCTCGGCCAGCACCATCGCCGGCACGGTCGTGATCAGCAGCAGCAGGATGATCGACGGCTTGGTGAGCGTGAAGTAATCGCGGGCGAGCGCGCCCGGCCGGCGGCCGGCGGCGCCGCGCGCACCGAGCCCGGCTTCGCTATGCACGGGCGCCCCTCGTCTCGCCGGCATCGCGCGCAGGTGCGTGCGCGATCGCGGATTCCGCGACGCCCGGCCGATAGCGTCCGGCCACCGCGAGCGCGATCAGGACGGCCCAGGTCGCGCTGCCGAGCACCAGGTGCAGCACGCGCGCGGCCTCGGCGAAGTCGCTCCAGATGTTGAGCGCGCCGCTCACGATCTGAAGTGCGTAGAGCGCCACGAGCGCGAAGGCGCCGCGCCGGAGCCACGGCCCGGCGCCGCGCATCTGCCAGACGGTGAGCGCGACCGCGGCGATTGCCACCGCGCCGATCGCGACTGTCCCGCGGTGGAGCCAGTGGATCGACTGGAGCCGCCCGCCGTCGAGGAAGGGGACCGGCGCCTCCGGGCAGCCGGGCCACCCGGTGCACGCGAAGCCGGCGTCCGCGCCCACGAGGTACGACCCCAGCGCGACGATCGCAGCGGTGACCAGCGCCGCGATCAGCGCGATGCGCAGGAACGCGCGCCGCTCGACGGTGTCGATCAGCGATCGGCCGCTGCCCTGGAACGCGAACGTCGCAATCAGCGCGAGCACGGCCAGGAGCACGAGCGCCATCGAGAGATGGAACGTCACGACCTCCGCAGGCAGCTCGCGCTCGACCGTGACCTTGCCGAGGTACGCCTGCAGCGCGAGCAGCGGCAGCGAGGCCACGGCGAGCGCGCGGAGCGCGCGGTCGTCGCGGCGGATGCGGAGGGTCACGACGACGGTCGCGACGATGAGCGCGCCGACGAGCGCGGCCGTGCTGCGATGGGAGTACTCGATGATCGCGGTGCGCTCGCGCGGCGGCAGCAGCCGCCCGTGGCAGAGCGGCCAATCCGGACAGCCGAGGCCCGAGCCCGTGGTGCGGACCGTGGACCCGACCGCGATCAAGATCAGCGTCGCCACGACGGTCGTGAGCGCCAGCGCCTGGTAGCGGGACATCGTCACCTCTCCTGCCGCGGCCGTGTGCGGCCGGGCACGCGCGTCGCTACGGGGTGGGCGACGACGGCTCCGTGCCGCGCCGCGCGGAGCGGCCGTCCGCGCGGCGAGCGGGCGTGTCGGCGTCGCGGCTGTGCGGGCCGTCGCTCTCGGCGAGCCGCTCCTCCAGCCGCGCGATCTCGCGCTCGAGCGAGCGCACTCGCCCCTGGAGCACCAGCAGGTACACAACGATGGCGGCCCAGAACACGGCGAAGCCCGCGAACAGGAACTGGAGGTTGTCCATCAGGCGCGGTCCCCTCGGTCGACGCGGGCGCGCAGCGCATGCGTCCGCTGCGCGAGTCTCTCCGCGTCGGTGTACAGCGAGGTCAGCCAGAGCACGAGCAGGAAGATCGCGAGGAAGCCCATCAGCAGCACGTAGACCATCTCGGCGGGCAACGCCGGACCGTCGAGCGGACGGAAGACGATCGGCTGAGGGTGAAGCGTGCGCCACCACCTGACCGACATGTGAATCAACGGGATGTCGAGCGAGCCGATGATGGCGAACACGGCGGCATAGCGCGCGACCTGTTCATCGTTCGGACCGGCGACGGCGCGCACCAGCAGGTACGCGCCGAAGATCAGGAAGAGGACGAGCGTGGAGGTCAGGCGCGCGTCCCACGCCCAGTACACGCCCCAGATCGGCTTCCCCCACAGCGCACCGGTAGCGAGCGTGATGCCGGTGAAGATCACACCGACGGTCGCGCTCGCCCGCGCGGCGGCATCCCAGCGCATGTCCCGCCTCCACAGCACGATCAGCGAGGCGACAAAGGTGATGCCGAACGCGAGGTAGGTCATGACGGCCGACGGAACGTGGATGTACATCAGCCGCTGCACCTCGCCCTCCACCGCTTCGCGCGGGGCGGCGATCACGGCGCCGGCGAGCAGCGCGAACATCGCGATCGCCGTCGTCGGGGGCAGCACCGTCCAGCGCAGGCCGTACACGCGGAGCGCGAGCGCGGCGAGCGGTGCGGACGCGGTCATCGTTCCACCACCATCGGGAAGAGCAGGGCGGCCCCCAGGGAACTCCAGAGCGCGAAGACCACGAGGAGCAGTGTCCACGGCGCCGTGCCGGCCGGTTCTCCGAGGCTCGCCCCGGTCGCGCGCACGGCCGCGATCAGCAGGGGTACCAGCAGCGGGAGTGCGAGCGCCGGAAGCAGGACCGCGCGACCACGCGCTCGGCTGCCCAGGGTCGAGAGCAGCGTCGTGAGCGAGACGTATCCGACCGTCCCCACCGCCACAATCACCACCAGATCTGCGGTGATGAGCGTGGTGTCGAACAGAATAGTCGCGAGCAGGAGAAGGGCAACCTCGACCACGAGCAGCGCGAGCAGGTTGCTCAGCGCCTTGCCGAAGTAGATCGCGGTCGCCGGAACCGGCGCCAGCAGCATCGCGTCGAACGTGCCCTGTTCGGCCTCCCGCTGGAACGATTGTCCCGCGGCGAAGATCCCTGCGAACAGGAACGTTGTCCACAGCACGCCGGGGAGCAGTGGCCGCACCTCGCGTGCGGCCAGATCGAACGCGAACGCGTACGTCAGCACGCTGATCGCGGCGAATGCTGCTGCAGCCAGCCAGCCGCTGCGGTCTCGCCAGGCGAGTTGCAGGTCCTTCCGCAACACGGCGAGCGTCGCACTCATCGCGACGCCTCGTGCATCGTGGCCGCCCGCGGAGCGGCCACAGCTGCCTCGCCCGTCGTGTCTTCGACGACCCGCCCGCGGTCGAGGCGAACCACGGCTTCCGCCCACGCCCCGATGTGATCCACGCGATGCGTGGCGGCGAGCACCGTCAATCCGGGCGCCGTCAGCACGAGCTCGTCGAGCAGCGCCACGCCTTCGACGTCGAGGCCGGTCTCCGGCTCATCGAGCAGGAGCACATCCGGCGCGTGCAGCAGCGCGCGGGCGAGCGCCAGGCGCTGGTGTTGACCGCGTGAGAACACGTGCGTCGGTTCGTCGCGCCGGCGCCAGAGCCCGACGGTCCGGAGCATCTGCTCGATGCGCGGACCCGCGTCGCGCACGGCATAGAGCCGGGCGAAGAACGTGAGGTTCTCCAGTGCGCTCAGCTCCTCGTACAGCATCGGCAGGTGCGCGAGCACCCCCACGCGGCGCCGCAGCGCCGCCGAAGGCCGCGTGAGCGACTCCCCGGCGATCCACGCCTCCCCGTCGCTCGGGGCGATGAGCGTGGAAAGCAGTCCCAGCAACGTGGTCTTGCCGGCCCCGTTGGCGCCGAGCAGGGCGGTCTTCGAGCCGGGCGCGAGCCGAAGGTCGACGGCGTCGACGACTGTGAGCGTCCCGAAGCGCTTCGTCAGCGCGCGCGTTTCGATCGCGGCCGGCGCGGAAGCCGCCGTCACGGTGCGGCGTCACGCGCGCGCGAGCCCCCGATCGCGATGGCGCCGGCGGCCAGGGTCGCGAGCGCAAGCGCCGCGGCGATCGCCGCGCCCGGCTGCTCGGTCAACGGGTTGCGCGCGCGGGCCACGCCTGAGAGGCCGACCAGGTCGACGAGCAAGCCTTCGCCGGGTGCTGCTCCGTCTTGCGCCAGCATGAGCACCCGCTCCCCCTGCAACGTGGTCTCCCCGTCTCGTCGCGTCGTAGCCACCGGGTCGACGGAGAGGACGAAGCGCGCCGGTATGCGCGCCTCGATGCGATCCGCCGGGATCGGCGCCGTCGCGCGGAGCCGGTAGCGGTCGGCGGCGCGATCGTACTGGACGACATAGCGCGTGACGATTGACGTCTCGCCGGGTACCAGCGGAATCGCGGCCGTCACCACACCGGCTTCGTAGCGCACGCTGCCGTCGTCCACGAGCCCGCCGGCGTCGGTCACGCCGTCGAACGCGGGCACACGGAACGTGATGCCGGCGGCGTCGCCCACGTAGACGCGGTCACCGGGATTGCGCACGGCGTCCTCGCGCAACAGCGTCAGCTCGCCCGCTGCGCGGTCGAGCGCGATGACGGTGACCGTGGTGACCGCGATCGAGAGCGCCGGCGCCTCCGCGGTCGTTTCGAACACCGTGATGTCGCGCTCCGCCGCCGGTGCGTCGGGCGAGAGCGTCACCGCATCCGCGAAGTACGACACGTCCTGGTAGACCGCACGCAGGACGTGCGTGAGCCTCGCGCTCGGGTCGACGGCGAATGTGAAGTGGCCGTCGACCGCGCCAGACGCCTGCGAGTCGGTCACGCTGTTGCCGTCCAGCGTGACGAGCCGAATCTCGAGCCCCTCCGACAGCGTGGCGCCGGGGGTGCCGTTGTGGATCGTCCCGGAGATGCGACCGGTCGGCGGGGACTGCGCCGTCGCCGCGCCGTCGAGCCACGCCGAAGCTGCGGTGGTCGCGAGAAGCGCGAGCACGAGCACGACGCCGCGGGCGCGGTGAGCGGGGACTGCGGCTGGCGATCGGTTCACGGGAACGGATGGGACCCCATGCGCGGCGCTGGGTCGAGTGGACGGCTCACGCCGGCGCGCCGGCGGCGTCGTGAGCCTGGAGTGCCTCGGTCACATCGCGCAGCTCCGGGCCGAGCGCGCGGCGCCCGGCGAGCCGGTCGGCCGCGGAGATCCGGCCGGCGGCGAGGTCGTCGTCGAACTCGCGCAGCTCGCGGAGGAGCACGGCGCGGCGCGTGCGCAGCGCTTCGAGGGCGGGTCCCGGGTCCACGGCGTCGTCGCCGCGCCGCGGCAGCGCGACGAACGCCGCGACGGCGAGCGCGACGAGTACGAGCACCGCGTACTCGATCACGGCTCGCGCTCGATCTGCGCATCGAGCCAGCGGTCGTCCGGGGATGGCGGGCCGGCGGGCGCGGGTCGCACCCGCGACGCGCGGCGCAGGCGGTACAGGAAGCCGCCGCCCGCGAGCGCGACCAGCGCGAGGGAGCCGCCCACCCAGCCGAACAGCAAGAGGTTGAAGCCCTCGCGCGGGATCTCCCGCAGCACGCGCTCGCCGTAGCGATTCCGGAAGTAGAGGACGATGTCGTCGGGGGGCGCGCCGGCTTCGAGCCGCTCGCGGATCACGCCCTTCATGTCGGTGCAGATCGCGAGTGTGCACACGTCGAGACGCTCGTTCGTGCACTGCGGGCAGAGCAGCTGCCGCTCGATCGCCAGCGCCTGCGCCTCGCGGTCGCCGCCGGCAGGCGCCGACGGGCCGCCGCGCGTCGCGAAGAGCACGAACGCGATCGCCCCCACGATCGCCAGCGCGACGAAGCCGGCGATGGCGGCGCGGGCACGCACCGCGCCCACCTACGCGCGCTCCGTGGCGCCTGCCGGCGACGCCGCGCGCTCGCGCGCAGGTTCGCGCCGGGGTGCGAGCGCGATCACCGTCCCCAGCACGTACACCGCGCCGCCGATCCACAGCCAGCGCACGAGCGGGTTCACGAACGCCTGGAACTCCGCGGTCAACGACTCGTCCCAGCCCTGGATGAAGACGTACAGATCGCGCGCGAACGACCCGTCGATGGCCACGATCGCGACCGGTTGCCCGGGGAAGTTGGTGAAGGTGCGACGCCCGGGCGCCAGCGTCGCCACGACCTCGTCGCCGCGCGACACCGTGATCTCGGCCCTCACCTCCACGTCGATGCCGTTGCGGTTGGGTCGTTCGGCGTAGAGGCGGTTGTAGGTGAGCGTGTACGCGCCGGCGCGGAAGGACTCGCCGGGCGCAACGACGGCCCGGGTCTGGTCCTGGTAGATGTTCGAACTGATCACCGCGATCGCCATGATCGCCACGCCGATGTGCACCAGGTAGCCGCCGTAGCGCCGCTGGTCGCGCGCGAAGAGCGCGGCGAAGGCGGCCGGCCACGGGCGCCCGGTCGCGCGTCGCAGCCCGCGCGCGCCGAGTGCGTACTCGCGCACGCACACGGAGGCGACGCCGATGGCGGCGCCGGCGCCCGCGAGCGCGAAGCCGTCGCGCACGCCGAGCCACGCGAGCGCTACCGTCGCCGCGGCGACGATGGCCGCCGGCGCGCGCAGCCGGCGCACGAGCGTGCGCGGAGCGGCGCCGCGCCACGGGACCACGACGCCGATCGCCATCAGCACCAGCATCGCGATTAGCAACGGGCCCACCACGTCGTCGTAGAACGGCGGGCCCACCGTGATGCGCGTGTCGTTGAAGAGCTCGGAGAACACCGGGAAGAGCGTGCCGCCGAGCACGACCAGCGCGATCGTGATCATGACATAACTGTTCACCAGCATCCCGGTCTCGCGCGAGGCGAGGGAGTCCAGCTCGGCCTCGGCGCGGAGGTCGGGCAGTCGCCACACGATCAGCCCGAGCGACGCGATCACCGTGAGCCCGACCAGCACCAGGAAGTACGGGCCGATCTCGGACTGCGCGAACGAGTGCACGGAGGAGACGAGGCCGCTGCGCACGTTGAAGGTGCCGAAGACGGCGAGCGCGAATGCGGCGAGCACGAGCACGAGGTTCCACAGCTTGAGCATCCCGCGCCGCTCCTGGACCTGCAGCGTGTGCAGGAAGGCGATCATCGGGAGCAGGGGGAGGATGGCCGAGTTCTCGACGGGGTCCCAGCCCCAGTAGCCGCCCCAGCCGAGCACCGTGTACGCCCACCAGCCGCCGAGCATGTTGCCGACGCTGAGCACGAGAAAGGACAGCAGCGCCCAGCCGCGTGCGTGGCGGATCCAGGCGCCATCCACGCGGCCCGCGAGCAGCGCCGCCGCGCCGAGCGTAAACGGCACCGAGGTGCTGACAAGGCCGCTGAGCAGGAACGGCGGGTGGATCAACATGCCGGGGTCCACGAGCAGCGGGTTGAGGCCCACGCCGTCCTCCGGCAGGTACGGACTGACGGCGAAGGGCGAAGCGAAGAACGCGAGCGCAAACAGGAACGCGCCGAGCACCGCGCCCGCCGTGGCGACGGCGTGCGGCGCGCACCACGGGACGCGCGGCACGGTGATGTGCACGAACGCCGCCATGAACAGCGCCATCGCCCACGTCCAGAACAGCAGGGAGCCCGGCTGGCCGCTGTACAGCGACGCCCACTTGAAGCGTGGCTCCATCTCGCGCGACGAGACGGCGGCGACATGCGCGAGCGAGAAGTCGTTGGTGAGCAGCGCGACGCCGAGCAGCGCGATCGCGCCGGTCAGCAGCGCGGCGACCGCAAGGATGGCGCGGCGCGCTGCATGCTGTGCGCGCGCGCTGCGGGCGCGCAATGCGTACACGGACGCGCCGATCGCGAACAGCGCGGAGGCCAGGGCGGTGAGCACCGCCGAGGCGCCGAGCGTGGCCAGCAGGTTCAAGCGCGCCCTTCCTCAGTCGACGGTGGGAGCGGCATTCACGGGCGTCGGCGTCTCCGAGAAGAACTCGTTCTCGTGCTTGATGATGACCTTCGAGGCCGTGAGCCGGCCCGGCTCGGGAGCGAGCCCGTCCACCACGACGAACGCGCCGGGGCCGAACAGGTTCGGGACGACCCCGTCGTAGTCGATGGTCATGCGCTCGCCGTGATCGCCGGCGATGTCGAAGCGGATCGGGCGGCCGTTCGCTTCGACCACAGAGCCGGCGACTACGCGCCCGCCGACGCGCCACTGGCGGCCGGAGGCGTCGATCTGCTGGGCGAACTCCTCCGGCGTCACGTAATACGAGAGCGACGAACTGGCCGCGCGCCAGGCGAGCAGCGTGACCGCGGCCGTGCCGAGCAGGAGCAGCACGGCGAGCCGGTTGCGGCGGCTGGCGAGCACCCCGGTCACGACGCCTCCTGGAGGTGCGCGAGCATCGCGCGGAACTCTCGCTCGCCGAGCGCTCCGTTGAACTTCTCGCTGACGAGCAGGCCCGGGCGGAGGAAGAAGCCCTCGGGCAAGCCGTACACACCGTAGTCGAGGTAGACCGCGCCCTCCACATCACGGACCACGGGGAAGGTCAGGCGGTACTCGGCGACGAACGCGCGCGCGTCGCGCTCGGCGTCGAGGATGTTCACGCCGACGAACGTGTAGCCGAGCGCACGGTACTCGGGCCACAGCCGCTCGATGATCGGCGCCTCCTCGCGGCAGGGCGCACACCACGAGGCCCAGAAGTAGACGAAGAGCGGTCCGCCGGCGTGGTCGTCGAGGTCGAACGTGGCGTCGCCGTCGAGGGTGGGCAGCACGAAGCTGCTGGCCTGCGCGAAGCCGGCCGCCGTGCGTCCCACCGGCGAAGCGCCGACGCCCTCGCGCATCGCGAGCGCGAGCACCGCGAGCAGCGCGACGGCCGCGAGGCCGACGCCGACCACGATCAGTCGACCCGCATGTCGTCGTCCCATTCGGCATCCGAGGCTACCCCGCGCACGTGGCGCGGGCCAACGCGGAACCTGCGCTCGTCCCGACGGCCGGATAAGCGCAGCAGCCGGTTGCTATTCGATCACACACGTCAGCAATCATGCTTGACCGTGACAGGGGCGAATGCTACTTCACTACGTGCACAGCAGGTCCCGCCCGGCGACCCCCATGCCGGGCGGTTGCGTGCCATGGGCCTCGATTCGTGACCAGGTTGGGAGGTCGCTCTTGCGCTCGTCCGGCAGCTCTGCGCGGCGGCTGGTGGCCTTCTCCGTTCTGCTGCTCTTCGTGCTCTTCGCGGTCGCCTGCGACGAACCCCAGTCCACGGTCGTGCCGAAGTCCGACACCGCACAGCAGGTGCACGATCTCTACCTGCTCGTGTTCTGGCTCGGCATGATCGTCTTCGTCGGCGTGACGCTCGCCGTGTTCGGCTTTGCGATCGCCTTCCGCGAGCGCGCGGGCCGGCAGGCACGCCAGATCCATGGCAACACACGGCTCGAGATCCTGTGGACGTTCATCCCTGTGGTGATCCTCGTCGTGATGGCGGTGCCGACCTTCCAGACCATCGTCGACACGACCGGGGATGCTCCCGAGGGGGCGCTCGAGATCGTCGCCACCGGCCACCAGTGGTGGTTCGAATTCGAGTACCCGGGGCAAGGCGTGATCACCGCCAACGAGCTGCACATCCCGGTCGACCGGCCGGTCAGCATTCGTCTCAAGTCGGTGGACGTGATCCACTCGTTCTGGGCGCCGCAGTTGAGCGGCAAGGTGGACATGGTGCCCGGTCACGAGAACCACCTCTTCTTTACGCCGAACGAGGTGGGTGAGTACCTCGGGCAGTGCGCCGAGTTCTGCGGCACATCACACGCGAACATGCGCTTCCGCGTGTTCGTCGACACGCAGGCAGACTTCGACGCATGGGTGGCCTCCCTCCAGCAGGAGCGCATTCAGCCGGCGGACGAGCTGGCCGTCGCCGGCGAGCAGGTGTTCACGACGGGCGCGTGCATCGGCTGCCACACGCTACGCGGCACGATCGCCGCGGCGCGCGTCGGTCCGGACCTGACGCACGTCGGCGGGCGCACCACGCTGGCGGCCGGGATCATGGACAACACGCCGGAGAACATGGCGCGGTGGCTGCGCAATCCGCCAGGCGTGAAGCCCGGCTCGTTGATGCCGAACCTCAACCTCACAGAAGACCAGATCCAGCAGCTCGTCGCATACCTGGAGAGCCTGCAGTAGGCAGGCTGGAGAGGTCCTGAGATGGCTACCGCCGCAGGCACGATGCCGGTCGTCGGCTCGCACACCGGACTCTGGTCGTGGCTCACGACCGTCGATCACAAGCGCATCGGCACCCTGTACGGCGTGACGGCGATGCTCTTCTTCATGATGGGCGGCGTGGAGGCACTGCTGATCCGCACCCAGCTGGCGGTGCCGAACGGCACGGTCGTGGAAGCGCAGCTGTTCAACCAGCTGTTCACGATGCATGCGCTGACGATGATCTTCCTCGCGATCATGCCCCTGGGCGCGGCCTTCTTCAACTGGTTCGTACCGCTCATGATCGGCGCGCGGGACGTCGCCTTCCCGCGCCTCAACGCGCTCTCGTACTGGGTCTTCCTCGCCGGCGGTCTGTTGCTCGTCAGCAGCTTCGTCTTCGGTGGCGCGCCGGACGCCGGCTGGTTCGCATACACGCCGCTGTCGGACAAGAACCACGCCGGCTCGGGCATGGACTTCTACGTGATCGGCCTGCTGGCGCTCGGTCTGTCATCGCTGATCGCCGCGCTCAACTTCGCCGTGACGATCATCAACATGCGGGCCCCCGGCATGACGATGATGCGGCTGCCGGTCTTCATCTGGATGACGCTGATCGTTGCGTTCCTGTTGATCCTGTCCTTGCCGGTGCTGACGGTCGCGCTGATCGAACTGCTGTTCGATCGCAAGTTCGAGACGAACTTCTTCATCGCCGACAACGGCGGCAACCCGATCCTGTGGCAGCACCTGTTCTGGGTGTTCGGGCACCCCGAGGTCTACATCCTGATCCTGCCCGCGTTTGGCATCATCTCCGAGGTGCTCCCCGTCTTCTCGCGCAAGCCGCTGTTTGGCTACTCCGCGGTGGTCTTCGCGGGTATCTCGATCGCGGTGCTCGGCTTCGCAGTGTGGAGCCACCACATGTTCACCACCGGACTGGGCACGGTCCCGCAGATCGTGTTCTCCGCGAGCACGATGGCAATCGCGGTCCCGACCGGCGTCAAGATCTTCAACTGGCTCGGCACGATGTTCGGCGGAAGTATCCGTTTCACGACCGCTATGTACTTCGCCGTATCGGTGATCGCGCTGTTCACCATCGGCGGCATCACCGGCGTGATGCACGCGGTCGTCCCGGTCGACACACAGCAGCAGGACACATACTTCATCGTCGCGCACCTCCACTACGTACTCTTCGGCGGCGCGATCATGGGCATTTTCTCCGGCATCTACTACTGGTTCCCGAAGATGACCGGTCGATTCCTCGGTGAGGGCCTCGGGAAAGTCCAGTTCTGGCTCTTCTTCGTCGGCATGAACCTGACGTTCTTCCCGATGCACTTCCTCGGCGTCGCGGGCATGCCGCGACGTATTTATACGTACGACGACGGCCTCGGCTGGGGCATGTGGAACATGGTCGCGTCGATCGGCTCGTACATCATCGCGCTGGGTATGCTGGTCTTCGTCGTCAATTTCTTGCTCTCGATGCGCAAGCCGGCCACCGCTGCGAACGACGCCTGGGGGCTGGGCGCGACGCTGGAGTGGTCGACGAGCTCGCCACCGCCGGAGCACGACTTCGACGTGATCCCGGTCGTTCACGACCGGGATCCGCTCTGGTACAACCGCGACCACGGGATCACGCCCGAAGCGCCGCCCGCGCATCAGCACATCCACATGCCGCCGCCGTCGTACTACCCGCTCGTGATGGGTGGCGGGGTGCTGCTGCTTGGCGTCGGTGTGCTCTCGCACCTGGCGGTCACGGCGCTGGGCGTGGTCATCATCATCTACGCCGCGTGGGCGTGGACCCTCGAGCCGACGGACTAGGAGCAGCCGATGGCCGCAGCCGCACACGGACCCACGCACCACTCGTCGACCGGGATCGACAACCGGAAGCTCCTCATGTGGATCTTCCTCGCGTCGGAGTGCCTGTTCTTCGGGTCGCTGATCTCGACCTACCTGATCTTCAAGGGCCAGTCGCTGGTCGGTCCATTCCCGGACGAGATCCTCGACATCCCGGTGACATCTGCGAGCACCTTCGTGCTGCTGATGAGCAGCCTCTCCATGGTGCTGGCGGTGTACGGCGCCGAACACGGGCGACCGCGCATGATGAAGCTCTGGTTGCTCGTGACGGTCCTGCTGGGGCTGATCTTCCTGGGCTTCCAGGTCTACGAGTTCCGCACCTTCGGCCACGAGGGTCTCAACCTCACGACCAACCAGTTCGGCGCTTCGTTCTTCGTGCTCACCGGCTTCCACGGCACCCACGTCGGCGTCGGCGTGCTGATTCTCGCGTCGCTGCTCCTTGCCTCCTTCCGGCGCTCCGGGCTGGGGCCCGAAGCGGGTTTCCACGTGGAGGTCGCCGGTCTGTACTGGCACTTCGTCGACATCGTCTGGATCGTGATCTTCACGGTTCTGTACCTGATTCCGCAGTAGGAAACCGGCAGATCGGAGCGCCCCATGACCAGTGATATGGCCCACGGCGAAGCGCAACTGCCGGAGGTCCAGCACAAGCTGCCCGCGATCGGCCCGCGCCAGTACGTGATGATCGGCGTGATCCTGACCATCATCACGGCGATCGAGCTGTGGGTCTCTTATTCGGGTCTCGACGCGATCATCATCCCGGTGCTGCTCGTGCTGTCGGCGGTGAAGTTCGCAGTCGTCGTTGCATTCTTCATGCATCTCCGCTTCGACAGCAAAATGCTGACGCGCCTGTTCGTCTTCGGGCTCGCGCTCGCCTCCGCGATCCTCGTCGCGTTGACCGCGCTGTTCTGGAACGACTCGACGATCTCGCAGACGCCGGTCCAGGAGGCCGCGGCGGGCTCGGGAGGCGGCGAGGCGGCTGCGGGCGGCGCCGCCGCGGTGCAGGCCGAGGTCGCCGTCGCGCTCGGCGAGTTCTTTGTCACGGTGGCAGCCGAGACTTCAGCGGGGGGTGTGCAGTTCAACGTCGCCAACGAGGGTGCGATCCCGCACAACCTGCGCGTGGCCCGCAGCGATCTCGCGCCGGACGCACTGCCCGTCGCCGCGGGCATCGTGGACGAGGCGCAGGTGGATGTCGTCGCTTCGACCGTAGACGTCGCCGCCGGCGCGTCCGACAGCGCGACGGCGACGCTCGAGGCGGGGGCCTACGTGCTGTTCTGCAACGTGCCCGGCCATTACCAGCTCGGGATGCACGCGCCGCTCACGGTGCGGTAGCCGCGAGGGCAGTCGCCCAGAGGTACGCGTAACGAGAGGCCCGGGCGACCGGGCCTCTCGCGCGTGCCCTCCCGTCGTGTAGGAGCCCAGCGGCCGCACGCGTCCCACGGGTGTTCAGGTTGATGCGCGGCGGCCCCGTCAGGCCTCGCTGCGCGTCGCGGCCGCGGTGCGGGCGCGCTCGACGTTCGCCTCGTACGTCCGCTGCGCCTGCTCGGACTTGTGCGCCCAGACACCGAAGATGATGCCCATGATCAGCAGGTACATCATTCCGCCCGGCACCCACATGATCAGGCCGCCGAGCTGCTGATCGTCGGCGGGGGCGAGTGCGAGCGGGCCGTGCGCGACCCGGTAGACGTCATACAGCGGACGCTCGGCGAAGGTGAGCATGGCGGCGAGAAACTGGCGCGGGACGCCCGCGGCGAAGACGTAGAGCACGCGCGGGATGTAGGCGAGTCGTGAGCGGCGCGGCTTCGGGTCGATCACGTTCCACCAGAACAGCATCGCGATGCCCGCCATCGAGAGGTGCTGGAGATCATGGATCGCCGCGTTCGTGAGTGCCCCGTCGTACCAGCCAGGCGCGAGATGCCACGCCCATAGCACCGCGGTGCCCGTGGCGATTGCGACCACCGGATGCGTGACCCAGCGGTACGCGAGCCTGACCTCGGGGCGGCGCGCGAGCCGGCGCACGACGCCCAGGCGCAGCCAGCGCGGCATGCCGCGCAGCGACGGCGTGGTTGGCGCGCCGAGCAGGATCGCAGGCACCGCGAGCGTCATCATCACTTCATGCTGAATCATGTGGAACGCGAGGTAGTCCTCGGCCAGCCGGTCGAGTGGCGACTCGATCGCGATCACCAGCAGCGCGAGCCCGGTGAAGAAGAACGCCGTCCGCCACCACGGATGTTCGCGGCTGCGCTCGGTCCATCGCGTGAGGCCGTGCACGTAGAACCACGCGGCGATCGCCACCGGGACCAGGAACTGCGGATCGAAGCTCCAGTTCGCCCACAGCGGGAGATCCGGGTTGATCGCGTTGTGGGCGCGCGCGGCGCTTTCGACCAGCGGCAGCGGGACGACGGCCATGAGCTGCGGTCCTTCGCTCGGGGGTGGCGGCGCCGCCAGTGTCGCCGACCGCCCGCTCGCGCGCACCCCCGACCAGCCCGCCGCGGGGCGCGTCGTGCTTTGCGTACGAAGTACGCATACTATCGTCGCGACCGGGGCGTGACCGGTTGGACGAGGAAGGCCCGCACTCGATGCAGACGCTGCGCATCGCGCTTGCCCAGATCAACACGACCGTCGGCGACCTCGATGGCAACCGCCGGCTGATGCTCGCAGCCGCGCGACGGGCCGTTGAGCAGCAGGCCGATCTCGTTGCCTTCCCCGAACTCGCGGTCACCGGCTATCCGCCCGAGGATCTGCTGCTCCGCCACGCCTTCATCTCCGATGCCGAAGGGGCGCTCCAGTGCCTCGCGGAGGACGCTCGCGGATTGCCACCGCTGATCGTCGGCTGCCTCGACTTCGACCATCACCTCTACAACGCCGCGGCCGTGATCCACGACGGCCGCGTGGTGGGACGCTATCGCAAGCACGAGCTCCCGAACTACGGCGTGTTCGACGAGGAGCGCTACTTCCAGCGTGGCACGGAGGCGCCGCTGTTCGTGATCGGCGGCGTGGAGATTGGCATCACGATCTGCGAGGACATCTGGTACTCGACCGGCCCGCTCGATCGGCTCGCGCTCGACGGTGCGCGCGTGATCGTCAACATCAATGCGTCGCCTTTCCATGCCGGGAAGACGCGAAACCGCGAACGCATGGTCGCGACGCGTGCGGCGGACAGCACGGTGGCGGTCGCCTACGTGAATCAGATCGGCGGGCAGGACGAGCTCGTGTTCGACGGGAACTCGCTCATCGTCGACGCCGATGGAGCGCTGCTCGCCCGCGGGGCGTCGATGGCGGAGGACCTGCTCGTCGTCGACGTCGACGTGGAGCAGGTGTTGCAGCGCCAGCTCCACGAGTCGCGCCTGCGCCGCCACCACGTGCCCGGGCCGCGCGCCACGCCGGTGTTCGTGACCGGCGCCCCGACGGCTGACCGCGCGCCGCTCGCCGCGGCGTCGGTCGAGCCACCGGACGAGCTGGACGAGATCTACCGGGCGCTCGTGATGGGCACGGGCGACTACGTGCGCAAGTCCGGGTTCGAGCACGTGTACGTCTCGCTCTCGGGCGGCATCGACTCGGCGCTGGTCGCGGCGATCGCCGCCGACGCGCTCGGCGGCGATCACGTCACCGGCGTCGCGATGCCCTCGCGGTACTCGTCCGAGGGCTCGCTCGCGGACGCGCGCGATCTCGCGGGCCGGCTCGGCATGCGCCTGCTCACGCTGCCGATCGAGCCGATGCACGCGGCCGCGCTCGAGGTGCTCGAGGCGGAGTTCGCCGGCACCGAACCGGGCACTGCCGAGGAGAACCTCCAGTCACGCATCCGCGGGATGCTGATCATGGCGCTGTCGAACAAGCACCCGCGCTCGATGGTGCTCACCACAGGCAACAAGTCCGAATACGCGTGCGGCTACGCGACGCTCTACGGTGACATGGCCGGTGGCTACGCGGTGATCAAGGACGTGGCGAAGACGCTCGTGTGGCGTCTCGCGCGCCACCGCAACGCGAGCGGCGAGGTGATCCCGCCCAGCTCGATCGAAAAGCCGCCGTCCGCCGAGCTCCGCCCGGGGCAGCTCGACACCGATTCGCTCCCCCCCTACGAGGTGCTCGACCCGATCATCGAGGCGTACGTCGAGGACGACCTGCCCGTCGACTCGATCGTCGCGCGCGGCTTCGACCAGGCAATCGTGCGTCGCGTGGTGGACCTCATCAACCGCAACGAATACAAGCGACGGCAGGCGCCGCCCGGCGTGAAGATCTCCCCACGCGCCTTCGGCCGCGACCGCAGGCTGCCGCTGGCGACCCGCTACCGCGGGTACTGAGCGGCTGCGCGGGCACACGCACGATGGCGGTTCCCCGGTTCGCCGTTCGACCTCGCTCAGGACGAACGGACTCGGGCCGCCTCGCTCCGTGCGGCGGGCCGGGGCTCCGTGTTCGGCCCGAACTCACCCCGAGCGAGGGTGCGGGGATGGCGGAGACTGACGAACACGATCCGCGTCGCCCGCCCCGTTCGTCCTGGGCGAAGCAGAAGCGGAACGAGCACCCCCGCACCGCGCTAGCCCGGAGGCGGGGCTCCCGGCTCGTCGTCGGGAGGCGCGTCCGCGCTCGCGGCGAGGCGCTGCGCGACGGCGGCGCTGAGCGTGTCGACCGCCGTCAGTTCGATCCACGTCTCGAAGGCCTCGCGGATTGCGGCGTAAGCAGCCTCGACCTCGGCCGCCAGCAGGGGCGCCCGCTCCGTCGCGCGGCCCGCTCCGCTGATGCGTTCGACGAGCCCTTCGAGCCGGGGCACGAGCAGATCGTGCAGCTCGTGGAACTCCTCGTCGGCGACAGCGTGGCCGCGGTCGCGCATGATCTGAAGCGCGCCGATCACCCACGCGAGCGAACCGAGGAGCGTGCCCAGCTCCTCGCGCGAGAAGCCCACGGGGATCCGCCGATCATTCACGCGCCGCGCTCACCCTCGAACGCCACGATCGTCGCTGCGCGCAGCGCGCCGTTCACGGCAGCGAGCTCACCGAGCGCCGACCGCTCCACGCGTACGCCCCCGGTCACCTCGTCGAGCACACGCTGAAGCAGGGGCGCGAGCAGCGCCAGGTGGGCGTCTTCGCCGTCGAGCACCACCAGCGCGGGGTCGAGCAGGGCAACGGCGTCCGTGAGCGCGCCGGCCACCAGCTGCAGCGTCTCGTCGTCGAGCGGCACGCCCGCGGGCAGCTCCGGCAGCGCGGGCAGGGCGCCGGCGTCCCCATGTGCGCCGCGCGCGATGCGTCCGGCGATGAGCAGGGCCGCCTCCGGGACGCCGCGCAACGTGACGTACAGCACGTGATCCTCGCCGGCCGCCGCGCCCACCGCGGCTTCAGCCGTGATCGCGGCGTGGGCGCGGCTGATCGCGCAAACGGGGACGTCGATATGCGCGCGGAGCGCGGCGACGACCGAGAGCCCGTCCCACTCGGGGACCTCGACGCACGTCTGCAGTCGCCCGCTGACCGCGTCCACCTTGCCGGGACAGGCGATCCCGATGCCGAGCGCCGAGCGGCGTTGGTGCTCGTGCGCGAACAGCTCGGTGATGCGGCCGCCCACTTCCCACGACCATGCCTCCTCGGTCGGGAGCGCCGGGAGGGGCCAGTCCTCACGAATCAACTCTTCGCCGTCTTCGTCGGACATGAGCAGCCGCAGCCGGCTCGCCGTGAAGTCAACGCCGACGTACACGGGCCCGAGCGCGTCGGTCACGGGCGCGCGGTCCGTGCGTTTTCGCGGGTCCGTCATGTGCCGGCCGCCTCGATCTTCCGCAGCGCGGCGACCGCGTCGTCTACCTCATGCTGCGTGCCCGTCGCCGGCAGCGGGAACGCGATCCACTCGTGCGGCAGTCGCGCGGCGACCGTGAAGTGATCCGCGGCCAGCCGCGGATCGTCCGCGCCGAGGGCGGCGAGCACTGCCGGGTCCCTGTGCAGCGGTAGCGCTGTGAACGCAGCCGCACAGGGAATGCCCTCGGCGCGCAAGGCCGCCAGTGTCTTCTCGAGTGGCCGCTTCCAGACGATGCGACGAAGCCGCGCGACGTAGCGCCCGTACGCGAGCCGCACATGCCGGCCATGGTGCATGCCTGCGACGCCGCGCATGCCGCGCACACCGAACGTGAACTCCCACGCGAGCCGGCGACGGAGCGCGAGCGCCTCGGGCTCTGCGCGAAGCCAGGCGAGGGCGGTCCGCGCGACCGCGTCATCGATCGGGTCCGGCGCGCCTTCCCGGGCGTCCGGCATGACGAGCGCGAACGGCGCCGTCGGGTCGCCCGGTGCGCCGAGCCGGAACAGTCCGGCCGCGCCGACCGTGCCCGCGTGTCTTCCCCGCTCCGACGCGCCGAGCGCGCTCGTGGCGTCTTCGACCAACGCCAGCGTCGCCGTCCCTGCGACACGCTGGAGCTCGGTCAGCGCCGCGGGGTGGCCGAACGGGTGCACGGCGACGACGGCACGCGCGGATGGCGACGCGATCATCGCCTGTGCCAGCGCGCGCGGCGCCATGGCGCCGGTCTCGGCATCGACCTCGACGGGAACGGGGGCCAGCCCCGCCGCCTCGGCGACGGGGAGCCAGGCGTGCCCGCCGAGCGCCGGGATGAGGAGCTCCCCGCCCACCCGATCACCGGCCGCTGCACGGGTTGCGGCCGCGGCCGCCGGGTCGCGTCGGGCGAAGAGGGCGATCCGGTCCGCGGTTACGTCGAGGAGCGTCGCCAGCGTCTGAGCGAGCGCGGCTGCCGGCTCGGGGTCGCCGGCGGCGGGGGGCGGATGGTCCACGGGCCACGGCGTCGCCCGCACGGGTTGGCCACCGTCGATCGCAAGCGGCTGGGCGGTTTCGGCGGTCACCGGGGAAAATCTAAGCGACGATCCGGCGCGGGGCAAAGGCGCCGCGAGCAAGCCGGACGATGCGCGCCGGCCTGTCTAGCCGGCGGCGGCGGTTTCGGGATCGACGGCCAGGCCGGGGACGAGCTCGACGGGCGAGATCTCGAGCACTCCCGACAGGGCGAGCAACGAGCGGAGCGGGATGTCGCGCTTCCCGTTCTCATAATTCGACAGTGCAGCCTGGGTCATCCCCGACATCCAGGCCACATCGGCCTGGGTCTTCCCTTTGCGCACGCGAATCTCACGGAGCCGGCTTCCCGTCGCCTCGCGGTCGTACGGCACAGCCAAAACGGAGGCGCTCATGGCTACCTTCTACCTTTCGTCAAGGTTTGGCTCTTGACGTTACAGCCGCATTTGAACCATGCGCAATGCGTGTAGTGATGAGGCTCTGGTGGCGCCGCCGAAACGGACGGCCGGGTCGCTCATACGATCGCGGGCACGCGGGTACGGGAGGGACTGCGGATGCCGTCGATCGAAGTCAGCGAACGACGATCGCTGCGCGTGGGTATCGTCGGTCCGGGCCGGCTCGGGCGCGCGCTCTTCGGCGCGCTCGTCACAGCAGGCTGGGCGCCGCCCGCGATCGCCGGGCGGCGGGCGGACGCGGCGACGGCGCTCGAGCGCGAGCTGCCCGGGGCGCGTGTCGGCACGCTCGACGCGCTCACCGCGGGGTGCGACCTGCTCTTCCTGACCGTCCCGGACGCTACGATCGCCGGGGTCGCGGGCAGCCTCGCCGTCGGCCCCCACCACGTGGTCGTCCACACCAGCGGCGCGCTCGGACTGGACGCGCTCGCGAGCGCGTCGCGCCGCGGCGCCGCAGTCGGCGGCTTCCACCCGCTCCAGACATTCCCCGCAGGCGAGTCTCCCGCGGCCGCCGGTGCGCGCTTCCGCGGCATCGTGTGCGGCGTGGAGGGCGAGGGCGCGCTCGGCGCGCTGCTCGAGGCGGTCGCCGGGGACCTCGGCGCGACGAGCGTGCGTCTCGAGGGCGTGGATCGCGCCGCGTATCACGCCGCCGCCGTGCTCGCGAGCAACGACGTGATCGCGCTGATGGCCGCAGCCACGCGCGCGTGGGCGCTCGCCGGGCTCGCCGCCGCCGCCGCCGCGCCGGCGCTCGCGCCGCGCTCGACGGCCGCGGCCGAGAACGTGCGCACGCTCCCGCTCGCGCAGGCGCTCACGGGCCCGCAGGAAAGCGACAAGCTTTTCAGAAAGCTTCCGCCCGACTTCTTTGATCTAGTAGTTATTGACGAGTGTCATCGCGGAGCGGCATCCCTTGATAGCGAATGGCACGATGTCCTCGACTATTTCACTGGCGCGGCTCACCTCGGGCTCACCGCCACACCCAAGGAAACGACCGATGTCAGCACTACACATTACTTCGGCGATGCGCTCTACACTTACTCGCTCAAACAAGGCATCGACGATGGCTACCTCGCTCCGTACAAGGTTTTGCGGGTCCTCCTTGATAACGACATCACAGGTTGGCGCCCCACTCCCGGCACCGTGGACGACAAAGGCAATACGGTCGAAGACCGGGTTTACGAGCAGAAGGACGTTAACCGGTCGGTAATTTTCCCTCAACGCGACGCACTCGTCGCGAAAAAAGTTGTCGAGTATCTCGACGCCATTGACGACCCATACGCCAAGACCATC
>JBBDXH010000117.1:0-1909 GCA_040902395.1 Dehalococcoidia bacterium
TCACTCTGGTCGCCACCCGTTTCAGGAGGCCTCCGTCCGATCGCAGCCGCGGCTGCGGCGGCTCGTGTGCCACATGGGCCTGTGCGGAGTCAGGCATCCCCCGGAGGAGCGCGTCCCGCCGACTGCCGGCATGCGGCACTGACTTCGTGCCCGGCGGGAGGGACGCCGCGTGGCGACGGCGGGGGAGAGCCGCGCCGAATCCGCACGCGGCCCCGCGTTCACGGCCGGAGCGGCATCACCGTCAGGACTGCGTGAAGCACCCGTCCCGGGCGCTCGCTCAGGACTTTCGAACGAACCGCCGCACGCCCCAGAGCGCGACAACCGCGCCCACGACAAGCAAGAGGATGACTGTTCCCGGCATCTGCTGACTCCTTCGCGTCGAACACCGGTGGCATCCTCACTCCCGCGTCGTCACGGCGCCGTGATGGCGGCGTTACCTCGGCGCCGGCAACCACCGGCGGCGCCGGCGGTCCGCCGACAGGCTGGCGCCGCTTCACGCGGCGTCATCCGCCGGTACGCGTCCACGGGGCGCGGTAACGCCCGCGTAACGCTCCGCCAATAGCGTGAGGGCGTGTCTGGCGATTGCATCACCAACGTGATCGGCCGGGCGGGGGCCGAACCGGGCCCCGGCGCCGTCGCGCGGCGAAGTCGCAGGGGCCGCCTCCGGGACCGCCGCACGCACGACGGCGCGGACCGTGACGCGCGCGGTCGGCGCGCGCTCGCACCGCCGCCGCGGCGGGTGCTTCGGAGCGTTCTCAGCGTGGAAGAGTCGCGTCGACCTCAGAATCTCGAGGAGTGTGGAATGAACGCAAGCCTGCTGAAGAAGCGCATGGTCGTGAGCATGGATGGGGGAGCGTCGATCGGGACCGTGGAAGACGTGCTGTTCGATACCGAGCAGCTGCGCGTGACCGCACTCGTCCTCGAACTCCACGGCGCACAGTCGATTCTTCCGTTCGAAGCCGTCCAGAGCATTGGCGCGGACGCGATCACCGTGGCGCTCGTTGAGCCCGCTGCGGCGACGCCCACAGAGGCGGGCCTGAATCTCATGCGATCGATCGACGACCTGCTGGGACTGCGTGTCGTGGACGGCGAGGCGAAGTCCCTCGGCGAAGTCCGGACGCTGACGATCGACGAGCTGACGGGGAGCCTCACGGAGCTCGAAGCGCACTCGGGCGGAATGCTCGGGCTGGGCGGGCACACCACCGTCGTGCCGGCGGCGGCCATTCGTGGGATCGGCGACGACTTCGTGACGGCGGAGATGTCCGCGGCCAGCGCCGGCTGAGGCGCGCGACCGGCCGGGCAGCCGCGTCCGGCCGAACCCATCCTCCCCCGACCGCTCGGGCGCGTGAGACCGAGGCTCCGGCAGGCACGCGGTGGTTCAGTCCATGCCACCACGACCGCGCGCACCGAAGCCGGGCCGTCGGCCCGGACCTGCGCAGAGCGCGCCCGCGGCGGACGCGTTTCGCACCCACGTGGGCGAATCGCGGACGACCGACGGTGGCGTCACGGTCGCGGACCACCGGCCCGGCGCCGTCGGGTCAGGGCCTGCCTCCGGGAATCCTCGAGCGCGCGTGGCCCCCAACTCGCGTGGGGCTCACTCAGCCGGCACGAACTTCATCGACAGCGAGTTCACGCAGTGCCGCGTGTCCTTCGGGGTGAAGCGCTCGCCCTCGAAGACGTGTCCGAGGTGACCGCCACAGCTCGCGCACTGGACCTCGGTCCGCATTCCGTCGGGGTCGGGCAGCCACTGCACCGCACCCGGGACCGCGTCGTCGAAGGCCGGCCAGCCGCAGTGTGCTTCGAACTTGTCCTGCGATCGGTAGAGCTCGGCGCCGCAACGCCGGCAGACGTAGGTCCCGGATCGCCAGAAGTCGTCGTACTCGCCGCTGAACGGCGGCTCGGTCCCCTT
>JBBDXH010000117.1:2009-12186 GCA_040902395.1 Dehalococcoidia bacterium
TCAGGCAAGGTCGAATCGGTCCAGGTTCATCACCTTGTCCCAGGCGGCCACGAAGTCACGCGCGAACTTCTCTTTCGAGTCGTCGCACGCGTAAGCCTCCGCGAGTGCCCGCAGCTGGGAGTTCGAACCGAAGATCAGGTCGACTCTGCTGGCGGTCCACATGGTCTCGCCACTCCCGCGATCCCGCCCCTCGAACGTCGTCTCGGTCGAATCCATCGCCCGCCACTCGATCCTCATGTCGAGCAGGTTCACGAAGAAGTCATTGGTCAACGCGCCGGGCCGCTTCGTGAACACACCCAACTCGGACTGCCGGAAGTTGGCATTCAGTACACGCATACCGCCTACGAGGACCGTCATCTCGGGAGCGCTCAGTGTCAGCATCTGCGCCCGATCCAGCAGCAGCTCCTCAGCGGGGCGCCGGTGCCCTTCCGCGAGGTAGTTGCGGAACCCAACTGCGGTCGGCTCGAGCGCCGCGAAGGACTCCACGTCGGTTTGCTCCTGCGACGCGTCGGCGCGGCCAGGCGCGAAGGGGACCTGGATGTCGTGCCCGGCGTTCCGTGCAGCCTGTTCGACGGCCGCACACCCGCCCAGCACGATGAGATCTGCGAGCGTGACCATCTTCCCGCCGTGCTGGGAGCCGTTGAAGTCCTTCTGGACACCCTCCAGGATATGCAGCACCTCGGCCAGTTCGGGCGGATCGTTCGCCGCCCAGTCCTTTTGCGGCGCGAGGCGGATGCGAGCCCCGTTGGCTCCACCGCGCCTGTCTGTGCCGCGGAACGTCGCCGCGGAGGCCCAGGCGGTCGAGACCAGCTGGGGGATGGACAGCCCCGATCCGAGGATCGCGGCCTTGAGGGCGGCGATGTCCTGCGACCCGATCAGCTCGTGAGTCACGGCGGGGATGGGGTCCTGCCACAACTGCGGCTCCGCAGGAACCAGCGGGCCGAGGCCAACCGGGTATGGCCCCAGGTCGCGGTGCGTCAGCTTGTACCAGGCCCTGGCGAATGCGTCCGCGAACTCCGCCGGGTGCTCGAAGAAGCGCCGTGAGATCCGCTCATAGGCGGGATCCAGCCTCAGTGCGAGGTCGGTCGTGAGCATCATCGGGGCGTGCCGCTTCGCGGGGTCGTGCGCGTCCGGCACGGCGCCCGCTGCCGAGGGGGCCTTCGGAGCCCACTGCTTTGCGCCGGCAGGACTCGTCACCTGCTCCCATTCATAACTGAACAGGTTCTCGAAGAAGTTGTTGTCCCAGGCCACCGGATTGGTGGTCCATGCACCCTCCGGACCGCCGGTGATCGTGTCGACTCCGCGACCACTGCCGAAGCTGTTCTTCCAGCCGAGGCCCTGCTCCGCGATGCCGGCGGCCTCGGGCGCAGGGCCCACGTTGCCGGGATCGACTGCGCCATGGGACTTGCCGAACGTGTGTCCGCCGGCAATCAGCGCAACCGTCTCCTCGTCGTTCATCGCCATGCGGCGGAACGTCTCACGGATATCCCTGGCCGCCGCCAGCGGATCCGGAACGCCGTTCGGCCCTTCCGGGTTCACGTAGATCAACCCCATCTGCACCGCCGCCAGGGGGTTCTCGAGCTCCCGGTCGCCGCTGTACCGCTGATCGCCGAGCCACGTGTCCTCAGAGCCCCAGTAGGTGTCCTCTTCAGGTTCCCAGACGTCCTCGCGCCCGCCGGCGAAGCCAAAGGTCTTGAGTCCCATCGACTCCAGGGCACAGTTGCCGGCGTAGACCATCAGGTCGGCCCACGAGATCTTGCGGCCGTACTTCTTCTTCACCGGCCAGAGCAACCGGCGCGCCTTGTCGAGGTTCGCGTTGTCTGGCCAGCTGTTGAGGGGCGCGAAGCGAAGCGTGCCCGCGCCTGCGCCGCCGCGCCCGTCCTGGATGCGGTACGTGCCCGCGCTGTGCCACGCCATCCGGATGAAGAGCGGTCCGTAGTGGCCATAGTCGGCCGGCCACCAGTCCTGCGAGGTGGTCATCACCTCCTCGATGTCCTTCTTCAGGGCATCGAGGTCGAGGGTCCTGAACTCATCCGCGTAGTCGAAGTCCTCACCCAGGGGATTGGCCATGGGGGGGTTCTGGTGGAGGACCTTCAGGTTCAGCTGATTCGGCCACCAATCCCGGTTCGACAGACCTCGAATCCCGCCTGCAGCCGGGCGCCCGCTTTCGCGATCCATGTGTTCTCTCCTGTGGTTGCATTCTGGTTCGGAGCCGCTGCGGTCATGGTCTGGGCGGGGATCCGGACGGCAATACCGATCTGGCCGGATCTTTCAGTTCTGTCTGCGTCGCGCCACCGAACCGCTTCGTCGCGGAGGGCACTGCATGGCACCCGGCAGCGCGTTCAGAGAAGCGACAGTCTACCGGATGTTCCGACGGACGCTGCCATGCTCGTCATAACGAGGCGGGGCGAAGTCCGGCCGCCTGGTTATCGCAGCAGTCTCGAAGTTCGAAGAGTCGTCTGGCCCGCCGACTCGCTCAAGAGTGCCGCTACGAGGCGCCGGGCGCGGCGGACGGCTCCCACGAGACGACGCCGACGTAGGGCGGCGAGTGCGGCATGGCGATGCCGTCTGGACGTCCCCACCACTCCTCGAGCAGCGCGCGCATCCGCTGGTCCTTCGCGGAGCCCTCGCTGAGCCAGAGCAGGCGGCGCGCCTCCGCGAACGCCGCGTCGTGCGGGGTGACCGCCGGGCCCGACTCCACCGGGACGACGCGCACCTCGTAGCGGCGGCCGCGCGCGCCGATCAGTGCCACGAACTCACGTAGCGCCGGCAGCGTCGCCAGCGGCTCGCCGTGCACCGCCTCGAACAGCGCTGCGAGCGCGGTGCCGCGCGCCCACGGCTGCAGCAGCGCGACGCAACGCCGGCGCGCGTGCCGCTCCATGCCGTCGAGGAACGGTCCGATGTCGCCGATGTCGTACATGGAGTGCGCGGCCAGGGTGACGTCTACGGCGTCGAGCCAGCCGGGGTCGGGCCACCGCGCGTCCCGCACCTCGATGTTCGTGCGGCCGGACTCGGCGATCGCGGTGCCAAGCACCTCGCGCATCGCGACCGACGGTTCGATCGCGATCACGCGCGCGACGATCCCCGCGAGCGGCACCGCCAGCCGTCCCCCGCCGGCGCCGATGTCCATCCAGGTCTCGCCCGCGGCAGCGAGCGCCTCGAGCACCGGCAGCTCGGGGCTCGGCCCCGCGCCCACGCGAAAGCGGGCGGCGTGCGGCAGGTAGTAGTCGCCGGTCGGCTCGGGCTCGCGCACGCGCGACACCTGCTCGGCGTCGCCGGCCACCAGCGCTGCCCACGCGGCGAGCGCCTCCGCTTCCGTCGGTCGCAGCGCGTTCACCATCCCCGTCCCACCAGCCGTCACGGAGACCGCGGACACGGCGGCAATCTAGAAGTGCGGGCCCACCACCAGGCCACCGCGCCGGTCGTCAGGGCGAGCCGTCGCGCGCCCCGGCCTGGCACGAACGCCCATCGTCCAACAAGCAGCCGGCTCTTGCCGGTTCGACCTGCCTCGCGAGGCTCACGGCTCCTGCTTGCGCCGCTGCGTAGCGACGTACACGCCGACGCCGATGAGCACGACGACGACGACGATCACCACCACAGCGAGCAGCATGCCGCGCCGGTCGTCCTCACTGCCGTTCGTTGTGCCGGTCGCCGGCGTTGTGGCCGTGGGCGCTGGTGTCACCTGCACCGCCGCGACGAGGAACGAGCCTCCAGGCGCGACCTGCGTGGGCGCGCCGGCAACCGTGACGTCGATCGGGGCGGTACCAGCGATGTTCTGCACCTGCAGTTCGCCGGTCGCGAGGACGGTCAGCTTCGCCGTGCTGTCGGTGGGAACGGAGGTGATTGCGGGAGAGCCGGACGCACGAATTGAGATCGGGCCCGACAGCACCGCCGCGGTCAACGAGCTGCAGGTCAGCGTCATACGATCGCCGGCGGTCAGCTCCACCACGAACGCCGGCGCGCAGGCCTCCAGCTGCGCGGTCGCGCCGGCAGCGCCGCCGCTCGCGGCGGCAACAACGCCATCGGGCGGCACCGCGTCGACCACGGTGACCATCAATCCGCCATCAGAAAGGACCTGCCCCACGATCGCGCCGGTTGGGGCGTCGGAGAATGCCGCGGAGACAGTCGTCGGCTCGAGGTCGACCAGATCGGCGATGCCGTCGCGATCAGTATCGAGGCTGGCCGGCCCGACCTTCGCGTAGAGCCGGTCGCCATCCGCATCCGCCACGGAGGCGGAGAGGTCGCTGCCGCCTCGAACGTCGACGTCCGGCGCGAGGCTCGTGGTTACGCTGCCCGCACCGTCAGCCGCGAGCAGCCTCGTCACGCTGCACGACGTCGACGCCAGCGCGCAGTGCGCCTGCAGCGTCACGAGCGCGTTCGGCGGCGCAGTCGCGCTCACCATATCGGTCGCGGTGTCGCCCTGAACACTGAGCGGAACAACCGTCAGTTCCTTCGTCGTCGTACCGTCCGAGGCACGCACGAGCTGGCCCGTCGCGAGCGCGGGTACACCTACCTCGAGGAAGCCGTTCGCGTCCACGGGACCCATGAACGTCCCCAGCGACGTTCCGCCGGGGCCGGTGAGGCGATCGATCGTCACCTGCGTCGCCGGGAAACCGGCCCATCCGTTCAACACGATGGTCCCGCCTGAGACACCGAGGATCGCGGACACGGTCGGCGAGACGGCGCCCTCAACGCGTTGGCCGTCACCGTCTGCATCCGAGATCGTCGCGGAGAAGGTCGAGCCCACGCGGATGTTCGCCGCCGGGGGCGCGAGGCTACCCACCGAGACAATGAAACTGCCCGCGGGATCGGCTGTCGCGGGCGGCGCAGCCACACAGATGGCCAGGTTGCAGACTTCAACACTCACGACCGTGGTTGCAGGCGCGGCTCCGCTGACAACGTCCGCCGTTGCGTCGGCTTGCGCGGTGAGCGTTGTCACTATGACTTCTTTTGTCACGAGCGCCAGTGACGCGCGCACCAGCTGACCCGCCGCGAACGACACAGGGACGGAAATGATCGCGTTTCCGCCCGCACCCGTCAGCACCGACATCGCCGGCATGAGCGCGCTTCCACCCGGTCCGCTCAGTACCTCGACGGTCACGGTGGATGAGGCCGACCAGTCATCAAGCGCGATCGCATCACCCGTTGGCCCATCGATTGCGGTGACGGACGGAGCAAAGAGCACACGCGAGTGCGAGGCTGATGGCGCCGTCGTGACGAGAAGCACCGCGCAAAGAACGATGGCAGCAGTGAGCACGGACCGGGCTCGGACCATGAACATCTCCAGACAGCGTCGGAACGTCAAAACTGAACGCAACGATACTTGACGCCAGAATGGCGCGGCGACGAACGAACATTGGCTGGCAGCCGGGGCCTTGTCTCCTTGAACCTCACTCAATGAGGGGATGGGCCACTATGCGCGATTTGTCCGTCCGGGCTCACGCGGCCCAAGCGCGTTTCTTGATCATCGGAGACGCGGCCTGTGCTCAACGGCTCGACACGATCGATACCCCTCCAGTCGACCCGATCAGTGGCCCGGAGCAGGCTCGAATGGAGGCTCGCGGCGAACCTGCAGAACGCCTCGGAAAGACCGATCTGGTAGTAGTCAGAGGACGACGACCCCGACAGCCTCGTTCCCAAACAACTGGAGCCCGCACGACCCGAGACCAAGGAGTTCTGAGATGCGAAAGCTGATAGCGCGAATCTTCGACTACTCGCTCGATGGCCTCGTCCCCAAAGAGAACACGGAGTTCTCCAAGTTCTGCCGCGACCTGCCCGACGATCCCGCCTCAAACGCCTTTACGCACGAGTTCGAAGCGAACGCGGACATGCACATCATGGGCCGGGTTCACTACCAGCACCTGGCCGAGTCCATGCGGCCCCCTACCGACCATCCATGGGCCGACCTATTCAACGCCGCGCGCAAGGTGGTGTTCTCCCGCACGCTCAAGACCGCTGGCTGGGCTCACACCACGATCGCCAGCGGCGACCTCGCCGAGGAAGTCGACAAGCTCAGGCGAGGCGGCGACGGTTACATCCTCGTCAGCGGCGGCATCAGCTTCTGGCGGTCGCTCGCGCGGCTCGACCTGATCGACGAGTACCGCGTGATCCTGGTCCCCTACATGGCGGGGGCCGACGGCACCCGGTTGTTCGACGACGCAGGCAAGTCCCGTCAGGTCGACCTCGTGTCCAGCACCGCCTTCGCTAACGGCAAGATCGGCCTGCAGTACCGGCGGCGACGGTAACCCAGGAGGCAGACGAGCCGAGCCCGCACCGAGCCCGAGCACGCCGAGCCCGACCCTCGGGAACTCCCGAACATCTCGCTCAGTTTGTGGGCAGCCGCCCGGGATGGGTGGCAACTCGGTGGCAACCGAGCGCGAGGAACCACGATCCGCGATGGATCGGCGTCGCGCGCTGACTCGCCGCACCGGCCGAATGCGCGCGATCGTGCGAGGTGGCGCGCGCACGCGCGAGATTGGCGGCTGGCGGGAGTGCGTGGGGGTCGAACCCACCCAGGACTACGACGTAGCCCCGCAACGGTTTTGAAGACCGCGGGCATCACCGGACACCATCCACTCCCGCGCGCAATCTACCCGGCGGGGGCCGCCGCGGGCGAGTGTTTCGGTGCGGGCACCCCACGGACGCCGGACCTGATCGGCCGGTGCCCGGCGTTCGCTATAGTGCGGGCCTCGCGGTGGCCGACGACCGGGGTGCACGCTGGCGCTCAAGGGACCGAGCACTCGAAGGGTGTCGCCGTCGCGCGCGCTGCGCGCCGGACTTACCGGCGGCGTGCGACGCACGTTCCGCGGCCAGCTCTTCTACGGCTGGTACATCGCCGGGGCCGGCGCCGCCAGCAACCTGCTGATCATCGGCATCGCGATCTTCGGCTTCGGCGTGTTCATCGAGCCGATGCGCGCGGAGCTGGGCTGGAGCCTGACCGCGATCTCGGTCGGGCTCTCGCTGCGCAGCTTCGAGGGCGGTCTGCTCGCGCCGTTCACCGGCATCCTCGTGGACCGGCTGGGGCCGCGACGGATGGCGCTCGCCGGGGTCGCCCTGCTCGTGCTCGGGTTGGTGATCTTCTCGCAGGCGCGGCAGCTCTGGGTGTTCTACCTCGCGACGGCCACGATGGCGCTCGGGCAGAGCGTCGGCTCGATGACGCCGTTCTCGGCAGCGATCATGCGCTGGTTCGTGCGCAAACGCGGGCGTGCGATGGGACTGATGAACTCGGGCAACGGCGCCGGCTACTTCGTGGTGCCGCTGCTGGCCGCGTTGATCAACGCGGTCGGCTGGCGCTCGACGCTCCTGCTCGCCGCGGTCGTGATCCTCGTGCTCGGGCTGCCGCTTGCGCTCGTGCTGCGCCCCGCGCCCGAGCCGTACGGGCTGCGCCCGGACGGGGATCCTGCGCCGCCGGCGACGCACGCGGCCATGGCGCCCGCACCCGGCGCCGGCGGACTGAGCGTCGCCGAGGCCCTGCGCACGCCGGCGTTCTACCTGCTCGCGCTCTCCGTCGGCTCCGCGGGGGCGATCCAGATTCCGTGGATCGTCTACCAGGTGCCACATCTCCAGAACGTCGGCTTCTCGCTCCAGACTGCGGCGGTGATCGGCGGGATCTACGGCGCCATCCAGATCGGGCTGCGCTTCACCGTCGGCTGGATCGGGGATGTGGTGGGCCGACGCCGGACGCTGATCGCGTCGTTCGTGCTCCAGGGCGTCGGGCTGGTGATCTTCGCCAACCTCACGTCGGACCGCGTGTGGCTGCTGCCTGCGTACTACCTGACCTTCGGCATCGGCCACGCCAGCTGGCTGATCATGCAGATGACGATGGTGGCCGACTACTTTGGGACGCGTCGCTTCGCGACGTTGCGTGGCCTCACCTCAACGCTCCAGATGCCGCTGGGCGTGGTCTCACCCCTGCTCGCCGGCTGGAGCTTCGACCGGACGGGGAGCTACCAGCTGATCTTCACCGCATACGGGCTGGTCGCCGCCAGCGGCGCGATCTGGCTGTTGCTGGTCCGCCGGCCGATGTGGTCTGCCGTCGCGCACGCAGACCGCGCCCCGGCGGTCATCCCGCCCGGACGCTGACCGGGGGATCGCGCCACCGTCCGGCTATCCCCGCTGGCTATCCCCGCTGGCGAGGGTCGAGCACGTCGCGCAGGGCGTCGCCCAGCATGTTGAAGCCGAACACCGTCAGGCTGAGCGCGAGGCCCGGGAAGACCGCGAGCCACCACGCCTCGGTCATATAGGCGCGCGCCTCGCGGTTCAGCATCCCGCCCCATGTCGCCACGTCGGGGGGGACGCCCAGCCCGAGGAAGCTCAGCGTGGACTCGAGCAGGATGGCGCCGCCCAGCCCGAGCGTGGCGATGGTGATCGCGGGCGGCAGCACATTCGGCAGCACGTGCGTCCACATCAGCCGCGAGTTCGTCGCTCCCAGCGAGCGCGCGGCCTCGAGGTACGTGCGGCCCATCTCGGACAGCACGGCGCTGCGGATCACGCGCGAGCTCCCGAACGCGCCGAGGAAGCCGATCACCACCATCAGCACAACGGTCGTCGTGCTGAACACTCCCTGGGTCGGCAAACCGGGGATATTCGAGCCGCGGAAAATCGCCACGATACCGAGGATGAACACCAGCCCCGGGAAGGCGATCACCGCATCGACCACGCGCTGCAGGAGCATGTCCGTGGTGCGCCCGTAGAAGCCGCTCGCCACCCCGATCAGCATGCTCAGCACGGTCGAGATCGTCACAGCGATCAGGCCGATAGTGATCGAGATGCGCGCACCCCAGACCACGCGGCTATAGACATCACGCCCCAGGTTGTCCGTGCCGAACGGGTGGCTGAACGACGGCGCGAGCAGCCGCGCCGAGCCGTCGATCGTGTTCGGACCGGAGATCGCGGCCAGCGGCGCGACGAGCGCCGCGATCGCGAGCACGATGACGATCACGAGACCCACGAGTCCGAGCGGCTTCTCGGTGACCAGGCGGCGGAACGCCTGAACGTACAGCCCCTGCGCCGCACGCGAGTGGCCCACGGGATCGAAGATTTGAACGTCCGCGCTCTCGATCCTGCTCACGCCCTGCTCCTAGCTGTAGCGAATTCGCGGATCGATCGCGGCGTAGAGCACGTCAACCACGAGGTTGACGCCCACCGTCACGAACGCGAGCACGAGTACCACGCCCTGCACCGACGGGTAGTCGCGCTTGAAGATCGCGTCGATGAAGAACCGACCCACGCCCGGCATATTGAAGATCGTCTCGAGGATCAGCGTGCCGCTGATCGCGACCCCCAGCTGCAGCCCGACGATGGTGATCACGGGGATCATCGCGTTGCGTACCGCGTGGCGGTAGACGACCGCCCGTTCCGTCAGTCCCTTCGCGAAGGCGGTGCGGATGTAATCCTGTCGCATCACCTCCAGCATCATGGTGCGCGTCATGCGCATCACCCCACCGGAGAGACTGACCCCGAGCAGCGCCGCGGGAAAGAAGAAGTAGTAGAGGTGATTGAACGGCCCTTCGCTCCAGGCCACATACGTGAGCGGCGGCGCCCAGCCGATCAGGCTCACGGGGAAGATCACGAGTACGGTCGCCGTGAAGAAGTACGGGACCGAGATCGCAAAGATCGCGAAGCTGCGTGATGTATAGTCGGCCCAGGTGTCCTGTTTGAGTGCCGAGATAATCCCGATCGGCACCGCCACAATCAAGCCAATCACGATCGCCATGATGCCGAACTCTAATGTGATCGGCAATCGCGACTTCAGCTCCGATACGACGCTCCGCTTCGTCCACGGAGAGTCACCCAGATCCCCGCGCAGGACGTTGCCCAGATAGACGACGAACTGAGTGGGGATCGGCTTGTCGAGCCCCAGGTCCTGGCGCAGCTTGGTCTTCTGCGCCTCGGTGGCGTACGGCTGTTCCGACAGGATGACATCGGCGGCGTCGCCCGGGACCAGCCGCACCATCATGAACGTGAAGAAAATCACCGCCAGGATCGTGGGCACCGCCAGCAGCAGCCGGCGGCCAATGTACTGCTGCACGCGTCAACCCTCCCCGTCCAACGCCCCTACCCGGCGCGGCGCGCTGGATGTCCTACCGCACGCAGCGACAGGTGCGCGAGTGGGATCTCACCCAACGTGGCTCGTGCCTTGTCAGCAGGGGCCAGCCCTACCGGCAGGGGGGTGGGG
>JBBDXH010000117.1:12196-15836 GCA_040902395.1 Dehalococcoidia bacterium
GGCACCCTGGCCCGACGTTCGACTATGCGTCCAGCCACATCTGCTGAGTGTTGTCCGAGGGGTCGTACAGTCGGTGCTCGTACCCATCCAGCGAGAAGTTCCAGTTCTTGAGTCGCTGGTCGATGAAGTAGTGGACGTTGGTCGTGAACATGTGCTTGATCGGGAAGTCCAGGACGATCTTCTCCTGAGCCTCCTTCACGATCGCCTGACGCTCAGCGAAGTCCACGGTCTTGGCCTGTTTATTCACGAGCTCAAATATCTCAGGATTGTAGTGCTTGAAGTACGTCGAGTTCGGACCGAAGTACGATGACAGGTTCTCGTCCGGCTCGGGGTTGTTCAGCGGAACGTGGTGCGAGAACGTGTAGCGATACTTGTACGTCTTGTTGTAGTACGCAGCCAGCTCCATTGGCTCGAGGTCGGTGATCACGCCGATCTCCGCCAGCTGCTCCTTGATCACCTCACCGATCTGGTCGGCCTGCGGGCTCGTCGAGGCCCACATCATCGGCCCCCGCAATTCGGTGATCCCGGCGGCTGCGAGCAGCTCCTTCGACTTCTTGGGATCGTAGCCCGCAAGCTCCTCCTTGAGCGCCCAGTTCGTGAACTGCGGCAGGATCGGACCCAGGGTGACCATCCCGTCGCCATTGTGCACGAGGTCCAGCACCGCTTGCTTGTCGATGCCACGCACGACCGCCTCGCGCACGCGGATGTCCGCGAAGTTCTTCGCGACGTCGTCCACCGTGCCCGCGTAGTCCTCGTAGCGGAAACTCTCCTCCGTCGGGGACATTCGGAACTGCCGCCAGAACTGCAACGGCTGCTTCGCGTAGCGGCTGTCGGCGCCACGCGCGTCCTGCACACGCTTGAGCTGCGCCTGGCCGGCGCCGTACGCCATGATCTTCTTGTCAATGAAGAGCGTGGCGTTGGTGTCCGGGTCGATCGAGATCAGGTACTCGATCCCGTCCAGGTACGGCAGCTCGGGCATCCAGTAGTCCGGGTTGCGCGTGAGACTGATCCGGACTTCCTTCTGCCACTCCTTGAAGATGAAGGGCCCGGTGCCCACCGCGTGCTCCGTGAGGTCGGCGTACTTCTCGACCGTCTCGCGGTTCACCATCACGGTCCACGGGTTCCCGACGTAGCTCATGAACGGGGCGTAAGGCTCCCGCGTCTTGATCACGACCGTGTGGTCGTCGGGCGTATCGATCGACTCGAGCTTGTCCTTGAAGTAGTACGCGTGCTGGAAGACGCCCGCCTCGTCCGTGCTCTGGCGGTCGATGCTGTACTTGACGTCCGCCGCCACGAAGTCCCGGCCGTTCGCCGGCTCGACGTTGTGCCACTTCACGCCCTGGCGCAGCTTGAAGACGTACGTCAGGTCGTCGGGCTGCTCGGGCAGCGCCTCCGCCAGGTCCGGGTGGAACGTCGTCAGGTCCTGCGAGAACCGGAACAGGTTGTCGTAGACGGGACCGATCGTCCGGAAGACGTCGAAGTGCGGATCCAGGCTGCGAGGCTCGATCGAGGCGAACACCGCGGTGCCGCCGCGCTTCGGCGCATCGGCCGCCGCCGCCGCGGTGGCGGCCGGGGCCGTCGTTGCCTGCCCCGCCGCCGCGGTCGGCGCGGGGGCCGCGTCGTCTTCACCTCCGCAACCGACAAGCGCGGCGCCCGCGAGTCCAGCCGCGGCCAGCCCCGCCCCACGTAGCGCGGCGCGTCGGTTCACACGCTGTGTCCAATAGTTCAACTCAGCCATGACAGTCCCCCCTCGACTCGGGCCTCTAGGCGATGCTCGAGATCCAGCCCCTCGCTCAGCGCGAGCTGACTCTGCTCATGTTCGCGCACACAGCCGACGGCCTCGTGGCCTGATGATCTGCGCCCTCTCTACGCCGGGCGCACCGCTCATACGCGATTCACCTTCCCGCACCCTCGGAAGCGCGCCGGCAACCCGCCGGGAGCGCGGCATCGACGACGGCTGGTGCGAAGCAGCCGTCGATGAAGCTCAGACCATGCGTCCGATCCCGCCTGAGACCGCACGTCTCACCTTCGCGACCGCCGGCTTCGCGATAACCCACGCAGTAGCTCGTCAACGCGTCATCCTCGTACAGCGCGCTGAGCCGAGCGCCCGCTCGTTCGTGCGGGGGAATGAAACCCTCGCTAATGAGTGCTTCGACCACCTCCTGCGTGACGGTCGTTCGTCGAATGTCGAGGCTCGTCACCACCGCAGGAGGCTCACTCGTGTCGCACCCGGCGAGCAGCAAGCAGGCGAGAAGCACGCGAAGCCAGACGCGTCTCGACATCCGCGCCTGACCTCGTACCTGCCACTGCTCCGCTTCAAGGGCTGGATCACAGTTCCCCCGAACGGGCAGGCGGGCTCAGAGCAGCCGGCCCATCCGCGACTGACGCTATTAATACATTGTTTCGCATGTCAAGTGTGAGCACATTCGTGCTCCAGGGGTCCTGTGTGCTTCGAGGCACACACCCGCTTCGAGGGCTCTCGTTCCTCCGGGTGCGCACGGCAGTGACTGCGATCACGCAGGGCGGACCGCGATCGCAAATCGGCGGGCGGACCCGCGGTCGGCGCATGGGCACCCACACGACGGCCGGCGATCGTTGATCCGGCTCTCGCCGCGCGGGGCGCGATGCCGAGCGCTCCGATCAGCGACCCGCCCTCGATCGCAGCGAGCCGCGGGGCTGACGGCCGCACTGCCGTTAACCCAGCTTTTCATCCCGCTGACATGGCGCTCATAGAAGCGCCAGCGGCGGGGCCTAGCCTTGCGATCAGGCTGGGCCGGATGAGTTTCCCGAGGAGGTCCTACGTTGCTGAGACCACCCCGCGATCGCGCCGTACCACGAGCGGCAGGCGCCGCCGGCCGTGTACGGCTCACCGGCACGCCGGCGAGCGGCGGTACGTGCTTCGGCAGCGCGCGGCTCGTGCTCGGGCTCGGGGACGCCGCGGCCCTGCGTCCCGGCGAGATCGCGATCGTGCCCGCGCTCTCGCCCGCGTTGATCGCCGTGCTCGCACGGGCAGGCGCGGTGGTCGCTTGCAACTTCTGCACGCCGGAATACTGGCGTCGCGGCGCGCGCTCCTGCACGAATGAGCCCTCCCGCGCGGACGTTCCCCTCGATCGTTTGCCCGCGCTTCGCTGGTGGTACCTCCGCGACGACACCACGCTGAAAGCGCGCGTCGGCGGAGCCCACACCGTGAATACGATCGTGCTGCAGAGCACAGATCTCCCGGCCGCGCCGGTCGGAATCGCGATTCACGCTTCCGCGCGGCATCTTCGCCCAGGGCACGGAAGCGCCCGCCTGCCCCGGCCAACGGGTTTGCGCCTCCTGACGCAGGACCTCGACCATCATCTCGATCCTTGCAGGGAGCGGACGCGGACGACAGCCGGCCGGCGCGCGCGTGCCGCATGGCGCGGGGGAAGCGGCTCCGCGGCGGGCTAGCGCGTGATGCGCGGAGCGGACTGAGCGGGCCCGAACTGGTAGCGGGTGCTCACGTCGAAGTTGAACTGCTGCCCGGACGGCTGGTCGATCACGAGCTTCCCGACGTCCACCGTGCCGGTCTCGACCACGCGCGTCACGGCTTCGCCGAGCCGCTCGCCGCCCTCGTCCAGCACCTGCACCTGGAAGGCCACCTCGCCCGTGTCGAGGT
>JBBDXH010000117.1:15846-27608 GCA_040902395.1 Dehalococcoidia bacterium
CCCCCCACGGCCGCCTCCGACGGCGCCTCCTCGACGACGTCGAACGCGAGCGTGAAGTTGCCCCGCCGTTGCTTTCGATGCGGTTGCGGGGATGGATCTTGATGTCGAAGAGCGAGCCTTCGGAGACCGGCACCAGCATCCCCCGTCGTCGCCGGGTGGGACCGCCGGGCACCGACCTCAACCGCATGCAGTCGTTGTCACCGACGGGATCTCGAAACCGGTGACCCCGAAGACGGCAACCCTGGGCAGCCGGGTCCGGTCTGCGGTTGCCAGGTCGAGCCGCGTCTCGGCGACGTACACGACGCCGCCGAGCGTCACGCCGTGGCCGTTGCCGCGGCGATGCGGCTCTCGATGACGCGCGCGTGTTCGGTCCCGCCGGCGAGCTGGAGGCCGCGCACGAGCGGCGCACAGGCCCGCACGCCGCGGGTGCGATCCGCGACAAAGGCAACGGCCGCGGATCGCACCGCGGCCGTACCGTTTGGCCAGGTCCCGGGAGTCGAACCCTTCGAGCAACTACCAGACGAACCGCAGGCATTAACTGACCACGAGTCGTACCAATAACCGTACGCGCCCGCGCAACCACACGTAGTGGGACTCAGCCGGGGCAAGTATAGGCGAGGTGGGAAGGGCCTGCCCTCCCGGTCCGGCCGAGCGCTCCCCGCCGCGCCGACGGGCCACGGGCCACGGGCCGACGCCATCCGCGGGCAGCGCACTCGGCGATGCGCTCGCTCACGGCACATTGCGTGCCCGATCGACCGTGACAGGCGCGACGAGCGCGGCGGCGCTTCCGTCCGCCATGGTCTCCGACACGATCCACATCCGAGACGCAGGGACGGGCGCGAGCGGAGCGACGCGCACACCGATCGTGAACCCGCGTGTGCTCGACTGGCGGACCACGAGGAACGGCCCGAGCACTCCGTGCACCCGGATCGCCTCGACCGGCGTCGCCAGCCGGCCGATCGCCTCCGCCTGATCCTTCCCCGCGATCTTGCCGGTCCGCCCCCGCCCGACCGCGACGTTGGTGAGCGCGGCGGATCCGTCCTGCTTACGGACGGCGCGTGTCTTGCTTCGCAGATCCGGCCGCGTCAGCGTCGCGACGGTGTCGAGCACGGATGCGCTGCGTGCGTTGCCGATGAACACCGCGTGGCGTTCACGGCGGTACCCCGCCGGGATCGACAGATGCACCACGTTCCGCGCCACCATGATCTCCTCGACGCGCTCGCGGCCACTGACGCGGGCGTTCGACGCGCCGATGTGAATGCCCTGTACCGCGCCCTCGATGACGTTATCCAGCACCTGGACCGACCCCACCCGGGTGCCGGAGATCACAATGCCCTGGCCGGCAGCCCGCACGAGCCGGGCCGAGCCGGGGGCCAGCCGGACGTCGTTCCCGGTCACCGTCGCCGACACGGGATCCACCACCAGCACGCCCGTCTGCCATGCGCCGACGCGCAGGCGATTGCCCCCGATGCGCACCTGATCCGGGCGCTCCGTTCCGTCGGGCAGCGCTCGGACCGTCACGCACGTCGCGATGCGAGACCCCGATCCGTCGACGCAGGACACGTCGCACTCGAGCACGCGCACGCCCGTGCTGCCGACGAAGGTCAGCGCGCCGTTGAGGTGCGCTGCGGCCGCGCCGGTCGCCATGCCACCTTCGGCGCGTAGATGACGCACCTCGACTTCCTCACAGCGCTCGAAGACGAACACCGCCTCCGAGCCGACGGCGCGCACGACCGTGGCGGGACCCACACCGTTCACGACGATCCGCCGCCGCCCGCTCACCGTGACCGGACCGGCGAGACGGAACGTCCCCGCCGAGAGGCACAGCTCGCCGCCCCCGGGAGGCAACGAGTCGATGGCCGCCTGGAGGTCGTCACCGGGCCGGGCAACCACCGTGCATGGTCCCGGATCGAGTGCGGTGAGCGGCCGGAACGGCTTTCGGCAGTCGGAGACCACGGTCCCGGTGACGGTGGCCCCGTTGACCGACCACCGCACGATGGCGAGCGGTGCGCGGAAGCGTCGGATCCCGTGCGGCGTGCGTCCGCCCTCCAGCGCCCATGGCACGACCTGGTCGGGCGCCTCCGGGCGCGCCGCGATGATCCAGTGGTCGCCGACGCGCCGGTACCCGGCGCTCAGCGTGACGCTGATCCCGGTATGCCCGAGCGTGACCGGCGTTCCGGACGGGCACGCGATCGCGGGCGGCTCGTCGCGCTCCGAGCCGCGTTGCCACACGCGCAGGTAGTAGTACGCGGCGCCGAGCGCCGTGGCGTCGGCACGCCCCGCCCAGCGATCGAGCGTCGCCGGCACGCTGTCCGTCAACGCGAGCGTTCCGGCGTCGGGCCGGTACGACTCGGCGACCGTCGTCATGTGGCCCGCGATCTCGGCGACCTTCTCGCCGTTGGGGAGCACCGCGCCCCACGGAAGCACCTCGACGACGTCGCCGGCCAGCGGCCAGTGCGCCTGATCGGGCGGCGCGTTCAGCAGCGTGACGCTCGTGCGGTCGTTGCCGAGCTGCATGCGATAGAGCGGCGACGCGTTATCGAAGCCCCACGTGAAGGTCGCGCCGTCGACGAGCTGCACGCGGATCGCCTGGTTCTCGGCGCCGAGGTAGCCACCGGCCACGGACGGCTCGCACAGATCGTCCCCGTCGTCTCCTGCGGCGTAGCCGACCGTGAGTTTGACGCTGGTGGTGAGCTCGTTGCTGCCATCGAGCGCGCCCTCGCCGGCCGCGACCCAGCGCGCAACCGCCTCACTCCACGCTGCCGCGCAGTCCGCCGCAGCGATGCCGTCCTCGACCGCGACGCGCGCCATCGTGCGCAGCCGCGTGGACGTGTCCGGTCCGCCGAGCGCGACCTCGCGCAGCTCGTCGTCCTCCACCGCGCCGACTGCCTGCTGCCACAGCTCGAGGTAGACGAGGTCCAGGCGCGCGGCGCTCGGTGCAGACTCGGGCGCGAGCTCGAGCCAGTCCGACTGCAGGCGGTAGGACTCGGCCGCGTCGAGGCCTGCGCGGAGCCCGCCGACGTAGTAGCTGCCGGCCCCAATCGTGAAGTCCACAGTGCCGGCTGCGGCGTCGACCGTCGGGTGTTGAATTCGGAAGCCATCGTCCTGCGTGCCGTGGGGCCCGACGATGTCGAGCAGCGCGCACCGCGCCGATTCGGCCGCAATCGCACCCGCCTCGTTCCAGTCGGAGTCGAGGATGACCCGGCCTTGCTGCATCTGCACGCCGGCGTAGCGCTTCGCGGGATCGAAGGCGGAACGGGAGAGATCGGTGGTGGCCATGGTGAACCCCGCCTAGCGCGCGAACACGCGGATCACGACTCCTGGATGAACAACGGGACGAGACCGAAGGGCATGTACTCCTCGACCTTCGCCCGCAGGCTGTCGAGCTTGATCGGGGCGAGCATGGCGCTGTGCGCACCAATCTCGGAGCCGTTTTCCGCGCCGCGGTGCAGCGCCGCCGGGGCCGCGTCGGAGAGCACCGCGTACCCGGGCTGCCCGAAGCGTTCCGTCACGAAGAGCGCCACGACGTCTGTGAGCTCCACCGACTGGTACGGCGCCGGTACGCGGCTGCCGGCGGGCGCCGCGCTGAAGCGGAAGCATCCCCGCTGCGTGTCGGTCACGTCCGCGCGGCCGGTGATCAGCGCTTCCGAGGCGTGCAGCCGATGCACGTCCAGCCCGCCGAGCACGGTCACGCGTTCGAGCTTCACCTCGCCGTCCGTGAGCGCGATTGCGGGGATGACCGGGTCGAGCGACTGCACGATCGAGTCCGTGATCACGAGCTGCTCGATGAAGCCGCGCGCGGTCGTCCGGATCGGGCCGACGATCGAGCGATCGATCTCGAGCAGCTCCACGCGGCAATCGATCACGAGCGGGACCGCCGGGATCGGCGCGCTGAGGGTGGCGGGGTCGCCGATGTCGCCGGGGTCGAGCGTGCAACTGCGGATCGTGACGCGCTCGTAGTCGCCGACGTGCAGCTGCCCGCCGCGACGGCGGCGCGCGCGCAGGGTCACGGCGTCCCCGTCGCTGCCGAGCCAGAGGCCGTTGAGTGTCGCCTGCGCGTTGTGGTGATCGCCGGCGTTGAGCACCCAGTTCGTGCGCATGAGCAGATACGGGCGCTCGCCGTTCGCCGCCTGCACCGTGAGGTCGAGCACGCGCAGCTTGTCGGCGATCGGGCTGTACGTCGCGCTGTCCTCGATCTGCGCGGCGCCGGTGTTCGCGAGCTCTGTGAACTCGAGGCGACGCTCGTCGGTCGGCACGGAGAGGTAATCGACCGCGAGGCCCTCGCGCCGGTCGTACGTCCCGGCGCCGATCTCCGCGAACGCGCCGTAGTGGTAGTGCACGAGCGGCGCCGCGTCCGGCGGCCCGTCGAGGAAGCGCAAGCGCCCGAGCTCGGCGTCGATCGCCACGCCGGCGCTCGCGCCGGTCGTCCACGGCGAGAGGTCCGTCGCCACCACGTCGAGCGCCCCGACGGCGTCGCCGTCGATGGTCACCGCGAGCGCGCGGTCGAGCAGCACGGAGCGCCCGCAGTCGTCGACCAGCGCGAAGGCGCGCAGGTCGTCGTACACCGCCGGGTCGACGAGCTCGCTGCCGCCGGGCATCGCCGCGAGCGTCTCGCGGAACCGGCGCTCGCTCGTGAAGCGCTCGTCGAGCAGGCGCCGCAGGCTCGCCGCTGCGGTCGCGCTCAGGCCGTCCGCCTCGAGCGAGCGCACCAGCCGCTCGCTCACGGCGAACGCGACCTCGGCGAGCAGCCGGCAGGGGATCGGGGCGGGCAGATCCCACTCGCGCGGCGGCGTCCAGTCCGACCAGCTGTCCGCGCGCGCCCGCGGCGTGAACAGCGGCACCGAGCGGCCGGACGGGTCGAACGTGAACGACTGGCCGTCGCCGACGTCGTGAGGCATCACACCGGAGACCGCGTACGCCTCCGTGCGGAAGAGGTGGAAGGCAACGCGGAAGATGCCGTGCCGGCCGTGCACGCCGCCGGCGAAGCGCCGGACATCAGGCGTGTGCTGGTACTCGTCCCATGCGGATCCGGCGAGCTCCGCCGCGCGCGGCCGGCGGAGGTCCGCCCAGCCCCCCGGCATCGTGCCGGACAGCCGCCCGGCCTGCCCGCCGGGGGCCGGGTCGAGGCCGTGCCGCGTACGCGCGAGCCGCCGGAACATCTCGACGACGGCGCCATCCCAGCCCGTGATGTCGCCGATCAGCTCCTCGAGCAGCGCGACCGTGCCGGCGCGCCTGCGGTAGTAGATCGTCTTCGCGACGTCCGCACGGCGGCCGCGCGAGTTGAGCGCGGAGACCATGCGCGTGCCGACGAGATCCCCGAGGTACGGGATCACCCAGTCCTCGCACAGCTCGACGAACTGGTCGTCCCACAGCCGATCCTGGCTGCGCCGCAGCGCCGCCGCCTGCTCGGCGATCACGTCGACGAGCGCTCGCAGCACGCCGGGCGACTCGCTCGTCTCGGCGTCCTCGGTGCGGTACAGGACCGGGATCAGCGCCCACAGCTTCTCGGCGAAGTAACGCTCGAACTCGTCGCGGGCGGTGTCCCCGGAGGAGCTCGTGGAGGCGGTGCTCGTCGTCATGCGCTCGCCTCCTGCGCGGAGAGCGTGAGCGTGCCGTTCGCGAGGTCGAAGTACGCGCCGGCGCCCGGCGTCTTCGCCTGTGCATCCCAGGCAGTCGGCGTCGCGTCGGCCGTGCGCGTCCACGTGATCGCGGTCACGGCCTGCGTGCCCGCGACCGAGAGCACGGCCGCGAGCACGCGGCTGCGGAAGAGCGGCGTGCCGATGCCGATGCGCTCGGCGATGAGCAGCCCGTCGTCCTCGTCTAGCAGCGCGTCCTCGAGCGCGCCGAGCACGGTCTCTGCGACGTAGCGGGGGTCGACTGCGACCTCGATCGCAAGGTCGACCGGCACCGGATCGGCCACCGCGACGGCGATGGCAAGCGCCGGCTCCGAAACGGCGCGCAGCGTCGCGACGATCGTCGACGCGAGGTTCGCGTCGCCGATGTAGGCGACCTGCGCGACGGGGCGCTGGCGCGCGCGGTTCCAGCGCCAGTCCACGGCGACCGAGCGCACGCCGGCGACGCGCGCCGCCACCGCCGCGAGATCGGCAAGCGAGATCGCGCGCCCGAGCAGCAGTGCCGAGCGCGGCGCGACCGCGCGCACCTCGTCGGCGGTTTCGGCGTCCGCGCCGCCGTACGCCGCGAGCGGCTGCTTCACGGTCGAGATGCCCTTGATCGCCTTCGCCAGCTGCGTGATCGAGCCGGCCGGCGGCGCGGCCGCGCCCGCGCCGAAGCGGTAGCGCGCGACCACGTTCGCGCTGCCGCTCGGCAGCCGCGAGCCGTACACGCCGTCACCAAAGGTGACGCTCGCCTTCGCCTCGTCGTCGTGGCGGACGATGAAGACCTGATCCGTGGGCCCGGCGCCGTAGAACGTGTCGACCTCGCTCCACTCCACGCCGTCGACCCACACCCGCAGTGTGCTCGCGACCCCTTCCGGGCTGTCCGACGACGGCGCGGAGAGATACGTGAGCGGGCTCTTTTTCAGGGTGAACGACTGATTCACGGTCGCGGCGTCGCCGCTGCCGAGCGTCTCGCTCGCGACGGTCTCGCCGCGCGTCGTGGCGAGCACGTTGCCGTAGACGGTCACCGGGAGCGTCAGTCCGCTGCCGAAGTCCGTGTCCTCATCGGCGGTCAGCGTCCCGGCCGAGAGGTCGGCGGTGCCGGCGAAGGCGAGGCCGTTCTCGTCCGCGTCCTCGGCGAGGAACGACGTGGGGCTGTAGCCGTCCGCGGGCGGCGTGGCGGCGCCGGCGATCGTGAGCGGATCGCCCTCCCCGATGCTCGTCTTCGGCGCGAGCGTGACCGTGCCGGCGTCGACGAAGCCGTAGTGGAGCAGGAGCGTCCCGGCGTCGCTGCTGCCCCAGCTCGCGCCGCTGCCGCGACGGCTCGCGACGTTCACCGTGGTGTCGAGCGTCAGCCGCGTGACCGGCGCGGTCGCGGCCGCGGTGGTCACGTCCTCGCCGTCGATGGTGAAGCTCGCACCGGCCGCGACCGCGAGCCGCTGTTCGGTGATCGAGGCCACGCGGAACCAGCGCGCGTCGCCGTCGTCGCTCGCGAGGATTACGAACTGGCCGGCGCGGATCTGCCGGTAGAGGCCGTCGAGCGTCAGCACATCCACGCCACCCACGGTCGCGATCGCCGACGGGTTGCTGCCCATCGCCGCCATCGTCCACAGCCCCGCCTGCTGCGACGGCTTGCGCACGCGGATGTCCGCGACGGCCCCGCTCGGCCCGAGCGCGATCGCGGCCTCGAGCGTGAGCGCCACGTGGTAGCCACCGCCCTCGCCGGCGTCCGCGACGGCCGTCGCGGTGCGCACGAACGTCGTCGCGTTAGCGTCCGCGTAGCGGATGAGCAGCAGGTCGTCGACCGCGACCGTCGCGTTCTCGTCGAGCCGCAAGGTCGTGGGCGCGGACTCGTCGAGCGTCGTCAGCGGTGGCGCCGCCAGCGCGAACGCGCTCGTGCGACCGTAGACGTCCGCGTCTGCGGAGCTCTCGAACACCTGGGGCGCCTCGCCGTCGAATGCACCCGAGCGGAACTGCGTGCCCTCCGGCACCGTGATCGGCTTCACGCCGTCCGCGATCACCGCGAGCGCCGCCTGCGCCGCCACCGCCGGCCGCGGCCGGTAGCCGATCAGTTCGACGAGCCGGCGCACGTCGGGGCGGCGTTCGGCGGTGCGGAGGTACGCCTCGTTCGCGATCGCCTCGTCGTAGAACGAGACGACGTCGGCGGCATACGCCCACATCTCGACGAGCATCAGTCCGAGATCGCCGTCGTGGACGCTCCACCCCGCGAACGACGACTGCCTCCCCGCCTCGTGGAGCATCGCCTTCCGGAACGTGTCGAACGAGCCCACCTGGCGGCGCACGCGATCCAGGCCGGCCACGTTCGTGACCTGGTGGCCCGGCAGCGCGCCGTCACACCGGCAGCTCATGCCCCACCGCTCACGGCGATCGCGACCGTCCCGCGATCGGGATGGTCGAGGTCGTGTTCGACGCGGATCACCTCGTCGTCGGCGACGGCGTATGTCAGCGGCAGATCGCGCCAGTCGAACCAGCCGCGCCGGCGGAAGCGCACGTAATCGACTGACTGCACGCCGGGCACCGCCTGGATCGCCGCCTCGAGCGTCGAGCGGTAGAGCGGCGTGCCGAACGTGAACGCGTCCGCCGAGAAGTAGCCGTCCGCGACCGCGCTCTCGCCGGTCAGCGCGGTGCGCACGCCCTCCCGCACGTCGCCGGCGAAGGCGCTCGGCAGCGCGCAGACGCCCAGCTCGAGGTCGAGGTCGGCGTATCTCGGGTCGCGCACGATCACCTCGCGGCCGGTCTGGCGGAAGCGATCGAGCTGACCGCCCATCGCCTCGCGCTGCGTTTGCTGGAGCTCGGCCGCGCCGAGCGGGTCCGCGGTGGCGACGGCGGCGAGCCAGCTGCCGGTCCAGCGGAAGCGCGTGCCGGCGCGCTGCACCCAGTCGAGCCGCTCCACGGCCTCGGAGTAGTCCTCGGGCCGCACCGCGCGATACGTGACCGCGCGGAAGGCGTCGGGCGCCAGCCGGCGCACGTCGTCCGCCGACTCGGGATCGAGCCCGCCGGTGGCCGGCAGCGGGTTGGTCAGCGATGCGATGAACGAGAGCGTGCCGCCGGCGTCGTCGAACTCGCGCACGGCGTCGGCGGGCACGTTGCCCGCGGGGCCGTTGCCGAGGCGGTACCGCGCGCGGAAGACCGCGCCGCGCTCCGGCACCTTGCCGAACTCACCGTCGCCGAAGCGGACGGTCTGTCCACTCGCGGCCGCGTAATCAAGGTGCACGAACTCGGTGCCGTCCTCGAGCCGGTAGCGGACGATCGGCTCCCACGTACCGTCGTCGATCGTGTAGTCGGCGTCGGTCGCCTGCGACGCGCCGCCCTCGAAGGGCGAGCGGCGGAACGACCAGCGTTCGACCTCGGCCGCGCCGGCGTCCGCGCTCTCGACCTCCGCGAGATCGATCTCGGGGCGGCCGGCGTGTGGATCGCGCTCCTCGGCGAACGGGTCGGGGGTGAGCCAGACGAGCGCGTGGGCCTCGTCGGACTGGTCGAGCGTGGCGAGGAAGGTCGTGACCCCGCCCGGCCCGGTGCGCTCGATCGCCTCGCCGTCGGCGACGGCATCCGCGGCCGCACCGATCGTGAAGATCTGCGTGGCCGTGACGCCGGCGGTCGCCGGCAGGATGTTGCCACGCACGCTCAGCGTCTCGAGGTCGAGCTCAACCGCGAGCGCCTGGTCGTTGTCCCACGCCAGCCGCGTGATCGCGTGTCCGGTGACCGGGTCGTCGATCAGCGGGTCCTCGAGCTCTTCGAGCGCGGTGAGCCGCACGAGCACACGGCGGGCGTCCACCGCGGGATCCGTGGGATCGGTCCGCAGCAGCACCCAGCGGCCGTCGGGGTCCGCCGGCGCGGGCGGGTCGTCGAACACGAGCTCGGCGGCGACGTGCCCCTGTACGTGCAGCTCGGTCGCGCCGACCGGCAGGCAGGTGTCGTCTTCGTCCCAGACATGCGGCGTGAGCGCGTTGCGGGCCGAGTCGACCGCGTACGCGACCCCCGCGAGCTCCTCGGCGAGGCCGTGCCCGATCGCGAAGGAGACGTCATCGCCGTGGCGCGGATCGACCCAGACGGCCGTGCCCGCGGGCACGTTGCCGGCGTCGCCGTCGGCGACGGTGACGTCGATCCACGTGCTCGCGCCCAGCCCGTCGTGCACCGTGTAGTCGACGAGCCGGGCGTGGCGGCGCAGCGAGCGCCGCTGCGTCGCCGTCTCCAGGTATGCCTCGCGGCCGACGCGGTCCTGGTAGTAGGCCATCTCGTCCGCGAGCGCGGACATGGTCTCCACGAGCATCACGCCCATGTCCGCGGTGTTGCGCTCCTCCCAGGCGGGATAGCGCAGCGACGCGAAGTCGAGCAGCGCCCGGCGCATGCTCCAGAAGTCGCGTGCGCGGTAGTCGATGGTGACGTCCGTCTCTGCCGCGAGCGGGCACGGGCCGTCGCCGCAGTCGCAGTCGATCCCGCGCGGGCAGTTCGCCTTGAACGAGAAGCGGACCTCGTCGTAGTACGGGTCGAAGCGCGAGTCGTCGATCGCGAGCCGGTACGGCGCGAAGCCGCCGGGCGCCGCGACGAGCACGCGCAACGCCCCGCGCCCGTCCTCGTTGACGAACCAGTCGAGCTCGCTCACGGCCACCGCGACGTCGGGCGCGCCGCTGCCGGCCGGCGACGGCGCATAGACGCGCACCTGCTCCGGCCGCAGATCCACGACGAAGCCAACGGCAGGCGCGGGACGCGGGCGGGCGAGCGGGCGTGTCAGCTCTTCCGCCGCGTTGTGGAAGAAGACGTCGAGCCTCACCTGGTCCGGGTGCACGTAGACGAAGTCGATGCCGGTCACGACGCGCTGCGCGCGCAGCAGTCCGATGCGGTCGGCGGCCATTAGCCCACCCTCAGATCGCCGTCGAGACGTTCAGGTAACGACGTTCGTTCGTCGCGATCAGCGTGTAGGCGACGCGCACGACGAGCGTCTCCGTCCGCGCCTCGGCCTCCACGCGGTCGACGCGGATGACGTCCGCCAACCACTTGTTCAGCGCCTGGAGCACCGTGACCTGCGTGAGGTTCGCGGTGACGTCGCTGAGCGGCGCGAACACCATGCGCCCCAGCCCGCACCCGAAGTCCGGTCGGTTGATGCGCTCGCCGGGGTTCGTGAGCAGCACCTGGCGCACGAGCTGATCGACGTGCGCGCCGTAGTCGCGCTCCACCGCGACGCGGCCGACGCCGGCGTCGACGGATAGCGGGAAGCGCAGCGCAGTGATGTCGCGCGCAGTCATGGGCGGCACCGCTCGACACGCCGAGCGGGTGCTCGGCGCCGCCAGCGCGCCTCCGCGGCGCGCTGAGGCGCACCATTCCGCTCGTCCTGAGGCTCTCCCGAGCGAAGGAGAGGGGCCTGTCGAAGGGCGAACGAGAGCGCCGGCGATGGCGTACGGGCCGCACCCGGAAACGTACGGGCCGATGCGCACTCGTGCGCTGGGCGTCGCAGTATTCCGGCATGGCATTCAGTGCGTACAGGCTCCGTTGCTCGGACGGCTCGTACTACACGGGACACACAGAAGCGCTCGAACCGCGACTGGCAGAACACCGGCTCGGGATGGCTTCCGCATGGACCCGCAATCGTCTCCCCGTGCGGCTGGTGTGGTCGGAGGCCTTCGAAACACGAGAAGAGGCGCTCGCGGCCGAACGCCAGATCAAGGGATGGTCGCGCGCAAAAAAGGAAGCGCTGATCGCGGGGGAATGGGATCTGCTGCGCAAGCTCTCTCGCTCGCGAGCCGAGGAGACGTGACGCCTCGGGGCGAACGGTTCGCCCTTCGACAGGCTCAGGACGAACGGGGAGCACGCGGCCTTCGTGCGTCCGGCCAAGATCCGCAGCAACCGCAGCCCACCCCGGTTCGCCCTTCGACAGGCTCAGGACGAACGGACGGGTCCGCGCGAGCTCGGGACGAACGGCGAGCGCGCGGCCTTCGTGCGTCCGGCCAAGATCCGCAGCAACCGCAGCGCACCCCGGTTCGCCCTTCGACAGGCCCCTCTCCTTCGCTCGGGAGAGCCTCAGGACGAACGGACGGGTCCGCGCGCGCTCGGGACGATCGGGAAACGCGCGGACCTCGTGCGTCCGGCCAAGATCCGCAGCAACCGCAGCGCACCCCGGTTCGCCCTTCG
>JBBDXH010000118.1:0-4071 GCA_040902395.1 Dehalococcoidia bacterium
CCCAGCGCGAACGCGCGCTCCTGCGCCGGGGTGCCGAGGAAGGCCGCACGTTCGGCCGCATCGACCGCCGCCGGACGCCCGATCGACGCGGCGAAGGCGGCGAGGTCCACGCCGTCGTCGGTCACGATCTCGCCGTCCCGCGGGACCGGGTAGCAGACGGCCCCGGCGCAGAAGCCCTCCGCCTGGAGCTCCCAGCCGAGCGCACGCTCCAGTTCGAGCGCGGGGACGCGCACGCGGCCGTCCGCGACATGCGCGTCGACGGTGGTCGCGCCGCTCTCCTCGAGGATGGTGAAGGCGGTCATGATCGGCGTGCTCCCGTCCGGCCGGCCTCGGCGGCGTGCTCCACGGTAGTGCGACTGCCGGTCAGCGGGTGCGCGGATCGAGCACGTCGCGGAGGCCGTCGCCCACGAAATTGGCGCCGAGCACGACCGTGAAGATGGCGATCCCGGGCCCGGCGGCGATCCACCACTGGTAGAAGAAGCGCGCGCCGTCCGTGATCATCACGCCCCACTCCGGCGTAGGTGGCTTCGCGCCGAGCCCGATGAAGCTGAGGGAGGCGACGAGCAGGATCACGCCGCCGAAGTCCATCGTCGCGGCGACGATGATCGGGGAGATGGCAAGCGGGAGGACGTGGCGCACGAGCACGCGCGTACGCGAGCTGCCGAGGGCGATCGCCGCCTGCACGTGATCGAGTTGGCGGATGGCGAGCACCTGCCCGCGCAACAGCCGGGCGTAGCCCGGCCATGCCACCGCGATGATGCCGATCACGATGTTGCGGATGTCGCGTCCCAGGTAGGCCGTCACCGTCATCGCCAGCAGGATCGCGGGGAACGCGAGTGTCATGTCCACCAGGCGCATGAGCACCGCGTCCACCCAGCCGCCGGAGAAGCCGGAGAGCGCGCCGATCACGCAGCCGACCACGAGCGCGCCCGCGATCACCATCGTCGCGACCGGCAGCGCGGTGCGCGCGCCGTAGAGCGTGCGCGACAGCACATCGCGCCCCAGGTTGTCCGTGCCGAGCGGGTGTGCGCGCGTCGGGCTCGCCAGCCGGTCGGCGACCGGCGCGATCGGATCGGCGGGAGACCACAGTGGGATGGTGACGGCGACGACCACCCAGAAGAGCAACACGGACAGCCCCACGACCACCGGTGCGGTCATCCAGCGCGGGCGCCGGAAGCGGGCGCCCCGCGGCCGTGTCGGTGCGAGCGCGGTCGCCGGGTGGGCGGTCACGACAGCCGGATCCGCGGGTCGACGAACGCGTAGGCGACGTCGGTCACGAGGTTGGAGACGACCATCAGCGCGCCCGCGAAGATCGCCACGCTCTGGATGGCGGGATAGTCGAGCGACTGTGCCGCCTGCACCGTGTAGCCGCCGATGCCGGGCCAGCTGAAGATCTGCTCCGTCAGCACCGCGCCGCCCAGGAGCCCCGCGACCGAGAGCCCGACCACCGTGAGCGTGGGGATCAGGGCGTTCTTCAGCGCGTGCCTCAGCAGCACCTGCCGCTCATGCAGGCCCTTCGCGCGCGCGGTGCGGATGTAGTCCTGGCCGAGCACCTCCACCATGCTCGCCCGCACCAGCCGCGAGATCAGGCCGAGCACCGCCCAGCCGAGTACGAATCCCGGCAGCATGAGATGCCGCAGCGCGTTCCAGAACGTGCCGAGATCGCCGTTGAGCAGCGCGTCGACCGTGTACAGCCCGGTCAGCCGCGGCGGCGCGAGCGCGCGCGTGTCCAGGCGCCCGGGCCCGGGGAACCACCCGAGCTCGGCCCAGAAGATCAGCAGGACGACGAGCCCGATCCAGAAGACCGGCATGGCCGAACCGGTCACGGCGAAGAGCCGCGCCGCATGATCCGGCCAGCGGTTGCGCTTCACCGCTGCGACGATGCCGAGCCCGATGCCGATGGTGGTGGCCACCACCATCGCGCTGAACGTCAGCTCGAGCGTGGCAGGCAGGCGCTCGGCGAGGTCGTCGCGCACCGGGCGCTTCGTGCGGAAGGACGTGCCCATGTCGCCGTGGAGCAGGTTCCAGACGTAGCGCGTGTACTGCTCGGGCACGCTGCGATCGAGGCCCCAGTGGGCGCGCGCCGCGGCCACCACCTCCGGGTTGTTCTGCTGGCGCTCCGCGACCACGCTGTTGATCGGGTCGGCAGGCACCGCGTGCGCGATCGCGAAGGTGATCGTCGCGAGGCCGAGCAGCAGCAGCGGCAGCACGGCGATTCGGCGCACGACGTAGGCGGCCATGCTCACGTCCTTCGAGGCGAGCAACGGCCCGGACGGGCCGTTGCTCGATGTGTTGCGCGCTGGCGCTACTGGCTCTCGCTCAGCCGCGCAAACTCGAGGCTACTGACGGCGCTGTAGTGCATGCCGGCGATGCCCTTGCGGTAGGCGAGCACGAGGTCAGGATTCACGAGCGGGAAGATGTAGCTGTCGTTGATCATCTCGAGCCCGACCTGCTCCAGGAGCCTGGTGCGCTGCGCTTCGTCGACCGTGCGCAGCGCCTCGTCCACCGCATCCGCCTCGGCCTGGTTCACGGGCACTTTGAAGCGGTTGTTGAAGAAGCTCCCCGGGATCATGCCGAAGAACTTCGGGTAGTTGAGCGTGTCCGTGTGGTCTGGCGCGAAGTACGACGCGCTGAGCGGGTAGCCGCCCTTGCTCCTCAGGTCGGCGAGCACTGCCGGGTCGGACGGCTGGAGCTCGAGCGTGATGTTCACGCGCGCGAGGTCGTTCTGGAGCTTCTGGAGCATCGTGCTGAAGTCCACGCCGTAGACGTTGAGCGTGGCGAAGTACACCGGCAGCGTGAAGCCATCCGGGTAGCCGGCTTCCGCGAGCAGCCGCTTCGCCTGCTCGAGATCCTCGACCGGCAGGGGCAGGTTCTCGGTGCCCTGGAAGCCGTTCGGGATCGCCGTCGCCTGCTTGCGTCCCGATCCGCCGACGGTGACGTCGAGCATCCCGTCGTAGTCGATCGCGAAACGGAATGCCTGACGCACGCGCACGTCGTCGAGGTGCACTTCGGTCGCGAACGGCGTCCCCGGCCACAGGTAGACGTAGACGAAGCTGAAGCTCGGCACTTCCTCGATCACGAGGTCGTCGTTGCTGATGTCCCGGGCGAGGTCCGGATTGATCTGCATCGCAATGTCGGCTTCGCCGGTCTCGAGCAGCTGGCGCTGCGCGACCGCTTCCTTGGTGTCCTTGATGATCACGTCCTTGAAGTACGGCATCTCGCCCCAGTAGTGCTCGTTGCGCGTCAGCCGCAGCTCCGCGCCCTCCTGGTAGCCGGCGAGCACGTACGGGCCGCCTCCCGCCGAGTGCGCGAGGAACCACTGCTCGGCCTGGTCCGACTGATCGGCGCCCTCGGCCGCGACCGCACCGTTCTCCTCGGCCAGCTTCCTGTTGATGATCCCCATGAAGGTGGACGTCGTCACCGTGGGGAACGACGAGTCTGCTGCCGCCATGTGGACGACCACGGTCGCCGGGTCTGGCGCGTCGATTGACTGCACGTTGTCGACGAGGAAGGAGGCGTTCCCCTTGAGGTTGTGCAGTCGCTCCCACGACCACTTGACGTCCTCGGAGGTGAGGGGCGAGTCGTCCGCGAACCTGGCCTTCGCGTCGAGCGTGAACGTCCACTCCGTGAAGTCCGCGTTCGGCGTCCATGTCGTCGCTACGCGCGGTAGCAGCGTCTGGTTATCGAAGGGGTCGAGCCCGATCAGGGTCTGGTATACGGCGGCCAGGTAGATCTGACAGGTATCGCAGTAGGCACGGCCCGGGTCGAGCGAGTTCACGTCCATGCCGCGGGCGACCACGAGCGCCTTGTCCGAGATGGCGCTCACGCCGCCGCCGGTCGTGGCGGTGGCGCCCCCGACGGCGGTTCCCCCCGCGGGTGCGGGCGTCGCCGTCACCGCGTCTTCCGCACCGCCGCAGGCCGCGACCGCCATCGCGCATGCGGTCACGAGCGCCAGCCACATCGGCGTTCGCCAGCGGGGCCTCTTCGTCATCGTGCTCTCCTCCACCGGCGCTCGCGATGCAGGCGTTTCTGGGTACGGCCCGACCCCATGTCCGAGCGTGGCGGACAGGC
>JBBDXH010000119.1:0-4034 GCA_040902395.1 Dehalococcoidia bacterium
CGGGAGGCGGCGCTGCCGGCACGCGCGGCGACACCGGAGGCGGCACCGGCACGCCCGGCGACACCGGCGCCGGCAGCGCCGGCCACGGTGCCCGGCGATGTGGAGGTTCCCGCTGCGCTCGGTCGTGCATTCACGCCGGACGGCCGCTTCGCGAACGCCGACATCGAGGCGGCCTACCTGGCGTATCGCCAGCGAGGGGGCCTGGCATCCCGCGCCGCGTGGATACCGCGCACGCGCGGCGGCCCGCGTGCCCTGCTGGAGGGCGAGCTGGGCGCGGACTTCCCTACCACTCCCCGCACTCGCCGGACCGTCGAGCGGCCCCGCCTCCCCACGGGTGCGTCCGCCGAGCGCGTGGAGCCCCGGGTCTTCGCGGAGAACTTCCACACGCCCGAGGCGCGGGCGGAGCAGGCGAGCATCCTCGGCCGCACGGCCACCGATCCGCAGCAGGCCGGTCGTGATTACCAGGACCTGGTGGCGCGCGACCTCCGCGCGCAGGGGCTCCAGGAGGCGTTCGCGCGCCCCGGCCGACGCATGGACGTGGGGAACCGTCACGAAGTCACTATCGAGGGCCGCGACGGGCCGTTCGGCAGCCAGAAGCTCGACCAGCTCTGGCTCGACATGCGCGACAACCGCGTGGTGCTGCTGACGGTCCCACGGCTCTCCGCCGCCGCCCGCAGTCAGCTGGGCAGGCTCCAGGCGCAGTTCCAGCTGGAGACCGGCGAGCGCGTGATCATCATCGTGCGGGAGACCGACGTCGGCGGCGCCCCGGCGTCGCCGTGAGCGCGCCCCCGCCGTTCCTTGACCCCGCCCTCTACAGTGCGTGCGGGCCGGCCAGAGGACGATCGCGAATCTGGCGGTGGCGGTAGTGCCTGACGGGTATTCTCGTTCGCCGCGCCTCGTCAAGGGCGCGCTGGTTTCGCTCGGGGAGCCGTTTCTCGGGCCGATCCCGAACATCATCGTGTTCCAGTACAACCCGGAGAGCTTCACGCGCTCGCTCACGCCGTGGTCCCCGCCCGCCGAGGAGGAGGGCGGCGAGTCCGACGTCGATCCCACCGCCCAGCCCTTCGACCCCGCGGAGTCCTTCGACCTCACGCTCGAGCTGGATGCCACCGACGCACTCGAGAGCGGCGATCCGGTGGCCGTGCTCACCGGCGTGGCGGACCGCATTGCCGCGCTCGAGGTGCTGCTCTACCCCGGCGACCAGTCGGCGCTCGGAGCGGCGCTCAGCGGGCTGTTCGGCGGCAGCGACGACGCGGTGCCGCGCGCGTCGGTGCCCGTGCTGCTCTTCATCTGGGGACCGGGCCGCATCGTGCCCGTGCGCATCACGAGCTTCTCGGTGGAGGAGCAGGCGTTCTCACCCACGCTGTACCCGCTGCGCGCCACGGTCACGCTCGGCCTGCTCGTGCTCACGCCCGAGGCGTTCGAGAAGCCGGGGAAGACGCTCACCGCGAGCGAGGAGCTCGCCGTCACCGCCTACAAGTTCACGATGAGCCAGCGCGAGCTGCTCGCCCGCGCCAACCTCGCCAATAGCGCCGAGTCGATCCTCGGCATGTTGCCGGTCTAGCGGTCACAGCGCGAGGCAGGGAGGCCCGGCAGGTGTTCGACAACCTGAGCCGCTACCGCGACACCGAGCAGTACACGGTGATCGACCGCCGCGGGCGCACGGTGCCCGTGGTGGCGGTTCCAGAGGCGCGCGTCGCCACCGAGCTCGGTGTGCACCTGCGCTCCGAAGGCCAGCGCCTCGACCATCTCGCGCAGAAGTACCTCGCGAACGCCGCCGGCTTCTGGCGCCTCTGCGACCTCAACGACGCGATGTGGCCGGACGCCATCGCCGAGGCGACCGAGATCCGCATCCCACGGAGGGCCTGACGCATGGGGCTCGGCATCGCCATCGCCATCGGGGGCGCGATTGACGCCGAGCTCGGCGGTGCGAGCAGCGTCGAGGTGCACCAGCGCGCCGGCGAGCCGACCACGTTCACGCTGCGCTACGACGTCGACGTCGCGGACGGCGACCTGCCGATGCTGATCGACGAGCGCGTCGACCCCGGCGCCGAGCTGAGCGTGCTCGTGCCCGTGGAGAGCGAACAGCTCTGCCTCGTGAAGGGCCTGGTGCACGCGCAGCAGATTCACTTCCAGCACGGCGGCGCGCGCTCGTGGGTGGAGGTGCGCGGCTCGGACAGCGCGATTCGCATGGACCGCACGGCGAACGCGACGGTGTGGTCGAACGTCACGGACGCCGATGTGGTGACCGCGATCGTCGGCCAGTACGGCTTCGTCCCGGACGTCGAGAGCACGGAGGCACGGCACACCGAGGATCGCCACACGCTCGTTCAGCGGGACACGGACTATCGCTTCGTGCGTCGCCTCGGCCGGCGCACCGGGCGGCTGTTCTGGATCACGAGCGACGCGTTCGGCGTGGAGACGGCGCACTTCAAGCGCCCGCCCGTGGACGACGCGGCCGTCGCAACGCTCACGATCAACGACCGTCCGCCGTCCATCCGCGCGCTCGACATCACGTGGGACGTCGAGCAGCCGACGGCGGCGCAGGCGCTCCAGCTCGACCTCCGCAGCCTGGGCGATCTGGACGGCGCGGCCACGCGCTCGCCGCTCACGACGCTCGGCACGGATGCCTTCGCCGATATCGTCGACGAGCCGCGCGAGACGCACTCGGCGGCGCCGTCGGACGACGCCGGCGACGCCCGCGCGCGCTCGGAGGGCACGCTGATCGAGTCCGGCTGGTTCCTGCGCGCGACCTGCGAGACCACGCTCGAGACGCTCGGCGTGGTGCTGCGGCCGGCGCAGGTCGTCGAGATCGCGGGCGCGGGCAGCCGGCACAGCGGCAGCTATTTCGTCGAATCCGTACGCCACACGATCGACTCCTCGTCGCACCGCATGGCACTCGAGCTCGTGCGCAACGGTTGGGGGACGTGATGACGGCGAACGCCAGCGACGACCTCGTCGAGTGGGTGCGCACGCACTACTTCGGCAAGTATCGGGGCACCGTCTCCGACAACGCGGACGCGACGAACCGGGCGCGGCTGCGCGTGCGCGTGCCGGCGGTGCTCGGCGACGCCGAGGTGTGGGCGATGCCGTGCGTGCCGTACGCGGGCGCGGGCGTCGGCTTCTACGCGCTGCCCGAGCCCGGCACCGGCGTCTGGGTCGAGTTCGAAGGCGGCGATCCGTCCTACGCGATCTGGACCGGCTGCTTCTGGGCGGACGGCGAGCTGCCCGACAGCGGCGGCGCCGACGTGAAGATCTGGAAGACCGCCGAGCACACCATCCGGCTCGACGACGCCGCGACCGAGCTCAAGGTCGAGACCTCGAAGCAGGCGGTCGTGACGATGACGAACGAGGTGAAGACCGAGGCGGGCGGCGCGACGCACACCGTGGGCAGCAGTGGCGTGGTGAGCGAGGCGGGCGCCACCAAGGCGGAGGTCACGCCGGCGAAGTTCTCCGTGAACTCGGGCGCGCTGGATGTCGTCTGATGGCCGGCAACGCGATCACGATCGCCTCGACGCTGATGTGCCCGCACGGTGGCCAGGTCAACATCATCAGCACGAACGCCAGGACGCAGGCGGGCGCGTTCATCGCGCGCGCGACCGACACGTTCGTGGTCGCGGGCTGTCCGTTCACGCTGCCCGGGCCCAAGCCGAGCCCGTGCGTGACCGTGCGCTGGATCGTCCCGGACATGCGCGTGACGGTCAGCGGCGGGCCGACGCTCAGCCAGGGCAGCACGGGGCTCTGCCTCTCGCCGGAGCAGCTGCCGCAGGGGCCCGTCAACGTCGTCGCCACGCAGGCGCGGGTGTCGACGCAATGAGCGCACGAGTGAGTGTTGCGACGCGCGCGGTTCTTGCGGACCGCGCCGGGGGCGTGATGCTGCCGTCCGCGCGCGTGAGATCCGCGTCCGCCTGCGCTCGGGCCGAGGTGCGTCGGGGCGACCGGTTCGCCCTTCGACAGGCTCAGGACGAACGGGGCTGCGGCGTGGTTGCCGCGGGTCTCGGATGGATGCACGAGGTCCGCGCGTTTCCCGATCG
>JBBDXH010000120.1:0-4009 GCA_040902395.1 Dehalococcoidia bacterium
CCGCCGAGCGCATCGCGCGGGCCATGCCCGTGATCTCGCCGACGCTTTCGCCCTTCATGCGCAGCGCGGTGACGAATGCCCCGAACTGCGCCTCGGTCGCCCGTTCGCCCTCTTCGCCGAGTGCGGGATCGCGACCGGAGCGCATGATCTCGCTCATCACGGAGAAGGCCTCCGCCTCGGTGAGATCGCGCTCCTGCTCGACGATCGCGGCGATCGCTTCCTTGATCACGGGAACACGCTCCTTCGTCGCGGGTCGCGGCGTGGACCGCCGCGGTCCGGATCGTGACACACAACACGCTCGGACTGCGCGGGCCGCGGATGGCGAACCGCGCCGCCGACCGCGGATACCACACGCCCTCGTCACGACCGCGGCGATCGGCACCGCGGCGCGGGTCGAGAGCCCCGCCTCCGGACCCGCTCGCCGCCTCCGCTACCGGCCGGAAGGCGTGGCCAGGGGCACGCCCATCCGCAGGAAGTTGCGCAGCAGATCGTGCCCCGGCTTCGTCATGATCGACTCGGGGTGAAACTGCACGCCCTCCATCGCAGGAACCGTGCGGTGCCGCACGCCCATGATCACGCCGGACTCGGCCCGCGCGCTCACTTCGAGCACGTCCGGCAGCGTCGACGGCTCGATCGCGAGCGAGTGGTAGCGAATGGCCTCGAAGGGATTCGGCAGACCCGCGAACACGCCGCGGCCATCGTGCGTGATCTGCGAGGTCTTGCCGTGCATGATCTCGCCGGCCGAGACGATGTCGCCGCCGAACGCCTCGCCGATGCACTGGTGGCCAAGGCAGACGCCGAGGAACGGCGCCTTCCCCGCGAACGCCGTGACCAGGGCGACCGAGATGCCGGCCTCCTTCGGGGTGCATGGGCCGGGCGAGATCACGACGCGCTCGGGCGACATCGCGAGGCAGTCCTCGACGGTGATCTCGTCGTTGCGGTGCACCTCGACGTCTGCCCCGAGCTCGCACAGGTACTGGTAGAGGTTGAACGTGAACGAGTCGTAGTTGTCGATGAGCAGGAGCGGCATGGTCATGCCTCCTCGGCTGACTGCGCGGACCCGAGCGCGCGCGCGGCGCGCGCCATCGCCCGCAGCTGTTCCGCGTGCTCGCGTACGTGGTTCGTCATCTTCGCGATGCGGTCGGCGACCTGGACGGCGCCGCGCTGGGCGTGATTGCCGAACGCGGCGAGATCCGCCGGCGTGAGCGACGTCAGCCAGCGGCGCGTCTCCGCGCGCACCGCGGCGAGGCGGGCGCGCACGGCGGCCGGATCTTCGGGCTCGTGGTTGCGCGCGTACAGCGCGCGCGCGACGTCCCACTGCGCGTCGTTGAACGGGCGCCACGTGTGGCCCGGCGTGTCGAGCACACGGCGCGTCTCCATGGCGTAGTACGCCTCGGCGTCCGCGACGTGCGCGATCGCATCGAGCGCCGACCAGTCGCCGGCGAGCGGCTCGTGCCGCATGGGCAGCGGGATCCCCTCCAGCGCCGCGAGCAACTGCTCGTGCGCATCCTCGAGCTCGACCGCGAGCGCCTCGGGCGTCGCCTCGGCCGCCTCCCGGCCGAAGGCGCCGGCGAGCCACGCCTCCAGTCCCTCGACCAGCTCGCCTTCGATCTCGAGCGCGCGCGCGGGCGCGACCCATGCCGCGTCCGCGTAGTCGCGCGCGCTCGTGCGCGGCTCGCCGCGCCACTCGACGCACAGGAAGGCGTTGACGATGAAGCGCGAGCCATCGCGGCCGACGAGATAGATCGTGTCGTTGAACTCGAACGCGCCCGGCACGATGTGCAGCTGATCGCGACACACCCGCTCCACGGCGGCCTCCGCCGTCTCGTGAGTGGCGATGCCCGAGAGCGGGAGCGTCCACCGCTCGTCGAGCGGGCCGACGTCCCCGCGATCGTCGCCGCGCGCGGCGTGACGCACGAGCAGGATCGCGTCGTCGTCGCGCATCAGTACGACGCCGGCCGTGAGCAGCGGCCCGGCCAGCGATTGGTCTGATCTCGTCATCTCAGTACCCCAGACTCGCTGCGGGCGCGCCGCCCTCGCCGCCTTCGGCATCGTCGATTGCTGCCAGCAGCGCGCGCGCCTTGTGCTGACATTCCTCGAACTCCTTCACCGGGTCCGAGTCGTAGACGATGCCGCCGCCCGCCTGCACGTGAGCGAGCCCGTCCTGCATGACGAGCGTGCGAATGGTGATGCACGTCTCAATGTTGCCAGACAGGTCGAAGAAGCCGACGGCGCCGGCGTACGGCCCGCGTTGGTCCGGCTCGAGCTCGGCGATGATCTCCATCGCGCGGATCTTCGGCGCGCCGCTGACCGTGCCGGCGGGGTAGCCGGCGCGCAGCGCGTCGTACGGGGTCATGCCCCTGCGCAGCCTGCCGCGCACGTGACTGACGATGTGCATCACGTGCGAGTAGTACTCGAGGTCGAGCTGCTGTGTGACCTCCACGCTCCCGGCCTCGGCCACGCGGCCGACATCGTTCCGGCCGAGGTCGAGCAGCATGATGTGCTCGGCGATCTCCTTCGGATCGTGGATCAGCTCCTCGGCCAGCCGTTCGTCGTCGAGCGGCGTCGCGCCACGAGGACGCGTCCCGGCGATCGGGTGAACCTCCACCACGCCGTCCTCGACGTTGACCAGCAGTTCGGGCGACGCACCCACGATCGTCGTCTCGCCGAACTGGAGGTAGTACATGTACGGCGATGGGTTAATCGTGCGCAGGCTGCGGTAGACCTCGAACGGATGCGCCCCGGTTTCCCGTGTGAAGCGTTGCGAGAGCACCGCCTGGATGATGTCGCCGGCCGTGATGTACTGCTTGATGCGCGCAACGCCGGCGAGGTAATCAGCGCGCTCCCAGTTCGATTGCACCGCTTGCCCCGCCTTGCCGCTGAACGGCACGTACGGCAGCGGTCCGAGCGGCACCTCCAGGCGGCCGACCAGCTGGTCGATCTTGTGACGCGCCTGCTCGTACGCGGCGTCGACGTCGCCGTCGAGCCGGACGTGTGCGACGACCTTGATCGTGTGCTGGAGGTGATCGAACACGAGCATCGTGTCCGCGAACATCAGCCACGACTCCGGGATGCCGAGCACGTCCGCACCGGCGAGCGGCACCCGGGCCTCGAAGTGCGTGACCGCCTCGTAGCCGAGGTAGCCGACCGCGCCGCCGTGGAAGCGTGGCAGTCCCGGCACGGGAACCGCGCGGAACCGACCCAGCTCACGCTCGACCTCGGTCAGGGGGTCGCCGTCCGCGTGCTCGCAGGCGAGCACGCGATAGGGCTCGGTGCCGATGAACGAGTAGCGTCCCATGCGCTCTCCGCCCTCGACCGATTCCAGCAGGAACGAGTACGGCCCGCGCGCGACCTTGAGGAAGGCGGATACCGGCGTCTCGAGATCCGCGCGGACTTCGCGATAGACCGGGACGATGTTGCCTCGACCGGCGAGTCGCCGGACGTCGGCCAGGGAAGGCGTGTAATCACCGCGCATGGGAGACCTCGATTGCGTGACGGACGGGATCGCCGTTGGAGCCGCGAAGCGCGCACCACCACCAGCGCTCCGGCCCGTTCAGCATCGCCCGGCCCGGGTGGGTGGTGAAGATCGACATCTTCGCTGCTCCTCATCTCGTCGCTGATCCGTCACCAAAAACAAAGGACCACCGCCCGTGGGGCGATGGTCCTCGCGGTGCCACCCACATCATCCTCCCTCGACGGGAGGAACTCATTCGGATCGCGGCCCGGTCCGGCGCAGCGTCGCCGCGCGCGGATGGACGTACGTCCTGGGCCTGGATAACGGCGCCCGCACCGTCGACGCCTACCGGGTCTGCCCTTCGCCGGGGCGAAAGGCGAACGGTTCGGGTCGAGACTCCCGGGTCCATTCGGCCGCTGCTCGACGGGCGCCGGGCTTCCACCTTGCCCCGGCTCTCTGGGCCCCGCGTAGCGGCGTACTACTCCCGATCAACGTCAGTCATGTACGCGAAGTGACTCACTGCGAGGCTACGGTCGCCCCGAACCGCCGTCAACG
>JBBDXH010000121.1:0-4006 GCA_040902395.1 Dehalococcoidia bacterium
GCCCTGAACAACGTGAAGGGCACGGTCCGCTCAGCAGCTGCGCCCCGAACCCTGCCCTTCACGTTGTTCAGGGCGAACGGAGGGACGGAGCGCGGTGCTATTTCACGCCAACGGCGACGTCCGCCCGGACACAAAGACTCACCACGAATGGAGGGAGCGCCGCCACGGACGGATCGCAGCCGCGCGCTGCGTCAGCTGCGCCCGATCTCCGACTCCTCATAGCCACCTACACTCGTCCCCGAACACACACCGCTCGCCTCACCCGACAGGCCACACGCGATGCGATCGTGGACCCGGCGCACGTTCGCGGCGCTCGACATTCCCGAGTACCGCGTGCTCTTCCTCGGCTCAACGGCGGCCATGCTCGCGTTCACGATGTCCTGGACCGTGCAGAGCGTGGTCGCGTTCGACATCGCGGGGACGAACACGGCCGTCGGCATCGTGTCGCTCGGGAGCGGGGCGGCGATGCTGGTGCTCGGCCCGTTCGGGGGCGTGCTCGCCGACCGGCTCTCGAAGCGCACCGTGCTGTTCGTCGCGCAGGGCGGGATCGGGCTGATCTACGCCGTGCTCGGGGTGCTCGTGGTCACGGGCACGATCACCGTGTTCTGGCTCGCGCTCGGCACGTTCATCATGGGGCTTGGCTTCACCGTGATCGGACCGGCGCGCCAGGCATACATCGGCGAGCTCGTGCCTGTGCGCGCGCTCGCGAACGCGATCGCGCTCAGCCAGCTCTCGCAGACCTTCGCGCGCATCGTCTCGCCGCTCACCGCCGGCGTGCTGATCGGCATCACGATGATCGGCGCCGGCGGCGCGTACTTCGTGATGACCGCGCTCTTCGTGTACGTGCTCGTGTCGTTGCGCGGCCTGCCGCCCGGGGTGGCGCGCGTGCGCGCCGGTTCGCTGATCTTCGAGCTCGGCGCCGGGATGCGGCACGTTGCCGCCAACCGGCGACGCATGCTGCTCGCGACCGGCTTCGTCGCCACAGTGATGGCCGGCTTCTCCTTCCAGGCGGTGCTCCCCGGTCTACTCGAGCACGAGCTCGGACAGCCCGCGCGCATGGTTGGCCCGCTCATGGGCGTCTCCGCGATCGGCGGGTTCGCGGCGGCGATCACGCTCGCGGGGTCGGCCGGCGGACGCCACGCGTGGCCGCTGATGTTCGGCGGCGGCGTGGTCTTCGGGCTCTCGCTGCTCGCGCTCGCGGTCACGCCGAGCATGGCGCTCGCTTTCGCCGTGGTGGTGGTGATCGGCGCGGGCATGGGCGGCTTCCAGCTCATGAACAACTCGCTGCTCATGCTCGAGACCGAGGCCCCCTACCACGGTCGCGTGATGTCGATCATGACGCTGGCGTGGGGCGCGAACGGCCTGATCGCGCTCCCCATCGGCGCGCTCGCGGACGCGGTCGGGGAGCGCGCCGTGCTCGCCGGCCAGGGCACAGCGGTGATCGCGGTCGCGGCCGCGACGGCTGCCCTCTTCTTCACGCGCAACCGCGCCGGCGAGCCGGCCACCTTCACGCGCGGGCCCGCGGCCGGCCCGGCTCCGGGGGCGTAGCGGCATCGCGGATCCGGCGCGCCGCACGACGGCTACGCGGCTGCCTCCACGACGATCGCGCAGTGCGCACACCGCCTCGCCGCGATCGGGATCTCACTGAGGCACTCAGGGCACTTCCTGGTCGTCGGGTCCGGCGTGGGTTCCTGCCGCGATCGCGAGACCACGGCGTTGATCGGCCGGACGACGAAAAAGAACACCGCTGCCGCAATCGTGATGAAGGCGATCAGCGCGTTGAGGAAAGCGCCGTAGCCAAAGACCGCACCGTTGATCGTGAAGCTGAGCGCCGAGAAGTCCGGCTCCCCGAAGATCGCGGCGATCAAGGGCGTGATCAGGTTCTCGACGAGTGAGGTCACCACTGCCCCGAACGCGACGCCGATGACCACGGCGACGGCGAGGTCGACGACGTTTCCTCTGAGCAAGAACTGCTTGAAGTCGGATGCCATGTCAGCTCCTCCCGCGGCGCGACGACCGCGATCCAGTGGAGCACAGGCAGCCGCCGTCCCGGCAGGGCGGCGCGGCTACTCTGCGCCTGCGTCACCACGCGGCGTGCCGTAGCCCGCGCCCGGCATGCGGGACGACGCCATCCAGCCGCCGTCGACCACGATCGCCTGGCCGGTGACGAACGACGACTCGTCGCTCGCGAGCCAGAGCGCCGCGTGGGCAATGTCTTCGGCGAGCCCGGCGCGGGGGATCGGCTGCGTCACACGCAGCGTGGCCTCCAGCTCGTCGCGCGACTGCTCGCGGCCGGGGAAGTCGTAGAGCAGCGGGGTGAGCGTGGCGCCGGGGCAGATGCAGTTCACGCGGATGCCCTGCGCGGCGTACTCGATGGCGGCCACGCGCGTGAGCTGGACGACGCCGCCCTTGGCGGCGCCGTACGCGCCCTGCCCGCGCATCCCCATGTATGCCGACACGGACGCGGTCGAGATGATCGAGCCGCCGCCGTTGGCGATCAGCTGGGGGATGGCGTGCTTCATGCCGAGGAAGACGCTCTTGAGGTTGAGGTCGACGGTGGCATCCCACGCCTCTTCGCTCATGTCGGCGATCGCGCCGCCGACGCCGGACTGCGCGCGCGACTCTGGGCGCGGCCCGCCGCCGGCGTTGTTGTAGACGACGTCGAGCCGCCCGAAGGTCGACACCGCCGTGCGTACGAGCGACTGCACGTCCTCGCCGCTCGTCACGTCCACGGGGATGGCGACGCACGCGTCGCCGAGTGCGCCCGCGACGGCGCGCGCCTTGTCGACCTGGATGTCGCCGATCACGACGCGCGCGCCCTCGCGCACGAACAGCCGCGCAGTGGCTTCGCCCATACCGGATGCGCCTCCCGTGATGATCGCGACCTTGCCGTCGAGCCTGCCCATGAGCGTTTCCTCTCACGCTACCGGTCGTCCTTCCGCAGGGCCGGAAGCACTCCCTATCTGCCTGCGCTCCTCGTCCTTCCGTCGGAGCGGAAGGACTCCTCGCTCCGGTGAGCGCGCGATCTGCCCCCTCCGCAGGCCGCTCGATGGGCCTGCGATCCTCGCGGTCCCGGGCGTTCTAGCACGGTCCGCCCACTCGGTGAGCGACCGCTCGGACCGCGGCGCACGTCCGTCGCCAGGTTCATTCGAGACGACGGGTCGCGGTCGAACCCGGACGGTCTGCCACGGAGTCACACACGATGGTGCGTCGCCTCGTGCGCGCTCCTCCCTGGCTCCCGATCACGGGAGCGGGCGTTGGGTGTGAGGGTCCGCGCTGGACCGAGCGCGATCGGTACTCGATGCTTCGGCCGCGCCCGGCGGCGCGCGGGATGTGAGTACGCGTGGGACCTCGCTTCGTTGCGCGATGGATCGTCGAGTGGCGCGCGGCGGTGCTGCTCGGCGTCGCCACGATCGGCGCGTACGGCGTCGTGCAGTACGCGATCGGCGTGCTGGTGCCGGCGATCGGGCGCGACACGCAGTGGAGCACAGGCACGCTCGCCGCGGCGTTCTCGGTGGGGGTGCTGCTCTCCGGGCCGGCGGCCGTCGCGAGCGGGTACACGCTCGACCGCATCGGCTCGCGACCGGTGCTGCTCGGGGCGTTGGCGATCGGCGCGACGCTGCTCAGCGCGTCGTCGTGGAGCACCGCGCCGGCGGCGTTCGTCGTGCTGTGGGGGCTCGGCGCGGCGGCCGTGGGCGGCGGCCTGTACTACCCGGTGACGATGGCGGCAGTCTCGCGGCTCTATCCGCGCCGCCGGGCGGCGGCCCTCTCGGTGCTCACGCTGCTCGGCGCGCTCGCGAGTCCGCTCTTCTACCCGCTCGCCGGCGCGCTGATTGAGCTGCTCGGCTGGCGTGCCGCCCTGCGCGCGCTCGTCGCCGTGCTGGTGATGCTCGCGCTGCCGGCCGCGCTGTTCGCCGGCGCGCCGGGCGCGGCCGCCGTGGCCGGCCCGGTGCGGCGAGCTGGCGGATTGCGTGCCGTGCTCGGCGCGCTCGCGCAGATCGACGCG
>JBBDXH010000122.1:0-15909 GCA_040902395.1 Dehalococcoidia bacterium
CGACGCCGGGCGCCGCGTGCTGCGCGCCCTCCTGCCGGTCGCGCTCGCGCTCGTGAGCGCGGGCACGGCGTTCGCCGCCACGCGATCGCGGGCCGGCGACGGGGCATTCTCGGCGCCCGCGTCGGTTGGCGCGCCGCTGGTGCGCGCGCCCGGCACGGACGCGCCCGTGTTGGCGGTGAACGCCAGCGTCGCCGTCGACGCCCTGGCACACGCGCCGTCCGGCCGCAGCGGCATCCCGGCGGTCGACGCGACGATCGACGCCACCCTTCGCTTCGACCCTGCCGTGATCGCCGCGCTTGCCGCCGTCGCGTGGGACGGCATCGTCGATTGCACAGCGGCGCGGGCCCGCCCGCTGGACGCCGCCGCGATGGCCGCGGCATTCGCCGGGGCGCGCCCGCCGTTGCACTCGGCGTTTGCGCCGGCACAGGCGGACGCCGCGGGTCGGCACGACCAGTACACGCTCGTCTTCGGCCATGGGCGCCGCAGCGGCGCCGCCGCGACGGCTCGTGCGTGGCGGATCGACGTGACGGGCAAGCGCATCACCGGCGCGTCGACATACTGCGGCTTCGCGGATGTCCTGTTCGAGCCGCCGCTCACCCAGGTCGAGCGCTACTTGCTGCTCCCGCCGGTCGCGGACCTGCCGCCGCCGGTCGCCCTCCACGCCAACCCGCCCGCGACCGGTCGCGCGGCGCTCGACACCATCGTCGCGGAGGCGCTCGCCGGCATCGCGGGCGCGCTCACGCGGCGGCTGCGCGCCAGCGATGTCGCGTGCGATGCCGGCGAGGCGCCGCCGTTCGCCGCGCCACGGTGCGACGGCGGGCGCGCAGAAGGTGAGCTCGTCTCGTCCGTGGCCGTGGCCGAGTGCGGGCATGTGCGCCTCGCCGATCTCGATGCGGCGCGCGGCGAGCTGGCTTCGCTGCTCGAGGGGCCTGCGTTCGCCCTGCATGCGATCGCCGCGCTCCCCGCCGGATACGCGGCAGCGGGGGACATCCTCGTCCTGCTCTCGCGCGAAACACGGAGATACAACTGGGCGTCGCTCGGGCTCGTCGTGGACGGCGATGCGATCACCGGCCTGCTGCAGTCGTGCGGAGACGGGCGGCCGGAGTGGCTCTATCCGCCCACCGTGCTGGTCGGGCCGTTCGCCGACGCACCCAGCAGTCACGGACCCACGTGGTCCGGGATCCCCGTCGTCGATCGCGCGATCGTGGCGATCTCGAACGGCGACAGGGCGCGGCTACTCGAGTCGTTCGACCCGGTGCTCATCGGCTGCGTTGCCGAAGCGATCGGCCTGGGTTCGCCGCCACTCTGCCTCGACGGCGAAGCGCCCGGCACGCTCGTGCCCGTGCTCCCGGTGACCGGCTGCGAGGGGGGATACCTGCGCGAAGCCGAGTTCGGCGCGCTCGCTGACACGCTTGCGCGCATGGCGCCGCGGCTCTACGCGGTCACCGCGCCACCGCGCGGCTTCGCGGAGTTCTGGCGGCTCGCCGACTACACGCTGCTGATCTTCGACGCCGAGGCGGCGGTCCCGTCCGCCGCCTACCCCACGATCGCGATCAGCGGTTCGGGGATCGCCGGGTTCTCGTCGGGGTGCGACGCTTCATTGACCTCGAACCTGCTGCGGCCGTCGTCCACGCCCGAGTTCGTCTTGCCCCCTCCGTCTTGACCCCACGCCCGGCGGCCCGAGGGGGGCTCGTTCGCCTTGTGTAGAACGCGGGGCGGTCCATAGAATCGCCGAAAACGCTGCGCGAGATCGCCGTTGGCGGGTCGCGGCACCGCACGCAGTCACCGGAAGGGACGCGCCGGGAAATGACCTACATCATCACGCAGCCGTGCATCGACGTCACGGATCAGTCGTGCGTGGACGTCTGCCCCGTCGACTGCATTCACTTCGAAGAGGGCACCGATCGGATGCTCTACATCGACCCGGACGAGTGCATCGACTGCGGCGCGTGCGAACCCGCCTGCCCCGTCTCGGCCATCTTCGCCGAGGACGACGTGCCCGAGGACCAGAAGCTCTACGACGAGATCAACCGCCTCTGGTACCAGGACAAGGACGCGGCGCGGGCCAAAGTCCCCGCGTAGCCGCCCGGCTGACGTTCGACCGTCGCGAGGCGCCCAACGGGGCGCCTCTTTCGTGCCGCGTCGCGCGTCGCGTGGCGGGCTACGATCGTGCGCGACCGTCACACCGGCTGCATCCCCGGGGAGGGGCATCCGCCATGGCCGACTCCATCGCCGTCGCCCGCCTGAACCACGCCGTCCTGTACGTCCGCGATCTCGATCGATCGGTCGCGTTCTACCGTCGCGTGTTCGGCTTCGAGGAGATCGCCCGCGAGTTCGGACAGATGGCGTTCCTGCGCGCGGCCGGCTCCATGAACCATCACGACCTCGGCCTGATGTCAGTCGGTGCCGATGCACCCTCGCCCCCGCGCGGGGCGACCGGCCTGTACCACCTCGCGTGGGAAGTGCAGACGATCGAGGAGCTCGCGCGCGCGGCTGCCGTGCTCGCCGAGGTGGATGCGCTCGGCGGCATGAGCGACCACGGCGCCACGAAGTCGCTCTACGGCAAGGACCCGGACGGCAACGAGTTCGAGGTGATGTGGATGGTGCCGCGCGAGGCATGGGCCGAGTACGACCGCCGCGCGATCGTGCGCCCGCTGGACCTCGCCCGCGAGCTCGCGCGTTACGGCGCCGCGCAGAGCGCGCCCTGAAGGAGCCGGCTCCCGACGCCGGCTCCGGAGCCGCGCGCCGCGTGCGTCCCACAGAAGCCGGCGGGCGTGCCCGCCCGCTCGATCAGCCAGAAGCGCAACGAGCCGGCCGGTCGGCGAGGAACTCCCGCCATTCGCTCGCGCGCACCGTCGGGTCGTGCCGCGCGAGATAGCGGTCGGGCGCGATGCCACGGTAGGCGAGACGGTGCGCGGCGACGGAGGTCTCGTCGATCACCTCCGCGTCCGCGGGCGTGCCCGATCGAGGGGTCTCCGGGCACTGAGCGTTTCAGCTGATGTCGGGCGAGATGCCCTCGAGGTACGGGAGGTCGTCGTGGGCGATCGGCGAAGCCTCTTCGACGGAGTGCGCCGTGAGGCGGACCGAGCCGTCCTCCATGAGGTCGACGATCAGGACGCGGCCGCCCACGCTCTGCGAGTGACCGAGCGGCTCCGGCGCACCGGAGTACGCCGCGACCGTGCGTGGCCCGGCCGCCACGCGTGTGAGCTGCTCCCAGTGGCCCAGCGCGATGTAGTCGCGATCGGAGGCCTCGAGATGCTCCGCACGGATGTGGAAGGAGTGGTGGAGCAACGCGCGCGGATGCAGGAAGTGTCCGTGCCCGGCGCCGATCTGCCACGCGGCGTCGCCGCGGACCGGCATGGCGTTGAAGGGGGTGAAGCCGGGATCCTGCTCGGTGTGGGCGCGGCCCCACACGTCGACCGACAGGCCGTCGACCGTGACGCTCTCGCCCGAGGGCGCGCGGAGGATGCGCAGCCCGGGCGCGACCGCCTCGAGGTCGTAGCGGTCATACACAGATCCCGGGCCCACGTGATCGTGATTGCCGGGCGCGATCACCACCGGCCGCCCCAGCCGCGCGAGTTGCTCGCCCGCGTACTTCAGCGTCTCCTCGCGCACGCGCGCGTTGTCGAAGAAGTCGCCCGCGATCACCATGAAGTCGACGCGCTCCCGCAGGCCGACGTCGATCACGCCGCGAAAGGTGTCGTGCAGGCGCTCGCGCAGATCGATCGAGCCGGAGTCGTACGCACCGAGGTGAACGTCCGAGGTGTGGAGCATGCGAAGGCGGGGGCGTTGCGCGGTCAGGGTCACACCTCAATCTCATCGATGGACGGAATGCGCGGGCGCATCGCATCGAGCCTCGTCCGGAGCTCGTCGATCAGGCCGGTCACCGGGACGCGCACCTGGGACATCGTATCGCGATCGCGAATCGTGACCGCATCGTCGTCGATCGTGTCGAAATCGATGGTGACACACAGCGGAGTCCCGATCTCGTCCTGGCGGCGGTACCGGCGGCCGATCGACTGCGCGTCGTCGTATTGGGTGCGGAAGTTCGGGCGCAGCACATCCCAGACGCGATGCGCCGTAGGCACGAGCCGGTCGTTGCGCGAGAGCGGCAGCACGGCGACTGCCACCGGTGCGACATCGGGCGCGAAGCGCAGCACGACGCGCGTTTCGCCGCCCTCGAGCGTCTCCTCGTCGTATGCGTCCATCATCAGTGTGAGCATGACGCGATCGACGCCGACCGCCGGTTCGACGACGTGCGGGATCACGTGCTCGTTCGTGTCAGGGTCGAAGTAGCTCAGCGACTTGCCCGAGTGTTGCGCGTGCTGGCGCAGGTCGTAGTCGCCGCGGTGCGCGATGCCTTCGAGCTCGCCCCAGCCCCACGGGTAGTGGACCTCCACGTCCGACGTGGCCTTCGAGTAGTGCGAGAGTTCCTCGGCCGTGTGATCACGCAGCCGCAGGTGCCTCGGACGGATGCCGAGCGAGTAGTGCCAGCGCAGGCGTTCTTTCTTCCAGTACCCGTGCCACGTCAGCGAGTGGGCCGGATGGCAGAAGAACTCCATCTCCATCTGTTCGAACTCGCGCGTGCGGAAGATGAACTGCTTGACGGTGATCTCGTTGCGGAAGGACTTGCCGATCTGCGCGATCCCGAAGGGGAGACGCTTGCGCGTCGTCTGCTGCACGTTCTCGAAGTTCACGAACATGCCCTGCGCCGTTTCCGGACGCAGATAGGCGGGCGTGCCCTCCTCGACCGGTCCGACGTTTGTGCGCAGCATCAGGTTGAAGTTGCGCGGCTCGGTGAAACGACCGACCGTCCCGCACTCGGGGCATGTGGCGTTCTCGATGTGGTCGGCGCGCAGGCGCGCGTGACACTCGAGGCAGTCCACCATCGGGTCGTGGAAGACCTCGACGTGGCCGGAGGCCTCCCACACGCGCGGCGTGGTGATGATCGCGGCCTCGATGCCGACGATGTCGCCGCGCTCCTGGACCATCGCGCGCCACCACGAGTCGCGGATGTTGCGTCGCATCGCAACGCCGAGGGGACCGTAATCGTAGGTGGCTTCGAAGCCGCCGTAGATCTCCGATGATGGGAAAACGAAGCCGCGGCGCTTGGCGAGCGAAGTCAGCGTTTCAAGGTCGGCCTTCATTTCGGAGGCCGGCGCGTCCGTGTTCGTCATGTCGCTCCCGGGGTGTCCGTAACGCTGGATGCGTTCGGAACGGGGAGCGTAACATCGGGCCCCATTGCCCTCAACACGACGCGGGCGCGGGTACTATGTGGCGCGGCGCGCGTCCAAAGCGCCCGCCGGCAAGCGCGGGCGCCGCTGCGAGCGCCGCTCAGGTGCCCGGCCGCGCTCGGGGGGCGGCAGCAAGGGGGCAACGATGGGAAGGCTGGTGCTGATGACGCTGGGGGTCGCGATCGGCGTGACCGCCGCGGTGCTCGTCTCGGCGTACTCCGTGCGCAGCGCGGCAGCGGGAACCACGGAGCGCCGACCGTGACACAGCAGGCGGGGAGCCCGACGAAGCTGGTGATGATGGTCGTCGCCGACACCGACGCCGACCGGCTGATGGAGCGCCTCGTGGAACGTGAGTTCCCTGCGACCAAGATCGGGTCGACGGGCGGCTTCCTGCGGCGCGGGAACGTCACGATCTTCAGCGGCGTCACGGACGAACGCGTCGACGAACTGATCGCCGAGGTGAACGCGGTCTGTCACGCGCGCAAGGAGTTCGTGCCTGTGCAGACGCTTCCGTTTCTCGGCGACGGGAGCTTCAGCGCGGAACCGATCGAGGTGCGCGTCGGCGGCGCGATCGTGTTCGTGCTCGACGTCAGTCGCTTCGAACGGATCTAGCAAGGAGGCACGCCGGGTGTGCCGCCGGCGCTAGGCGCCGCGGCGCACCCTTGCCGGCGCGACGGCGCGGCTGCGCGGCGTCTGCGCCACGCCCGGCTGGCTCGCCCAGCGGGGCTCGCACACGTCGAGCGCGCCCCCGAGCACACTCACCACGCGACCGTCGAACTGCGTGCCGGCGCCGGCGCGCACGAGCGCAACAGACTCTAGCCGTGAAAGCGCAGAGCGGAACGGGCGGTCCGCGCGCAACGCGCAGTATGCGTCGGCGACCGCGAGGATGCGCGCTTCGAGCGGGATCTCGGTCGTGGCGAGCATTCCGGGATAGCCGCGGCCGTCGAGTCGCTCGTGGTGCCCTTCGATCCAGCCGCCGATGCCGTCGAGGCCGGGAGCAGACTCGAGCATGCGGGCGCCGAGACCGGGATGACGGCGCATCTGCTCCATCTCGTCGACGCTGAGGATCGAGGGCTTCTCGGTGATGTGTCGCGGCACGCCCAGCTGCCCCAGGTCCAGGAGGTGTCCCGCCAGCGCGAGCCCGCGGCGGTTCGCTGCCGGCAGCTCCAGGCCCGCGCCGAGCGCGACGGCAAGCTCGGACACGCGGCGCGAACGGCCCGGCTCGCGGATCGCGGCGTCAATCACCTCGCCCATGGCAGCGACGGCCATGTCGACTCGCTTCAGACTCGGCCGGCCTTCGCCGGCGCCCGCCGCTGCGACGAGCATCGGCAACTTCGGCGACCACATGGCGATCCACGTGCGGTCGTCGCGCAACACGCTGGACAGCGCGGCGCTGATTTCGGGCCCGACGAAGGGCTCGACGTCGGCCGGGCAGGCGCGCTGGAGCAGCGTGCGCGCCCGCAGCGGGTTCTGCGGCCCTTCCACCTGGTCGCTCGCCCAGTGGGCGGCGGAGACGATCAGCGCTTCGAGGGGAATGGCGTCGCCGCTCAGGGCGTTCGGGCGACCCTGGCCGTCCCAGCGCTCGTGCGTGTGGCGAATCGCGTTCTTGACGCCTTCGTCCAGCCCGAAGCGCTCCGCGACCCACGCGCCGCCTTCGAGGTGCCCCGCGCCCGTGCGCACGGCGACGCCGGCGTCGTGCAGCAGGGCTGCGCCGAGCACACGCCGGCGCTCGACGGACGTCATCCCGAAGACATCCGCGATCCCGAGCGCGAAGTGGGCGACGCGGCAGGCATGGCCCACCGGCTGCGACTCCGCGAGGTCGAACGCGCCGCTGAAATAGGCGAGGAGCTCAATGCGGCGCGCCGGCGCGAGCGAGACGTCGCTCCCGCTGTCGACGCCGTCATTCAACGACCCGACTTGCAGCAGGTCGTCGGCAACTGCTCCCACGCTCCAGCCCTTCGACATGCTGCATCCTCCGCGCGTCCGTGTCTCGGTTCGGCGGGCCGGACTCCGCTGCACGCGGAACGACCCTGCCTCTGAATGTTCGGCAGGACGGACGGGCTTCTGGAGTGACCGGCGCGTCAGGGGTCGCCCGCGGTCCGCCTGGCGCACGCATGGCCTTGCGCGCGCGCCGCAGGCGCCCAGCGGGGACATGCCCACAACCCACGCCTCGGGAACCCCGAGGCGCTCGCTCGGATGCGACCCCATCAGTCGGTGCCGGCGCCGACTGACGGGCCGCCGCAGGGGGCACAAACGCAGCGCGGCCGGTGCTCCGTGAGGAGGCGGGCCGCGTGAGGCTCGCCGAGCAAGCAGGCTAAAGGAAGAGTGGCCCGAACACGACCGCGACGATCGCCATCAGCTTGAGCAGGATGTTGAGCGCCGGTCCCGATGTGTCCTTGAAGGGGTCGCCGACGGTGTCGCCCACGACGGCGGCCTTGTGCGCCTCCGAGCCCTTTCCGCCGAGCTTCCCGGTTTCGATGTACTTCTTGGCGTTATCCCATGCACCCCCGGCGTTCGCCATCATCAGTGCGAGCAGAGCGCCCGTGGCGATGGAGCCGGCGAGCAGGCCGCCGAGCGCCTCGGCGCCGATGAGCGCCCCGACAGCCACGGGCACGACCACGGCGAGCAGGCCGGGCACCACCATCTCGCGGAGGGCCCCCGTCGTGGCGATTGCGACCGCCAGCGCCGGGTCGGGCTGCTCCGTGCCGTCCATGATGCCGGGGTGCTCGCGGAACTGGCGCCGCACCTCGTTCACCATCGCCATGGCGGCGCGGCCGACTGCACCCATCGTCAACGCGGCGAAGATGAACGGCATCAGGGCGCCGATGAGCAGGCCAATCAGGACCTCGACCTCGATCAGGTTGAGCACTTCGATCCCCGTGACCTGCGCGTAGGTCACCATCAGCGCAAGTGCCGTCAGCACAGCTGAGCCGATGGCGAAGCCCTTGCCCGTGGCCGCCGTGGTGTTCCCGAGCGAGTCCAGGGCGTCGGTGCGCTCGCGTACCTCCGGTGGGAGATGGGCCTGTTCGGCGATCCCACCGGCGTTGTCGGCGACCGGACCGTAGGCGTCGCTCGCGAGCGTGACGCCCAGCGTGGACAGCATGCCGACGGCGGCCAGGGCGATGCCGTAGAGCCCCGCCAGCTCGTACGTGATCCAGATGGCCGCCGCGATCGTGAGCAGCGGAATCACCGTGGAGAGCATGCCCAGCCCGAGCCCGCCGATCACAAGCGTGCCGGCGCCGGTCTGCGCCTGCTCGGCGAGTCGCTGGGTCGGCTTGAACTCGTACGCCGTGTAGTACTCGGTCGCGGTCCCGATCACCTGCCCGGCGACGAGACCAACGACCACGGTGAAGAAGATGCCCCAGTCGAGATCCAGCATCACGACGACGGCAGCCGTCGCGAGCAGCACGAGTCCGCCGGCGCTGAAGATGCCGGTGCGCAGCGCCCAGAGCAGACGGCCCATGCCGGCGTTCTCGGGCGTACGCACCAGGAACGTGCCGACCAGCGAGGCGATGATGCCGAGCCCGGCGATCAGCAGCGGCAGGACGAACGGAATGTCCGTGTAGTCCACCGGGGGCGTCGCGAAGATCCCGTGGGCCGCTACGCCTGCGCCCGTCCCCACCGCGGCAATCGTCGCCAGCGACATCGTCGCCACGATCGAGCCGGAATAGGACTCGAACAGGTCGGCACCCATTCCGGCCACGTCGCCCACGTTGTCGCCGACGTTGTCGGCAATGGTCGCGGGGTTACGCGGGTCGTCCTCGGGGATACCGGCTTCGACCTTCCCGACGATGTCGGCCCCGACGTCGGCCGCCTTGGTGTAGATGCCGCCGCCCACGCGCGCGAAGAGCGCGATCGACGAGGCGCCGAAGGCGAAGCCGGTCAGCGGCTGGTAGTGCTGAAACACCAGGTACAGGCCGGCAAGCGACAGCAGACTGATGCCGACGACCGTCATGCCCATCACTGAGCCGGACGAGAAGGCGACGCGAAGCGCCGAATTGAGGCCCGTCCGCGCCTTCGCAGCGGTACGCACGTTGGCGCGCACGGCCACATACATGCCTACATACCCCGCCGTTGCGGATGCAATCGCCCCGAGCAGGTACGAAATCGCCGTGCGCGGCAGGTCCGTGAGCTGCCCCTGCGCTTCGCCGAAGCGGTCCAGCGCGTCGTAGTCGATGAAGATCACGAGGATGGCCGTCACCACGACCACGAAGCCGGCAAGGAACGTGTACTCGCGCCTGAGGAAGGCGGAAGCACCCGCCTGGATCGCCTCGGCGATCGCGCGCATAGTCGCGTCGCCGGGGTCTTCAGCGATCACGCGCCGCGCCGTGATCGCGGCGAAGAGCAACGCGACGAGCGCCGCGACGACCGCGATGATCAAGCTATTCATGAGTGATCGACCCTCCCGTGCGCGCCCGATCGGGACGGCCTGTGCTCATAGTCCGTCGGGCCGCGCGGGAGCGTACCATCACGCCGAAGTAGCAGCAGCAGGCGCGACAGCCCGTGCGGACCTCGCACGTGCGCCGGTGAACGACTTACAGATCGCCGACCGGGCCGGGCAGTTCGCCTTCGCGCGCCGCATCGATCATCTGCCGGGTCTCCGCCGGCACGTCGAGCCCGTAGTCCTCGAAGCGCTTCTCCACCCAGCGTCCAATCTGGCGCGGATCGCGGTAAGCATCCTCAGGTCGCGCGTCGACGCCGGGCGAGCCGAGCTCGTCGAGCACGTCCTGTCCGGTCTTCACGCGGCTGACACGCGAGATCATGCGTGTCATGCGCGCGGAGTCGCAGCGTTCACAGCGAGCATGCACCTCGGCGCGCGCCGAGCGCACGAAGACGTTGGTGACGCGCCGGCAATCGGCGCAGCGATACTCGTAGATCGGCATCAGGGGGCGTCCGCCGGCGTCCCGCCGCCGGCGGTGTCGCCGCCGCCGAGCGCGGCGCGGCGCTTCTCGACCTGGTAGCGGAGCGTGTGTGCCGGGTCGACGCGCTCGATCGGGTCGTCGCCGGCGTCGGCCTTGTCGGCAAGCGCCGCGAACTCGGAGCCCAGCTCGCCGTCGTACTCGCGGCCGACGCGACGCGCCCAGCGCGAGAACCCGGCGACATCGCCGGACTCGAGGCGGCCGAGCTCCTGGTCGAGGTCGATGGCAGCGAGCCGATCGCGGTCGGAACGCGCCCGCGCCACCCGTGAGACGGCGCGCTTGAGGTCGCTGCCGCCGCACTCCGGGCAGACCGCGGGCCCGACCTTGCTCACGCTTCGAAAGAACACGTCGACACGGCGTCGGCAGCCGGCGCAGTCGTACTGGTAGATCGGCATCGCACCGCGCAGTCTAGTCACGAGTGCCGGACGGCGGCCCCGTGCGTCGGGGTTCAGTTCTCGACCGCGCTCCGGACGTGGTGCAGCTTGCCCACCTCGCCGCTCACCGTGAGGTCGATCGCGACCACGTCGATGCGGAGATTGACGGGGAGATCGGGATGATCGGCCGAGTACGCCTCGGCGAGCTCGCGCAGCCGCGCGTGCTTCGCCGGGGAGATCTGCTGGATCGCCGAGCCGGCACGCCCGGAGCGCCGGAGCTTCACCTCGACGAAGACGAGCGTCCCGTCGTGAATCGCGACGAGGTCGATCTCGCCCTCCGCGCGCCGCACATTGCGGTCGACGATGTCGTAGCCCTGTCGGGTGAGGTAGTCGGCGGCGAGCCGCTCGCCTGCGTCACCCACGCGCCGTCGCGGGTCATTCGTCACGCTTCGCCCCCAGTGCCGCGCGCACCGGTTGGAATGACAACCGGTGCAGATTGCTGTAGCCATGGCGTCGGAGCGCTTCGAAATGCTCCGGTGTGGCGTACCCCTTGTGGTCCGCGAAGCCGTACCCGGGGAAGCAGCGGTCGTACTCGCACATCAGAGCGTCCCGGTACACCTTCGCAATGATGCTCGCCGCGGCGACCGACACGCAGTGCGCGTCGGCGTCGACGTGAGCCTCCTGCCGGATCTCGGTCTCGATACGGTCACGTCCATCGACGATGATCGCATCCGGCTGCGAGGGGAGCGCGGCGAGCGCGCGCTTCATCGCCAGTCGCGTCGCCTGCAAGATGTTGATCTGGTCGACGACCTGCACAGACACGGCCGCGATTCCCCACTCCGCGCGCTCGCGGATGATCGCCGCGAGTTCATCGCGCTGCCTCGCCGTCAGCAGCTTGGAGTCCCGCAACCGTGCGATCCAGCGGGCCCGGGTGTTCCAGCCACCTCCAGTTTGAGGGATCACGACCGCAGCCGCCACGACGGGACCGGCCAGCGGTCCGCGCCCGACCTCGTCGACGCCGGCGACGCGACGTGCGCCGGTCCGCCAGAGGTGCTTCTCGATACGCCACCCGGGGCGCGGCGACCCGATCAAATGGGTGGTCATACGCGAATCCTAACAGGCGATATCGAGCAGGCAACTGATCGAATTCAAGCCGCGGGCGCGGCCGCGCTCCGCCAGGATCGACAGCCCTGCGCTCGTGCGCTCGATCATCCGTCTGGGGTCATACGACCGACGTCGCTCCGACGAACTCTGCGGCTGCCGACGACGACCGCAACGACGGTCAACGGGTGTTCGCTTCGCGGCAGCGTGGGGCGTGGCACGCCGTTCGCAGGTCGCCTGGAGCGAGCGCCGCGGAGCGACCCGGACCGACGGGGGAGCCGGCCAACCGCGCGCCCACGCGGCACCGCACCGCCACCCAACGCTCGCAGTACGCAACGCATTCCGCCACGACGCGAACGAGACTGCCCGACCGGTACCCGGTGCTACACTGAGCGAGCCCAACCGCGCGGCGGCCAGAGCCCCGAACGCGCGTCGCTACCGGCGATTCGAACGGCCGTTATGACAATTCTCAGCCCCGTCTCCACCAGACTCAACAGAACGCAGGTGTGCCCATGAGCTCGCGCTGGATGCGGAACTCGTTCATTTACCTGCTGATCCTCGTGGCAGTCGTGCTCGTCGTCGTGATGGTCTTCCGCCCGGCGTCGGGCTCGCGCGAGGTTCCGCTCTCCTACGTCATCGCCCAGGCTCAGTCGGGTAGCGTCGATCGCATCGAGGTACGGGGCGACTCGCTGACCGTGTACCTGAACGGGCAGCAGGAGCCGGTGACCTCGCGCAAGGAGAGCGCTTCGTCCGTCGAGGCGATCCTGCGCGAGAACAACGTCCCGGTAGGCTCCGGCACGAACGCGGTGGACATCGAAGTGTCGGGGCCCAGCCAGTTCGGGAACCTCTTCGGACTGATGCTCAACTTCCTTCCGCTGATCATCTTTGGCGCAATCCTGGTCTTCATGATGCGTCAGGCGGGTGGCGCGAATAACCAGGCGATGTCGTTCGGCAAGAGCCGGGCGCGCGTCTTCGCCGGCCAGAAGCCGACCGTCACGTTCCTCGACGTCGCCGGCCAGGAAGAGGCGAAGCAAGAGCTCGAGGAAGTCGTCGAGTTCCTCAAGTACCCGGAGAAGTTCGCGGCGCTCGGGGCGCGCATTCCGCACGGCGTCCTGCTCGTCGGCCCTCCAGGCACAGGCAAGACCATGCTCGCGCGCGCCGTTTCCGGCGAGGCGGGCGTGCCGTTCTTCTCGATCTCCGGCTCCGAGTTCGTTGAGATGTTCGTGGGCGTCGGCGCCAGCCGTGTTCGCGACCTCTTCGACCAGGCGAAGCGCAACGCGCCCGCGATCGTGTTCGTCGACGAGATCGACGCCGTCGGTCGGCAGCGCGGCGCGGGCCTCGGCGGGTCGCATGACGAGCGCGAGCAGACGCTCAACCAGATCCTGGTTGAGATGGACGGCTTCGATAGCAACTCAAACGTGATCGTGATCGCCGCGACCAACCGCCCGGACATCCTCGATCCGGCACTGCTGCGCCCCGGCCGCTTCGACCGCCACGTGACGCTCGACCTGCCGGACGTGAAGGGCCGCCGCGCGGTGCTCGACGTGCACGTGAAGGGCAAGCCGCTGGAGAACGGCGTCTCGCTCGAGACGATCGCCAAGCAGACGCCCGGTTTCTCGGGCGCCGACCTGGCGAACCTCGTCAACGAGGCCGCGATCCTCGCCGCGCGCCGCAACAAGAAGCGCATTGGCATGGGCGAGCTGAACGAGGCCGTCGACCGCGTGATCGCCGGTCCGGAACGCAAGTCTCGGGTGATCACACCGGAGGAGAAGAAGATCGTCGCCTACCACGAGGCGGGGCACACGATCGCCGGTTACTTCACACCCAAGGCCGATCCACCCTTCAAGGTCACGATCGTCGCGCGCGGTATGGCCGGCGGCTTCACGCGCATGCTGCCCGAAGAGGAACGCCGCCTGCAGCATCGCTCCTATTACTCGGCGATGATGGTGTATGCCCTTGGAGGCCACGTCGCCGAAGAGATGGTCTTCGGTGAGATGACGACAGGCGCGCACAACGACATTGGCAAGGTCACGTCGATCGCGCGCGACATGGTCACCCAGTGGGGCATGAGCGAGCGCCTGGGCCCCCGCACGTTCGGCAAGCGCGATTCGATGATCTTCCTCGGCCGCGACATCAGCGAGCAGCGGGACTACTCCGAACGCACCGCGGAGGAGATCGACGACGAAGTGCGCCGGCTGATCGACGAGGCGCACGAGCAGTGCCGCCAGGTGATCGCGGCGCATCGCGACAAACTCGACGAACTGGCGGCGACACTGGTCGAAATCGAGACGCTCGAGGGCGACGACCTGCTGCGCATCCTCGGCCCGACCGCGGGTCGGCGCCTGCCCACCGAAGGCGACCAGATCACCGTCGACGCCGCTCCGCCGCCCGCCCGCGAAGGCGGGGAGGAGGAAGGCGAGGCCCCGCGCGGCCGTCCCGGCCTCGCCTGGGGCCGTCAGAACATCGCACAACCGCCGGCGGATTAGCCGACGGGGTCACGACGCGAACGGGGGAGGCGGGGCAGTCCCGCCTCCTCCGTTTCTTCCGCAGCACGCGGCCGCCGCCTATTGCGGGCGCCCGGCCGGCTCGCCGCCATCGGCGGCCGGCACGCCCTCCGCAGCGACGGGTACGCGCGCGAGCTCACGAAGCCGTGACTGCGCCACACGGCGCAGCATCAGGAACCAGAGCATCCCGGCGACGACGAGGCCGATGCGGAGGGCCGGGTGCTGCTCCAGCCGGCCATCGCTGGTGAGCACGGCCGTGCCAAAGACGGCGCCGGCTGCGACCCACACCGCGTTCGCGATCGCCGCGCCGAGATAGTCCAGCGGCAACCACGCCCGAAGGGGCATCCGCACCGCGCCGGCGCCAAACGGACCGACGGCTCGCGTCACGCTGTACAGGTGGTAGAAGGGAATGAACCAGCGCGCTCGCCCCTGCATCAGCGCGGAGCCCAGCCTCAGCGAGGGTCCAAAGCGCGTGCGCTCGAGGTAGCGGCCGCCCCAGCGACCGACGCCGTATGAGATCGTGTCACCCAGCGCCGTCCCCGCAATCGCGACGCCCCATACCGCCACGAGCTGCAGCGGCTCGCCGGCCGCATACGCCCCGCCCAGGAACATGATGATCACCCCGGGGAACACCACGCCGACGCCCAGTGTGGCTTCAGCCAGCCCGGACGCGAATACGATCGGGATGCCGAAACGGTCGAACAGCGCGTTGATCGTCAGAAACAACTGGTCGGTGATCCAGCCGAGGAACTCGAGCGGCGCACCGAGCACGTTGAGTACGTCGTTCAGCGGGGGTGCCTCGAGTTCGGGCGTACGGATCGCGTTGACCGGGGCGAAGACGCTTCCTAGACTGAAATGTACCCAAGTTCTGGAAGAGGCGGTATGTACGCGATTATCCGCACCGGCGGAAAGCAATATCGTGTCCACGAAGGCGACCGCATCGACGTCGAACGGCTGGAAGCGGCCGACGGCGACGAGGTGACGCTGTCCGACGTCCTGCTCGTGCAGGGCGATGGTGATGCGCTGATCGGCACACCGACGGTCGAAGGGGCGTCCGTGACGGCTCGCATCGAATCAAACCATCTCGGTGTCAAGGTCCATAGCTTCAAGTACAAGAACAAGACGCGACGCCGCACCTACCGCGGCCACCGCCAGCCGCTGACGCGCCTCGCAATCACCGCGATCCGCACGGGCTGATTGGACGAACGGACGATTCGATGGCACATAAGAAGTCGGGTGGCTCGAGCAAGAACGGGCGCGACTCCAATTCGCAGCGGCTCGGGCTGAAGCGTCACGACGGGCAGATCGTCTCGGCGGGCTCGATCCTGGTGCGGCAGCGGGGAACTCGCTTCCACGCGGGCGAGAACGTCGGCGTGGGCCGTGATTACACGCTGTGGGCACTGGTCGATGGCGTCGTCCGCTACGCGCCGTATGCGAAGGGGCGCCGCAAGCAGGTGATGATCGTCCCCGGCGAGGCATAGTACCCGGGGATCGGGAGAGCAGAGACCATGAAGGCTGGTATCCACGCCGACTACATCGAGGCGACGATCACGTGCGCCTGCGGGAACAGCTGGATCACCCGATCAACGAAGCCGGCGATGCATCTCGACGTGTGTTCGCAGTGCCACCCGTTCTTCACGGGCGAGCAGCGCATCGTTGACACCGCCGGCCGCGTCGAACGCTTCCGGCGCCGCTTCCAGCTCAAGGAGCAGGCGAACACCTGATTCATCCGTTCGACGGCATACGGAAGCGGGGGGGGGGGGGGGGGGGGGGGGGG
>JBBDXH010000122.1:15919-26853 GCA_040902395.1 Dehalococcoidia bacterium
CCCCCCCCCCCCCCCCGCTTCTCTATGTTCGTGACGGGGCGCGGCGATCGCTCGCTCGTCCGCGCGTCGGGCCGCGGCTATCGTGAGCGCGATGAGCGCTCCGACCTACGGCGGACAGGCGGTGATCGAGGGCGTGATGATCCGCGGTCCGCGCACGATGGCCGTCGCCGTGCGCGCGCCGGACGGCACGATCCTCACACGCGCCCAGCGGTTGGGTGGGCTCTACACCGGCTCCGTCCGGCGCGTCCCGCTCATCCGCGGCATCGTGGTCCTCTGGGAGACGATGGCGCTCGGCTTCGGGGCGCTCATGTGGTCGTCTGCCGTCGCCGCGGCGGAGCTCGACGAGCGCGGCGAGGCGAAGCCGCTCGGCGGCGCCGCGTGGGCGGGCACGCTGCTCACGCTCGGCATCGCAATCGCATTCTTCTTCGCGGGGCCGACCGCAGCGACCGCGTGGCTCGACGCCGTCGTCGGGGCCGCATGGATCACGACACTGATCGAGGGCGCGCTGAGACTCGGGCTGCTGCTCGGCTATCTCTGGCTGATCGGCCGGTCGAGTGAGATCGCGCGCGTCTTTCAGTACCACGGCGCCGAGCACATGACGATCCGTGCATTCGAGGACGGCCGCGAGCTGCGGGTGCCCGTCGTCCGCCGTTACACGAAAGAGCACCCACGCTGCGGGACCTCGTTCCTGCTGACGGTTGCCGTGCTCGCCGTGATCGTGTTCGTCTTCGTCGGCACGTCGCCGCTCTGGTGGCGCTTCGCGTCTCGCATCGTGCTGATCCCGCTCGTGGCCGGCGTGGCGTACGAGGTGATTCGGTTCGGCGGGTCCCACTCGGACGTGCCGATCGTGCGGCTGTTCTTCGCCGGCAACCTCGCGCTTCAGCGCCTCACCACGCGCGTCCCGGACGACGAACAGATCCAGGTCGCCATCGCTTCGCTGGAGCGGGTGCTCGCGGAAGAGGACGCCGTTCTCGCCGAGCGGTGAGGCCTGATCTCGAGACCCCGCTCTCGCCGGTCGCGGGCACGCTACAATCATGACTAAGTCAATCGACTAAGTAAGGGCCACCATGTCGACTGCATACCGCGTGGATCGGAACACCCTCCGCACCAATCAGGCGTTCATCATCATCTTGACCATGCTCGCATTCGTGCTGGGCGACGCGGTCGGGCGCTGGCTGATCCTGTTCACGGGCGCGGTGATGGTCGCCGGCACATTCGTGCCGGCGCTCGCGCTCTTCAAGCAGGTGCACCAGCGGCTGCTCAAGCCCGCGGGTCTGCTCGGCGCGGATGTGCGGGCTGAGGACCCCATGCCGCACCAGTTCGCACAGGCCTTCGGCGGCGTCGTGCTGCTGACGGCGTTCGTGGCGCTGCTTGGCGGCGCGACGGTCGCGGGTTGGGCGCTCAACTGGATGGTCACCGCCCTTGCCTTCGTGAACCTCACGGTCCAGTTCTGCATGGGCTGCTTCATCTACTACCAGCTCGATCGCGTCGGCATGCTGCCGCGCCTGATCGCGGGCAATCGCGCCGCTCGATGACGGAACGATTGCTCATCACGCTCGCCCTGGGCGCGGGCTTCGTCGTCGCGCTCGCGCTCGCACGCGCGTGGCTGCGCCGCCGCGACCGCCACGTGATCGCGCGTGTCCGCGCCGCCGTCCCGGCGGCGTCTGCGGGCACGGCGAACGGTGCGCCCCGGCTGGTGTATTTCACGACTCAGAGCTGCGTGATCTGTCGCGCGCAGCAGGAGCCGGCGATTGAGCGTCTCCGCGAGCACCTGACCGACCTGCACGTGGAGCGCCACGACGCCGTGGCCGAGCACGAACTGGCGGGAGCGTACGGCGTGCTCTCGGTCCCGACGACCGCCGTGTTCAACCGCGCCGGTGAGCTGGTCACGATCAACCGCGGCTTCGTGCCGGCGGCGGTGCTCTTCGCCCAGCTCGAAGGACGCGAACCCGCCTTCGAAGGCGGGCTTCCCGCGCTGAGCGAGCCCGTCGCCCGCTGACGGCAGTACCCGTACGCGGGGACCTGTACCATCGCCGCGGCCGCACCCGTCCCTCAGCCGAAGGCCAGCAGTGATGGCAAACGCTCGATGCAGCTGACCGTGCTCGCCGGGGGCGTCGGCGCCGCGCGCTTCCTCGCCGGGCTCGTGCACTGCGTCAACCCCGAAGACGTGACCGCGATCTGCAACGTCGGCGACGACCTCTCCTGGCACGGGCTCCATGTCTCGCCCGACGTCGACACCGTGCTGTACACGCTCGCGGGGCTCGAAGGGCCGGACGGCTGGGGGCTGCACGACGACACCACGCACACGCTCGAGGCGCTCCGCGTGCTCGGCGGCGACGAGTGGTTCCGCATCGGCGACCGCGACCTCGCGACGCACCTCACACGCGCGGAACTGCTTGGCCAAGGGCGCTCGCTGAGCGAGGCGACGGCGAAGCTGGCGCGGGCGCTGGGCGTACGACCGCGCATCGTCCCCGTGACCGACGATCCGCACCCGACGATCGTCGAGACCGCAGACGGCGATCTGCCGTTCCAGGAGTACTTCGTCCGGCGGCGCGCGCGCGACGTCGTCACCGGGTTCCGCTTTCCCGGCGCGGAGACCGCACGCCCGGCGCCGGGCGTGCTGGACGCGATCGCTTACGCAGACGCGGTGATCTTCGCCCCGAGCAACCCGTTCGTCTCGATCGGCCCGCTGCTGGTCGTGCCCGGCGTGCGCGAGGCGATCGAACGCACCACCGCCACGCGCTTAGCGGTGTCGCCGATCGTCGGAGGCGAGGCGATCAAGGGGCCGGCCGCCGACATGCTGAGGGCGCTCGGCCACGACGTCTCCGCGGCCGGCGTGGCCGCGCTCTATCGCGGGCTCGTCGACGTGTTCGTGATCGACGAGGTAGACGCCGCGCTGGCGCCTGCCGTGGCGGCGCTCGGCATGCGCCCCGTCGTCTGCGACACGCTGATGCGCGGCGACGACGGTCGCCGCGCGGTGGCCGCGCGTGTGCTCGCGGCGCTCCGCGCATGAGTGCCGCGCTCGACGCGGACGTGTTCGCGGTCGTGGTCGCCGTGCGGCGCGCCGATGAGGCAAAGACGCGCCTTGCCGGCGCGCTGAGCGCGGACGCTCGGCGCGCGCTCGTCCACGCGATGCTCGACGACGTGCTCGCCGCCGCGCGCCGCGCGCACGGCGGCGCACTCTACGTGCTCACCCCCGACGACGCCTACGCCGCGACCGCAGCGCGTTACGAGGCGACCCTGCTCCCGGACGCCGGCCGCGGCTTCAACATCGCCGTCTGTGCGGCCGTCGGCCACGCCGCGCTTCGCGACGCGCCCGGGGCACTGATCCTCCCCGTCGACATCCCACAGGTGCGCTCGGACGACCTGCGCAGCGTGCTCGCCGCGCTTGCGGCGCCCGACGCGCAGGTGGTGCTCGTGCCGTCCGCCGACGGCGGCACCGCCGCGCTGGGACTGCGACCCCCGTCCGTGATGGCGCCGCACTTCGGCATCGACTCGGCGGCGGCGCACCGCGCGACGGCACGCGCCGCCGGGCTCACGCTGCGGGAGCTCAGTCCGCCCTCCCTCGCGGCCGACATCGACACGCCGGCGGACCTCGCCGCGGTCCGTGACCGCGTTGGGCCCGCGACCGGAGCCGTGCTGGCAACCCTCCCGGCCGGCTGGCCCGACGGCCCTGCGCGATGACCCTCGACGACGCGATCCGGGGACGGCGTTCGATTCGCGGCCTCGACGGGCCGCCGCTCGCCGACGCCGAGCTCACGACACTCGTCTCGCTCGCGCTCACCGCGCCCGCGCCGCACCACACCCGGCCCTGGCGCTTTGTCGACGTGACGCCCGGGCGCCGCGGGGCGCTCGCTGCCGCGATGGGCGGCGTCTGGCGCGCCGACCTCGATCGAGACGGCGTGCCGCCGGCGCAGCGCGACCGCGCGCTCGCACGCTCGCGGCGCCAGATCGTGGAGGCGCCCACCCTGCTCCTCGGCTGCCTCGTGCCCGACGGACTGCGTCGCTACGCGGACGAGCGCCGATGGCGCGCGGAGTGGGGGCTTGCGCAGCACTCGTTCGGGGCGGCGCTCCAGAACATCCTGCTCGCGGCCAGTGCGCGGGGACTCGGCGCGTACTGGATCTCTGCTCCGCTGTACGCGCAAGACGCGGTGCGTACCGCGCTCGCCCTCGCGGCGGACTGGGAGCCCCAGGCCTTCATCGCGCTCGGCCGGCCGCGGGCGGACTACACGCCGTTCGCCCGGCCGGACCCCGATCTCGCGCGCCACTTCGTGCGGCGCTAGGCGCGATCGATCAGGGCCGGGAGCTCCGCCAGCGACGCGATGCGGTTGATCGACTCGTCACTCACGCGTCCCAGGCGATCGAGCAGCACGGCCGACATCCCGATCGCGCGCCGGTGCGTAATCGTTCTCGACGCGGTCGCCGACGGACAGCGCCGTCTCCGCGCGGCCGCCCCTCGCCGCGAGTGCGCCGGCGAAGAAGCGCGGGTCCGGCTTCGACACGCCGGCGAGCTCGGCGACGTGAACATGCGCGAAGCGCGCGAAGAACGGGTGGCGGCCGAGCGCGGCGTTGCCGTTGGTCGCCGCCACGATCGTGAACCCGCGCCCGACGATCTCGTCGAGGGCGGCTTCGACATCCGGAAACGGGCGGATTGCGGCGTCCCGCGCGCGGTAATACGCGGTGCTGACCGCGGCGACCGCAGCCTCGGAGACCGCGCCGCGCGCAGCCAGCACCCGACGAAAGGACTCGTCGCGTAGCTCGCGGAGCGTGCGACCGCGCATCGCCGCGTCCGCGGCGATCCGGTCGCGCGTCTGCGTGAGGAGATCCGGGGTCACCGTGGCGCCGGCGAACGCGGACGCGCGGTCCGCGGCGGCAGCCAGCGCGACCGCCAGCGCCGAGTCGAAGTCGATCAGCGTCCCGTCTACGTCGAGCACAACGTGGCTGACGCGGAAGCGACGTGGCCGGACCACCGTCAGCGGCAGGCGACGACCCGCCGAGGCGTCGCGTCGTCTGCCTCGAGAAAGTCAGAGCGGGCGCCCGTGTGGCAGACGCCCCGGCCCGCGAGTTCGACCTTCACGACCAGGGCGTCCTGATCGCAGTCGGCGAGCACCTCGACCACGTCGAGGTAGTCGCCCGAAGTGGCGCCCTTGTGCCACAGCTCCTCGCGCGAGCGCGACCAGAACACCGCCTGGCCGAGCTCGAGCGTGCGGCGCAGGCTCTCCTCGTTCATGTAGCCGAGCATGACGACCTCGCCGGTCGACGCCACCTGGATGATCGCCGGGATCAGGCCCCGGTCGTCGAACGAGAGGTCCGAGGGTGTGTACCGGCCGAAAGGCTCATCGGTCATGGTCATTCCTTCGCTGAAGGCGCAGGCGCGGGCCGCATCGGCACACCGCGCCCTGCGAGGTAGTTCTTGAGGAAGGCAATGTCGTACTTCCCGAAGTGGAAGATCGAGGCGGCGAGCACGGCTGCGGCCCCGCCCTCGGTCAGCGCATCGTAGAGGTGCGCCGGCTCACCGGCGCCGCCCGATGCGATCACGGGTACGTCGACGGCGCCGGTGATGGCGCGCAGCAGCGGAATGTCGTAGCCGCGCTGGTGGCCGTCGCTGTCCATGGAGGTCACCAGCAGCTCCCCGGCGCCGCGCTCCACGGCCTCTCGCGCCCACGCGACCGCGTCCCGTCCGGTCGGCGTGCGGCCGCCGTGCGTGTAGATCTCCCAGCGCTCGCCGGCTCCCGGGGCGCGTGTCCGCTTCGCGTCTACCGCGACGACGATGCACTGCGAGCCGAAGCGGTGCGCGCCCTCGGCGATCAGCTCGGGGCGCTGGATGGCGGCGGTGTTGATGGAGATCTTGTCGGCGCCCTGCTCGAGCATCAGGCGCATGTCGTCCGTGCTGCGAATCCCGCCGCCGACCGTGAGCGGGATGAAGACCTGGTCGGCCGTGCGCGCGATCAGGTCGTAGACCGACGTGCGGGCGTCAGACGAGGCGGTGATGTCGAGGAAGACGAGCTCGTCGGCCCCGGCGGCGTCGTACTTCGCGGCGAGATCCACGGGGTCGCCGGCGTCGCGCAATTCGACGAACGACACGCCCTTGACGACGCGCCCGTTGTCGACGTCGAAGCACGGGATGATGCGCTTGGTCAGCATCGCATCAGTATGCGGGGCGGGGTGACTCGGGGCGACTCCGTGCGCCCGTCCGCGATCAGCGCGCCGCCGCGACCGCCTCGCGCAGCAGGATCGTGCCCTCGTAGAGCGCGCGGCCGATGATCGCGGCCTCGACGCCGCAGGCGGCGAGGTGGTGGATGTCCTCGGTGGTGGTGATGCCCCCGGCCGCGATCACGGCAATGGAGGTGTCCGCGGTCAGGCGTTCGTACATCTCGAAGTTCGGCCCGCGACGGACGCCGTCGCGCATGATGTCGGTGTACACGATGCGGTTCACGCCCGCGTTCGCCAGGCGCTCGATCAGGGCGCGGGCATCCACGCTCGTCGCCTCCGTCCAGCCTTCGATGCTGACGAACCCGTCACGCGCATCCACCGAGACGACGAGCCGGTCGCCGGCGACGGCGACGGCCTCGCGCAGCAGCTCGGGGTCCTTGACCGCCGCGGTGCCGAGCACAACCCGGCTCACGCCCGCGTCGAGCGTCGAACGCAGCGTCTCCATGTCGCGGATGCCCCCGCCGGTCTGGACGTGGCAGTCCACGCTCTCCGCAATGCGCCGCACGAGGGCGAGGTTGACCGGCCATCCTTCACGCGCACCATCGAGGTCGACGACATGAATGCGCTGCGCGCCCTCGGACGCCCAGCGGTGCGCGACGGACAGCGGATCGGCATCGAAGATCGTCTCGCGCGCGTAGTCGCCCTGCTCGAGGCGCACACATCGCCCGTCGCGAATGTCGATTGCCGGGATGACCTCCATGAACGAACGCCCCTCACGACCCTGCCGAAGCGCTGACGCGGTCGGCGCCTTCTGCTTCCAGAGCCAGCGTCACGAAATTCGCGTACAGCCGCAATCCGTCTTGTCCTGACTTCTCCGGGTGGAACTGCGTAGCGATCACGTTGTCGCGGCCGACGACGGACGGGAAGGTCACGCGTTCGTATTCGGTCTCGCCGATCACGATCGATGGATCGGGCGGTCGCGGGTGGTACGCGTGCACGAAATAGAAGTAGCTGTCCTGCGCGATGCCTTCGAACAGCGGGTGCGGCCTCAGCAGGTGCACGGTGTTCCAGCCCATGTGCGGGACCGTCATGCCGGTGGGGAAGCGCACGATGCGACCCGGGAGCACGCCCAGACACTCGTGCCGGCCGCCTTCCTCCGAGAGATCGAAGAGCGCCTGCATGCCCATGCACACGCCGAGGAACGGTCGGCCGGACGCGATGAAGTCGACGATCGGCTGCACCAGTCCGCCCTCACGCAGGTGCGCCATGGTGTCCTCGGCCGCACCGACGCCGGGGACGATCAGTACGCGGGCGTCGGCGATCGCGTCGGGAAGCGCCGTGACGAGCGCGCGGACGCCGGCATGCGCGACCGCGCGTTCGACGCTGCGCAGGTTGCCCGCGCCGTAGTCGACGATCACGATGGGCGACGTCCCGGCCATGCGCTGCCATCCGTCCCTTGCGCCGCGTGGGGGTGGGAGCCCGACGCACCACCAGACGAGTCTACTGCGCGCCCCTCCTTGGGTCAGAACCGAGGCACCGAGGAGCTGCCCACTGCGGTCGGACGCGACGCGCCGCCTCGATATACTCCCCGCCCATGACCGCACCGACGCCGTCCACCGCGCCACGCGAACTCGAAGCCGCCCGCGAGCGCGCGGAGCAGTTGCGCGCGCAGATCCGCTACCACGACCACCGCTACTACATCCTCGAGCAGCCCGAGGTGGGCGACTCACAGTACGACGCCCTGATCCGCGAACTGCGCGAGCTCGAGGAACGGTTCCCCGATCTGATCACCCCGGACTCGCCGACGCAGCGCGTCGCCGGCGAGCCGGTCGAGGGCTTCGACGTCGTCCTGCATCGCGAACCGATGCTGTCGCTCGGGAACGTCTTCGACCGCGACGAGCTGCGCGCGTGGCATCAGCGGCTGGTGCGCATCGTCGAGCACGAGCGCTTCCACTTCGTCTGTGAACCGAAGATCGACGGCCTCGCGATCTCGCTCGTGTACCGCGACGGTCGCTTCGCCGTCGGCGCGACGCGCGGGGACGGCCTGCGCGGCGAGGACGTGACCGCGAACCTGCGCACGCTGCGTTCGCTCCCGCTCCGGCTCGATGCCGACGCGCCACGGGCGTTCGAAGTACGCGGCGAGGTGTACATGGCGAAGTCGGAGTTCGCGCGGCTGAACGACGAGCGCGCCCGCAGGGGCGAGCAGCTGTACATGAATCCGCGCAACACCGCGGCCGGATCGATTCGCCAGCTCGATCCGCGCATCACGGCCGCGCGCAATCTCGACCTCTTCGTCTACCAGCTCGGGTGGGTGGAGGGTGACCTGCCGGCGGCCACGCACTGGGACGCGATGCAGCGGCTACGCAACGCCGGCCTCCCGACAAACCCGCTGGCCGCACGCTTCGATGACATCGACGACGTCGCCACGTTCTGCGCGAGCTGGGTCGACCGCCGCGACGCGCTCGATTACGAGATCGACGGCGTGGTGGTGAAGATCGACGAGTTCGCCGTCCAGCGCCAGGTTGGCGTCGTGGGCCGCGAGCCGCGATGGGCGACCGCATACAAGTTTCCCGCCGAGCAGGCGGTGACGCGGCTGCGCCAGATCCAGCTCTCCGTCGGGCGTACGGGCGTGCTCACGCCGTTCGCCGTGCTCGAGCCCGTCGTCGTCGGCGGCGTGACCGTGAGCATGGCGACGCTCCACAACGATGATCACATCCACGCCCTCGACATCCGCGAGGGCGACGAGGTGATCGTCCAGCGCGCCGGCGAGGTGATCCCCCAGGTCGTCGGGCCCGTGCTGTCGCTCCGGAAGGGGCGACGCCTGCGCAAGTTCAAGATGCCGGAGCGATGCCCCGTTTGTGGCACGCCCGTCGCGCGTGCGGCCGAACAGGCGGCGAGCTACTGCCCGAACCGCGCCTGCCCCGCGCAGCTGCCCCGGCAGGTGGAGCACTTCGTCTCGCGCGGGGCAATGGACATCGAGGGCTTCGGCGAGCAGCGCGCCCACCTGTTCGTCAGCGAAGGGTTGGTCGCGAGCCTCTCCGACATCTACCGCCTGCCCGAGCGGCGCGACCGGCTGCTCGCCCTCGACGGCTTCGGCGCGAAGACCCTCGACGCGCTGTTCGCGAACATCGAGGCGAGCAAGCGACGCCCGCTGCACCGCCTGCTGATCGCCCTCGGCATGCGCCACGTGGGCTCCGAGACGGCGCGCGATCTCGCGCGCCACTTCGGCACGCTCGCTGCACTGCGCACCGCGTCTCGCCAGGAGTTGGAGGCCGTCGACGGGATCGGCCCGATCGTCGCCGAGTCCGTCTACAACTACCTCCACGACGAGGAGTACTCCGCGCTGCTCGACCGCCTCGTGGCGGCGGGGCTGCGCACGGACGAGGATGTCTCCGCGCGAGGCGGCGCGCTCGATGGGCTCAGCATCGTCGTCACCGGTTCGCTCGACCGCTGGTCGCGCAACCAGGTGGAGGCGGTGATCAAGGAGCTCGGCGGCCGCGTCAGTGGTGCGGTATCGAAAACCACCAGCTTCGTGGTCGCGGGGGCCGGCGGTGGCAGCAAGCGTGAGCGCGCACAGCAGCTCGGCGTCGAAGTGATCGATGAAGTCGAGTTCGTGCAGCGCCTGCGCGAGCGCGGCTGGAGCGGGGAGTAGCTTGGCCGCCGCGAACAACGTCAAGAAATACCGCGAGTACCTCGCTGAAGAGGTGGACGGACTCTTCATCTATCACCAGCTCGCCGCGATGGAGCGCGACCCTTCCGTCGCGGACGTGTACCGGCGCCTCGGGGAGTCCGAGGCGCGTCACCTCGCGCTCTGGCAGGACGAACTGCGCAAGTCAGGCGCGGATGTCACCCCGCCGATGCCGTCGCGGCGAGTGCGTTTCCTCATGTGGCTCGCCCGCCATTTCGGGGCCGACCTGGTGCTGCCGGTGCTCAAGACCTTCGAATCCGGCGCCAGCGAGATGTACGCCCACGACGCCATCGCCGAGCAGGCCGGGCTGCCCGGCGAGGAGGCGGCGCACGCGCGCATCTTCGCGGCGATCTCGTCGTCGCGCGGCACTCCCCCGGGGTCCTTCATCGGCCGCATCGAGACTCGCCATCGCTCGCTCGGCGGCGGCAACGCGCTCAGAGCGTCCGTGCTCGGGGCGAACGACGGACTGGTGTCGAACCTCGCGCTGGTCGCCGGCTTCGCCGGCGCGGCGCCCGGTCAGGCAACGGTGATCCTCGCCGGCGTCGCCGGGTTGCTTGCCGGTGCGTCGTCGATGGCGCTCGGCGAGTGGATCTCCGTGACCTCGTCGCGCGAGGCGGCGGAAGCGCAGATCGAGCTGGAGCGCGAAGAGCTGCGCGTGATGCCCGAAGCGGAACAGGAGGAGTTGGCGCTGATCTACCAGGCGCGCGGCCTGCCGCAGCAGGAAGCGGAGCAGCTCGCCGCCCGCGTGATGGAGGACAAGGAAACGGCGCTCGGCACGCTCGCCCGCGAGGAACTGGGCATTGTGCCGGAGGAGATCGGATCACCCTGGACTGCTGCGATCGCGTCCTTCCTGCTCTTCGCGCTCGGTGCGATCGTGCCGGTGCTGCCGTTTTTGGTCGCGACCGGCACGACCAGCGTGGTGGTGAGCGGCGCGCTCTCCGCGGCCGCGCTCTTCGCGCTCGGCGCCGGCATCACGCTGCTGACCGGGCGCAGCCCGCTCTATGCCGGGAGCCGGCAGGCCGTCCTCGGCCTCGCGGCCGCTGCGTTGACGTTCGTCGTGGGATCGCTGATCGGCGGGGCAGCCGGGATCTAG
>JBBDXH010000123.1:0-26064 GCA_040902395.1 Dehalococcoidia bacterium
TCGAAGATCGCGCCGCCGCCCGGCCGGTACGTCGTTCGGAAGCGCGGCGCGAACGGCGCCGGCTCCATCGCGACCGCGCGGCCGATGAAGCTGTCGTCGAGCGGCAACACCTGGTTCGCGCCCGCCTCCGACCACCACAGCTCGACGAGCGTGCGCAGCACGTCGGGGTGCTGCTCGCTCCGGTCGACGGCCTCGGAGAAGTCGTCGACGAGCCGGAAGAGCGACCAGTGATCGCGGTCGAAGTCGTGGCTGCCCTCGACGAGATCGCGCTCGACCCGGAGCTGCTGGCCGATGTGGTCGGTCGTCGCCTTCCACCCGTCGTGGTAGATCGCACGGCTGCCGAGCATCTCGAAGTACTGCGTGTCGCGTTGGCTGGGCGCGTCCGCGCCTTCGAAGGTCGGGACGAGGCTCGCGCCGTTGAGCGGCTGCTGCGAGATTCCGTCGACGACCGCCGGCGCCGCGATGCCCGCGGCGTCGAGCACCGTCGGCATGAGGTCGATCGCGTGACAGAACTGGTCGCGCACCTCGCCGGGCGCGCTGACACGCCCGGGCCAGTGCACGACGAGCGGCGTGCGCACGCCCCCGAGCAGCGCCGGCAGCTGCTGGCTGAACATGTACGGCTTCCATGCGATGCGGGTCGTCATCTCGCGGTCGACGTCCCACTGCACGAGCTGGGCAACCGGCGGCTCGCCGAAATGGCGCGCGAACGAGGCCTCGTCGGCGCACGCCGCGCGCGCATACTCCTCGTGGCTGAGCAGGAACTGGTCGAGGATCTCGCCCCCGCCGGCCGGCGGCTGGAGGCCCATCGCGCCGACGAGCGCGAGCCGCGAGAGCCGCGCCTGCGCCATCGTCGCCATCTCGGCAGCGACGTAGCCGCCGAAGCCGAGGCCGACGAGCGCCACGCGATCGAGGCCGAGCGCGTCGAGCGTCTGGAGCGTGAGCACAGCCTCGTCGCGCACGAAGCGCGCCCAGTCGGGCCGGTCGGACTGCCCGTAGCCGGGCATGTCTGGCACGTAGACGTGGGCCGCCGTGGCCAGCCCCTCGTAGAACGGCAGCCAGCCCGGGCTCCCGATGTCGTGGTGCACCACGACCAGCGGATCGCCGCTGCCCGCGTGCTGGACGCGGACGCTGCCGCCGGCGACGGACACCCGCTGCTCCTGCGCGCGGCCCGTGACCTGGCTCGTCATGCGTGCCTCGCTCTCCATGTGAACCCGGCGCCCTGTGGTCGCGGGATTGTAGGCGCACGGGCCACGGCGACGGCCGCGCAGGGGACCAGCCCGGGCGCAGGCAACGCCGGGCAGCCTGTGGCGTGGTGCGATCCGGCGCGCGAGACGACATCGGGTCATGGCGCTCACGGCCGGCGGCCCCAGCCCATAGCTCGATCAGGAGTGGTACGGGCGCTCCGGGGAGGCACGCCGGGGGCGCCGGCCGGCGCGGGGCAAGTCCGCTTCGGCTGAGTCAAAGGAACGCGCGACCTCAGTCGGGCCGGCGCGCCCGTCCCTGTGTCGATCGAGGTCGCTTCCGACGGGAAGCAGTGGGGCGGGCCAGACGGTGTGTCCTTGCTGCACGCAATCCAGGGCCGAGCGAGCGCACGATTCCGGTGCTCCGTTCGTCCCTCGACTGCGCTTCATACGAGCACGAACGGGAGAGCGCCGGTCTCGCGGACGCGCCGCGCGAACGCGACCGCAGAGCTTGTCGCGGAGCCGACGAACGGCCCACGGCCCACGGTCCTGGTGACGATGACGCGCTCGTCAGGTGCAAGCGGCCGGGACGCCCCTGCAATCGGGTCCCACCGGCCGGGGCCCGCCGGCGAGCGCCTCGTGACGCCGGCGCGCGTGCGCCGGCCCTTCGGCCGCGGCCGCATCGGCCGCCGAGAGATGCGAGTGCGGGCGGGCCATGATGTCACCGTAGACGTCCAGCGCGTCGCTGCGCCCGGTTTCGAGCCACATCCTCGTGCGCCAGTTTCGAACAAACCGATACCACCACGGAATGCCCTGCATTGGAGGTCCCCGGCACTACTCGACGCTTGCGTATTCGCAGTGTGCTGCCGCGCCCGTAGCGGTCGCGACGGATGGGCGCCGGGCCGCATCACAATTCCGTCGCGCTTCGCGCTCGCTGGCCATGCGCACGCGCCGATGCACTCCTGCGCGTCCACATGGCTGCGGGCGGACACGCACGCGGGGCGGCAGCGCTTGGGATGCGAACGAAACGAAAGCAGCATCCGCGCAATCGCAGTCGCGACGCTCCCGCTGCGACCATCCGGGCAGGCGCGCGTGCGGGTTCGGCGTGGCGCGCGCCGCGACAGGAGGTCCGCAATGGACAGGATGATTCGCGTCCCGGTGTTCCTCATCAACCTCGCGATCGCGCTCTTCCTGGGCGTGCTTGCGCTCGCTCTCTGGCTACAGGGCCGCGCTACCCGCTTTGCCGGGCTCGACGTGCCTGCGATCACGATGCCTGACGAGACCCGCCTCGCGGTCGGGGTCACGGCTGCCGTCCTCGCGGGGCTGTCGCTCGTGCTCGCGCTCGCCGTCGTGCTGCCGCGGCGCCGGAGCAGCATGATCGCACTCAACTCCGCCCAGGGCGGCGCGGTGATGATCCCCGCGGCGAACGTCGAGCAGAGCGTTGCCGAAGACGTGCGCTCGCTCTCGTCGGTGACGGCGGCCACGGCGCACGCCGCGCAGGAGAAGAACGGCATCGCGATCGACCTCTCGGTCGTGCTCCGCCATGAGGCGGAGTTGCCGGCGGCGGTCGAGCAGATCACGTCCCGCGTCGAGTCCGCGCTGTCTACGCGCTACGGCACGACGATCGCCCGCAAGCCGCGCATCGAGGTGCGCTATGCCGCGGCCACACGCGAGGAGCAGCGCGGCGAAGTGAAATCGCCGGTGACCGGCTAACCGACCGCACCTCCCCCGCGCCCGCGTGAGTTCGCACCCGCCTGCCTGACCACCTCCCGACAGGGCCGTCAGGCAGGCGGGTGCGTGCGTAGAATGTCGTTCGTCATGATGCACGGCCCGCGCGCCGCGCCCCGCGGCGACGCGTGCACGCGGTGACGGGAGCGCGCGATGGCCAGCGGTCCGCTCGACGGCATCCGGATACTCGACTTCACGAACTTCCAGCAGGGGCCGTCTGCAACGGCCCTGCTGTCCGACATGGGCGCCGAGGTGGTCAAGATCGAACGCCCGGGCGTGGGCGATCTCGGCCGGCTGCTCAGCGTGCGGCAGAACGGCTACTCGACCTACTTCCATACGCACTGTCGCGGCAAGCAGAGCGTGACGGTCAACCTCAAGCACCCCGAGGGGCTCGAGATCGTCTATCGGCTGGCGAAGAACGCCGATGTCGTCGTCGACAACTTCCAGGGCGGCACGATGGAGCGACTCGGACTGTCGTACGCGAAGCTCTCGGCGATCAACCCCCGCATCGTCTGCGCGACCGCGTCGGGCTTCGGGCCCGAGGGCCCGCGTGCCGCGTCGCCGTCGTACGCCCCGATCGGGCTCGCCGTGGGCGGGGCGTACCACGCCACATGGCGGAGCGACGACGAACCGCCCGGCGTACAGGGCATCGGCGGCGTCAGCGACCAGGTGGGCGGCATGATCCTCGCGTTCGCGATCTCCTCGGCGCTCGTCGCCCGCGAGCGCACGGGCCTCGGCCAGCAGATCGACACCTCCCAGTACGGCAGCCAGCTCAACATGATGTGCGCGTCCATCAACAACGCGCTCTACCGGGACTCTGACCCGCCCGACGTGCGCCCGGGCATCGGCCTCAGCGGCACCTTCCGCTGCGCCGACGGCAAGCGCGTGACGATGGGCTATCTGCCCTCGAACAAGGGCGACAAGTGGATCCCGCTCTGCGACGCGCTCGGCTGGCCCGACTGGCAGCACGACCCCACGTTCGGGTCGCAACGCGATCGCGATCAGCGCATGCCCGAGATCCGGGCTCGCCTCGCGGAGACGATGCTGGAGCGCGGCGCGCGCGAATGGGTCGAGTGCTTCGACCGCTGGGACATCCCGAGCGGCGTCGTCCAGGACTACGACGACATCGCGGCCGACCCGCAGGCGCTCGCCAACGACTACATCACCGAGGTGGACGACCCGAAGTGGGGTCGTCAGAGAGTCGTCGGCGTGGTCGTGCAGATGTCGAAGACGCCGGGCGCGGTGCAGGGCCTCGCGCCCGAGCTCGGCGCGGACAACATCACCTACCTGCGCGAAGCCGGCTACTCGGACGTCGAGGTCGCTCGCCTCGCGGAGGTCGGCGCAATCTAGCGCTGCGCCGCCGCCGGGCCGGCTCGCGTTCCGCACGCGCCCTTGCGATGCCCGCGCTCGTCGCCCATGAGGGTGCGGACGAGACACACGTACCGCGGGAAGGGCATCCGATCGTGACCGAACGCGAACTGCCCACGAGACCGCTGGGCCGCACCGGACTGCCGGTCACGCGCCTCGGCTACGGCGCCATGTCGCTGGACGCCGAGCGCTTCGGCCACAGCCTGAGTTCGCAGCAGGCCGGTACGGTGCTGAACGCGGTGCTCGACGCGGGTATCAACCTGATCGACACCTCGCCCGACTACGGGCCGAGCGAGCAGCTGATCGGCGAGCACATCGCGCACCGCCGCGACGAGTATGTGCTCGCGTCGAAGTGCGGCTGTCCGGTTGTGGTCGCCGCGGGCGCGGACGGGCGCCCGGCCGGTCACGTCTACACGCCCGAGAACATCACGGCCGGGGTCGAACAGAGCCTGCGGCGGATGCGCACGGACCACCTCGATCTCGTGCAGTTCCACGGCAGCCCGGACCGGGAGACGCTCGAAGGGGAAGGCGCGATCGAGGCGCTGCTCGACCTCAAACGTGCGGGCAAGCTGCGCTTCATCGGCATGTCGGGCGTCCTGCCGGGGCTGACCGCACACATCGCATCCGGCGTCTTCGACGCCTTTCAGATCCCGTACTCGGCGCTTCAGCGGGATCACGAGCAGGCGATCTCGGAGGCCGCGCAGTCCGGTGCCGGCACGGTCATCCGCGGCGGCGTCGCGCGCGGCGCGCCGTCCGACGACAAGCACTGGGATATCCGCCGTCTCCCGGAGGTGCCGCCCGAACGCCCGCGCGCGCTCTGGGAGGCCGCCCGCCTGGACGACCTGCTCGACGGCATGACGCGGATGGCGTTCATGCTCCGCTTCACGCTCTCGCACCCCGACGTCGACACCACGATCGTGGGCACGTCGAACCCCGCGCATCTCGAGGAGAACCTCGCCGCGCTGCGGCTCGGGCCGCTCCCCGGCGACGTCCGCACAGAGGCGCTCCGCCGGCTCGACGAGGCCGCGGGCGCCTAGCGCCACGGACGACGGTGCCCGCTGCTAGGGCGTGGGCGTCGCTACTGCCGTCGGGCTCGCGGTCGACGGCGTGACGGTCGCGCGCGAAGGTCGCACGGTCGGCTCCGCCGTCGCGTCCGGCAGGGGGGCCGAGTCGCCGTGCATCGCGAGCAGGTACTCGATCAGCGTGAGCCCACTCTGGCGCCAACCGGCGGCAGCGGCGCGCCCGATGTAGCGGAAGTGCCAGGGCTCGAAGACGTAGCCGGTGATCGCCTCGCCGTCCCGCGGGTAGCTCATCGCGAAGCCGTATTGCCACGCGCGGGCGGCCAGCCACTGCCCCTCGCGCCGGTCCGCGAACTCCGGGAGGAGCTCCCACCCGATCGACGCGCTCGCGAAGTCGACGGTCGTTCCGAGCTGATGCTCGCTGCGTCCAGGCTCGGCGCTCTGGCGCCGCGCCTGCTCCTCGCCGAGCTGATCGACCCAGAACTGGAAGGTCGCCTGCTGAGTCGCGTACGAGCGGTACGACGAGCGAACGCGGATCTCGAGGCCGTCCGCACGCGCCGCCCTGAGCAGCGTGACCAGCGGAGCGGCAACGACGCGCCGTACGACGGGAGCGGCGAGCTCGGGCACCGCCCATTCGAGTGGGAGGCTGACGAGATCCACCGGCTCGTAGTCCGCCGGGAGCGCGTACTCCTTGCTCACCGGGCGGTGCAGATCGGGGTCAAACGCGGAGAACGGCGTGGCGGTCGGCGTCGGCGAAGCGGTGCGCGCGGGCGTCGCACGCGCCGCAACGGCGGTCGCGGACGCGGAGATGGCGGGGACGGTGGGGACCGGATCGGAACCGGAGGCTGCCTGCGAACCGTTGCATGCGGCGGCGACCGTGCCGGCAAGCAGCACCATCACCCAGAGGAGCGGCGACGCCCGCGAACACCGGCGCCTCATGGCGTGTTCCCGACGGCGAACTTCATCCCGGCCCCGCAGTTCCCGTTCCGCCCGGCGATTCGTTCGATCGTTGATATGACACCACGTCCGCGCGCTCAAACGCGAACGCGGGCACGCACCTGGGGGCCGCGCACCGGCGATGCGTCCGGGGTGCGCGTCGTTTCGGCGGCCGCGTGGGCCGGGCACCGCGCGCCTCGGCCCGTCACACCCGGAAAATTGACGGTGTGCGCCCACGGTGTGCGACGGGTCGGTAAGTTGGACGCGGGGGATCGCGCAGCGATCGGTGGCACGCGAGGTGCGATGACGACCGTCGAGATCGACGCGACTCCGGACGAGGTCCGCCACGCACTCAGCGCGAGCGGGAAACGTGTCGTCTTCATCAGCGGCTACTCGGGGCTCGGCTACGAGCACGAGCAGGCCATGCTCGACGAGGCCCGGCGCGTGCTCGAGCGGTTCTCGCCGGACGACACGCTGGTCTGCCTGGGTGGCACCGCGGAGGGAGTCGGCGCGGCCTACGCCCTGGCGCACGAGTTGGGGTTCGAAACGGTCGGCATCGTGTCGTCGCAGGCACGAGCGGCGGGCGCCGCATTCTCGCCGTACGTCGATCGCGTGTTCGTCGTGGAAGACGAGCGCTGGGGCGGCCGCGTGGACGAGACCGGCGAGCTGTCACCTACCTCGCGGGCGATCGTGGAAAGCGCAGACTTGATCGTCGCCATCGGCGGCGGCGACATCACGCGAGACGAGTTCCTCGCGGCGCGCGCGGTCGGGCGCGCGGTGGAGTTCATCCCCGCGGAGATGAACCACAGCCGGGCGCGCCGGGCGGCGGCGGCCGACGACCCGGCGGCGATGGACTTCCGAGGATCCGCGCACCTTGCGATCGCGCCGGAGCACGGCGACTGATGCCGCGACCGAGGGCCGCGCAGACGGCGCGGGGCGGCGCCCCGGCCACCTCCGTCGCGCACGCGTGCCCGGCAATGCGCCGGGCTCAACTCACAGGTAGGCACCACCGCGGCGGCGCGCCTTCGGATCCGTGATCACGTTGACGAGCGCGAACTTGCCCGCGCCCAGCGCGCGCTTCAGCGCCGGCGCGATCTGCTCGGGGTCCTCGACCTTCTCGTAGTGCCCGTCCACCATCTCCGCCATCTTCTGGTAGTCGATGGGCAGCAGCGCTGCGATCGGCGGGGCGCCCGCAGGGAACGACCGGTCCTGGATGCCGTGCGCCGCGATGCCGGCGTTGTTCGAAACGACGACCACCACCGGAATGTTCATGCGCGCGCAGGTCTCGACCTCCATCGCGGCCGCACCAAAGGCGTAGTCGCCGAGCACCGCCACGACCTGTTGATTCGGCCGCGCGAGCTTCGCGCCGACGGCGTATGGGAAGCCCGTGCCCATGCAGCCGGTGGTGCCGGCGCCGAAGCGCGAGCGCGGGTAGAACGCCGGCATCGCCTGGCGCATCACCCCCATCGTCAGTTCGCCGTCTTCGGTCACGATGGCGTCGCGCTCGATCGCCTCGCGGACCTCGGAGACCAACCGGTAATGGTTGATCGGCTGCTGGGGCGAGGTCATCTGCTCGCTGAGCGTCGCCTCGTTCTTGGCGCATTCCTCGCGCATCGCGCTCACCCAGTCGCTCTTGCTCACCGCCAGCGTGCGTCCTTCGAGCGCCGTGTTGATCTGAGCGACCGCGCTCTTGCAGTCGGCCACGATGCCGATCTCGACATCGGCCGCGCTGTACATCTCCTCCGGGTTGAGATCGATGTGGGCGATGCGCACGCCGTCCGCCAGCCGCCGGCCCATCTGGAACATCCAGTTGAAGCGCCCGCCGACCATGAGCACGGCGTCGGCGCCGGACATGGCCGCCGAACGCGCAGCACCAACGCACAGCTCGTGATCGTCGGGGACGACGCCGCGGCCCATCGGCGACGAGATGAACGGGATGCCGCGGCCGACGAGCTGCTCGAGCTCCACGTCGGCATCCGCCCAGGCCGCGCCCTTGCCGAGGAGGATCAGCGGCCGTTGCGCCGTCGCCAGCATGTCGGCGGCGGCCGTGATCGCTGCCGGGTCGCCCTGCGGGGCGGCGATGCTCGGCTCGCGCCGCGGCGTGGGCACGCTGGCCTCGTCCACCGTCCCGTTGACGACGTCACCGGGGAAGTCGAGGTAGACGCCACCCGGGCGGCCCGAGGCCGCCTTGCCCAGCGCCAGATACACCAGCTCCGGGATGCGCTCGGTCTTGTCGACGCGCTCGGACCACTTCACGGCCGGCTGCGCGAACGCCATCTGGTCCGCTTCCTGGAAGCCGCCGAGACCCGCGCTCGAGCGGTCGGTCGAGCCGCCGAGCACGACGAGCGGCATCGCGCTCTGGGTCGCGACGTAGAGCGGCGTGATCGTGTTCGTCTGCGCCGGCCCCGAGCCGACGACGACCACGCCCGCCCGCTTGTTCAGGTAGCCCCACGCCGTCGCGGCGAACGAGGCGTTCATCTCGTGCCGGCAGTTGACGACGCGGATGCCCGCCTCGATCGCCGCCGCGAGCACGCCGATCATCGGTCCCGCGAGCACCGTGAAGATCGTGTCGATACCCGCACGCTTCAACGCCTGCGCGACGAGCGTGTTCCCAGTGACCTCAGCCATGCTGCGATTCCCTCCATTGCCTGCCCTGACGGGGACCCGTACCCGCGTTCGCGAACCGACGGCAACTACGGCACTGATACCGCCGTCGCGGGCGCGGTGTGCGTCGTTCCGGCGCCGGGCGCTCGCGTGTTGTACACCGCCGCGACCGTGCTCGTGCAGCCCGCAGCGGCGGGCGCGGGCCCTGCGGCGGTGGCGAGATCAGCTGCGCCCCGCCGATGGGCGGGGCGCAATGCGAGAGGCGTGCCTCGCGCCCGGGCGCCCGCTAGCCGCGAGGCAGTCCCAGGCCGCGTGTCGCGATGATGTTGCGCTGAATCTCGCTGGACCCGCCGGCGATCGTGGACGGAAGCGAGTTCACGTAGCTGTGCGTGTGACTCGCGGCCATCGGTGCGCGCGGATCCCGCGCGTCCCAGAGGTTGCCGTAGAGGCCGAAGACCTTGGTGCCCGTGCGAGCGATGCGCTGGGTGAGCTCAGAGTTGAACAGCTTCCCGGACGACGCCTCGTGGTTCGGGATCAGGCCGCTGTTCTGCATGGACACGATGCGCAACGAGAACTGGTAGGAGACCTCGGTCTCGATGAAGCGGTCGGCGAGCTCGGCGCGCACGCTCGACTCATCGAGGCGGGCGCGATCGCGGTGGTCGCCCGTCGTCGCGGCAACCAGGTCGGCCACATTGCGCCGGGAGCCGACGGCGTTCGAGATGCCCGAGCGCTCGAAGTCGAGGAGCGTCATGCCGACATACCAGCCGCGATTCTCCTCGCCGACGAGGTTCTTCGCCGGCACGTGCACGTCTTCGAAGAAGGTCTCGTTGAGATCGTCGCCCCAGGCCATGTTGATGATCGGCCGCACGGAGAGCCCCGGCGACTTCAGGTCGATCATGAGGAACGAGATGCCACGGTGCTTTGGCGCCTCGGGATCGGTGCGCACCAGCGCGAACACCCAGTCTGCGGTCTGTGCGCCCGAGGTCCAGATCTTCTGACCGTTCACCACGTACTCGTCGCCGTCGCGCACCGCTCGGGTCTGGAGCGACGCGAGGTCGGAGCCGGCGCCCGGCTCGGAGTAGCCCTGGCACCACACCACCTCGCCGCTGAGGATCTTCGACAGGTGCTCACGGCGCTGTTCGTCGGTGCCATGGACGATCAGGGTCGGGCCGAGCATCGCCACGCCGTGAATGCTCGCGGCGAGAGGCGCGCTCGCCTCAGCCATCTCCTGATTGAAGAGGAACTGCTCCATCGGCGTCATCCCGGCGCCGCCGTACTCCTTCGGCCAGTGCGGCGCGACCCAGCCCTTCTCGGACAGCGCCCGGGTCCACGACATCGCGGCCGCGTGCGCCTCCGGGTTGCCCGAGGCGCGGTCGCCCTGCCACCGGGCCTCGGCGTTGCCCCGGCGATACCGCTCGGGGAGGCGTTCATGGATCAGCGCGCGCACCTCCTCGCGGAAGGTGGTCTGTTCCGGTGTGTCGGACCAATCCATCAGTGGCGCCTCTCTGGGTCCTGTGCCGCGGTCGACTCGCCGAGCGTAACGGGCGCCGTCGTCACCGGCCATGACGGCGGTGTGTCGGCAGGCGGCGCGAGGTCGCGCCCTTGATGACCGTGATGGCCATGAGCAGGTCGCCCACGCCGGTGCTCCAGGCGACGGCCCCAGCACACGCTCGCAGGGAGCGAGGAGGTCCGTACCAGCGGGATGGTCCGCGGGCCGCGGGTCCCGCGAGCGGTCGTCGAGTCTGCCGGACGCTACGGGTGCTTGTCGGTGACGCCTCGCCGCTTGCGATCGTCATCGACCTGAGCGTCCCAGTACTTGCGCGCCGCCCGCTGGTCCTTCGTCTTGCCTGCCCCGTCGGGCGGTCGCAGCTTCAGCCGTTGACGGAGGAAACGCAGCATCGTCGGGACGTTCATGTCGGACTCCTCAGCCCGCGGGGCGGTCGTCCTGCCGGGCGCGGTGTCTCAGAGCGATGGCGCGGAGCGCACGCGCAACGGTTGGCCATGGAGGAGGTGCCCATGGAGCGCGTTCACGGCAGTCGCCGCGTCCACGGCAGTCATGATCACGTACGCGCTGTCTCCGAGCGACTGGGTCTGAGGATCGAACGGCCAGTCGAACGACGTCACCGAGCCGTGGCGAGCGAACAGCCTCGCCAGGTCTCTTTCAGTCGTGCGCGTCGGAATGTTCTGGACGGAGATCTCCCGGCCTGCTGATGCGTCGGTCAACTCGATGCCTCTCATGCGGCGCACGCTGACCCGGTCGCACCACGGGCGGGCGACAGTCCGCGAGGCCGCTGGTGTTCGCAAGGAGGGTGCGTGTCGACGCATCCCCGGAAACGGCAACTGTGCCGGAGTGCCACGACGCGAGGATAACAGGTTGACCTGCGCGATGCCGGTTGCGTGCCGGCGCCCGGGAAGGGCGCACGTTCGGCGTGGGATTGCAGGCCGACACCCCGGACGGCCCGGCCGAACGATCGAGCGGGCCGGCTTACAGCGTGTCGAAGACCAGCGCGGCGCCCTCGAGCTGCTCACGATCGCCCTGGTTAAAGAGCGTCCGCTTGCTGCTGACGCAGTGCGCCAGGCCTTCATCCGTCAGCGTGTACTCGGCGGCGCCGTGCTCGATGTAGTGCATCTGGTCGAGCTTCTGGAGCGCCTCGCCGACCGCCGCGGCATCCACCCCCGATTGGAATGGCGCGAAGAGCGCGAACTTCCCGGAGAGGCCCTCGAACATCGTCGCGAGTCGCGCGGGATCGTCCGTGAACGTGCGCCGCTCGACCGTGGCGAGCATGCCGGAGAGCACCTCGTGGATCTGAAAGCGCATGGACCCGGGGGGATGATTGCCGGGGGTGGGATTGGTCATGCCTTGCGCCTCCTGTGCCGTCGGGGTGCAGGGCCCCGCGCTTCGCCAGTCCGCTCTTGACTGGTGGGAACGGTTCGCGCGGCTCAGAAACAAGCGGAACGCGATAAATTCACCCTATCACGGTCGTCAGGGTCGGTCGGCGCGGATCTCCTCTGACCCCGTCGGGGCTCGTTCATCCCGTGATCGGTTCCCGTTCGCATCGACTGATGCAGGGCTCCGGGACCCGCTTCGGTTGCGGACAGCCGTGCCGACACGGTGGCCGGGCGCGACGGCGTCGCACGTTCGCCGCGACGGACGACCGTCGCGGGCGCGATGCACCACGCTAGCCGCGCGGAGCGCGACCGGGCGTCGGCGCCGTGACCACGCGGGCCGGTTGCCGCGACCGCGGGCTCCTGTCGGCCTCAGGACCCCACGGGGCCTGCGTGTTCAGCGCGCTGACGTTCAACTCGGCGCCTCCGATCGTGTGCCCGTTCAGCTTCGCGATCGCCTGGGCGGCGTCGGCCGGCGCCATGCCGATGTACGCGAATGCGCCCGGACGCCCCGTGTGGACGTCGACCGGGCGCTCGTACGACCCGACCTTGCCGTGGGCGGCAAACAGCGCGCACAGCTGTGCTTCGCTCGTGCCCTCGGGGACGTTGCCGACACGGATCTTCTGCAGCCTGTCGGGGTGGGTGGGTTGATTCGTCAAGCGTTCCTCCAGCCGAACAGGGACGAAGGCGCGGGGTCAGCCCGCTCGCATGGCTGGGCCGACACGCGACGCCCATGACGGCCGCGCTCGGTTCGCGCCTGGGCCTGACGTGTCGAGTGGAGCGGCTGAGACGGAGAGCCCCTCGTCGCCCGCACGCCCAGGCTCGCGAACTCAGATCTCGGCGAGAGGGAGCGCGTGAGGGGGAACGTGCCGACCACGGGACTCTGAGGTTACGCGTGTCCAGCGCGCCCCTGCAGCGTACCACCGCATGCGAGCGACCGTATTCGCGTGCCGGAGGGGCCGAACGTGCGCACGCGATCCATTGGGAACGCGTACAGTCGCAGCCGGCGGGCGGCCGGGCGGCTCCGTTCAGCGGCTTTGACTGCGCCACATGGTGTGCACCCCGTCGGGACTCGAACCGGCATCGCGGCGCGGACGGGTGCGCAGAGTGACGTTTCGCCAGCTCGATCCGGGTCGCGACATCTTGACGGAAGCCTGAGGCGGCGAGCCCTCCCTCGCACATTGGCGGCGCAGAGCTGAGGCGGCCATGACCACACTCGACGCGTTCAACGACGGCTGCGTACACCACTGGATGCTCACGCCGCCCAGGCGCGAGGTGACGTCGGCGGTCTGCAAGCTCTGCGGTGCGGAGCGCGAGTACCTCGACTCGGACAGCCGCTCGGCGTGGAACGCCGGCCGCGCGCTGAAGTCCCGGAGCAGCTGAAGCCGCGATCGGTGACCGGTCACCCTGCGCCCGCTACCTGAGCAATGCGCACTCGCGGTGCGTGAGACCACCACGTGAATCGTGAACGTGGTAAGCTGTTTCCAGCCCGTCGAATGAGACGTGCGCTCAGCCCCCGCCTCCTGGTCGCATCAACCAGCTTCCACGTCGCGCCTGAGATCTATGGGAGCCGCGCACCGCAAGGAGTGCGGCCTAGTCTGTTGGCGTAGGCCGACGAGGAGTTCAAGTTGGCGCAGAAGATCTATGTAGGAAACCTGCCGTTCGATACGTCGGAGAGCGCTGTTGAGCGTCTCTTCGGCACGTACGGGGAAGTCGTATCCGTCGCGTTGCCGACGGATCGCGAGACGGGCCGTCCGCGCGGCTTCGGCTTCGTGGAGATGTCGTCGGCCGACGCCGCGAAGGCGATCGCCGGGCTGAACGGCACCGACTTCGGCGGACGCGCGCTCAACGTCAACGAGGCGAAGCCGCGTGAGGCCGGCGGCGGTGGTCGCGGCGGCGGTGGCGGCTACGGCGGCGGCGGTGGTGGCGGCTACGGCGGCGGTGGTGGCGGCGGCTACAACCGCTAGGCAGCCGTCCGGGTACGGTGCGTCGCCGCGACGCCCGCGTCTCCAGAAGCAGCAGATCGAGAGCCCGGCCGATTGGCCGGGCTCTCACTGTGTCCGGCAGCGTGCGGGTCGGCGGCGCGCCGCTCGCCGGGCGCGGTCCAACCACCGGGGGACGAACGTCCCGCGGATTCACCGACCGAGGTGCCGACGCAACACAGGCAGCGACCCGCATGATCGGCATATCCCGCGCGCGAGCCGGCGAACCGACCGGAGCGAGAGCGACGGCGTCCGGACATCCGTTGTCGCAGACCATGCAGAACAGAGCCGCATCCGGCGCCTGACACACCTCGAGCCGGTACTCGACACCGCGATTCATCCCGCGGCGACCCCGCCGGCGCGACGAGAGAGGCCCCCGCAGATGAGTCGAACAACGGAGCGGATCGAGCGCCAGCTGGCGGAGCGCGCTGGCATCTACCTGGCGGTGGAGGAGGACGAGGGCACTCTCGTGCTCAGCGGCATGGTCGGCAGCGCGGAGCTGCGCCAGGCCGCACTCGACATCGCGACTGAGCTCGCCGGCGCACTCATGGTCGTCGACAACATCGATATGGACATGGTCCTGCCGCAAGAGATTGAGCGCGCCGCGACGACCGAGCGCGACGAGCGCGGGCTACCGCGCGTCCAGCACGCCACGGGCGGCGTGCCGCTGGAGGCGGGTGACTTCAGCGCACAGCCGCTGATCGGGTCGGCGGAGGAAGCCTCCGGTCCACAGTGGAGCCTGGACGACGACCTGGTGTCGGCGGGCGACGAGGTCTTCGTCCCCGCGGTCGATCCCGTCGGAAATAAGGACGAAGTGATCGGCGGGCTCGAGCTCTCGTCCATGGACTCCGTTGAAGTCGCGGCCTCCGCCGACGGCACGCTGGGCGACGAGGCGATCCGCGATGCCGTCATCCGCGAGCTCCGAGAGGACGCGGCAACCACCGCGCTCGTAATCGAGGTCGACGTGACCGCCGGCGTCGCGCGCCTCTCCGGCCGAGTGGAGTCGGTAGACGACGCCGAGAGCGCAGAAGAGGTTGCGGCGCGCGTGCCGGGGGTGGTCGAGGTGGACGAGGCGCTCGACGTGACGGAGCTCGAGGCGTGACGCCGGACTCCCGCGACCGTGGGCGCGCCGCGCCGGGCTGACCTGCGGCGATGTCTGCACGAGGCGATCCTCCAGCCTGACGGTGCGATCCCCGGCCACCATGTCGCGTGGCAGGCGGCCGAACACAATCGAACTCGACGCCAATCGGCGCGCTCCGATGCGCCTGGCGCGCGCTCCGCCGGCGGCACCGCGAAGCGCGTGCAGCGATCGTTTCGCTCCGCTCACGACGCGCGTCACCCGGACATTTGACTCAACATTCGTTGAGTGACACTCTCCCGCGCATGTCTCCACTTCACCCGTCGACGGTCGAACGCGCGGCGGTCCACGCCGCCCTGGGCGACCCGCACCGCCTCCAGCTCTGTGACGAGCTGGTGCTCTGCGACCGCTCGCCGTCGGACCTCGCCGAACGCCTGGACCTGCGGTCGAACCTGCTGGCGCACCATCTGCTCGTGCTGACGCGCGCGGGCGTGATCGAGACCGTCCGCTCGGCGGGCGACGGACGGCGCCGCTACGTGCGCCTGCGCCGGGAAGCCTTCGAGCGCCTGCAACTCCCCGTGCCAACGCTCCGTCCCGCATCGCTGCTCTTCGTCTGCTCCGCGAACTCCGCCCGCTCGCCCCTCGCGGTCGCGATCTGGCGGGAGATCTCCGACCTGCCCGCGCAGTCTGCCGGCACGCGCCCGGCGGAGCGCGTGCATCCCCAGGCGGTTGCCGCCGGGGCGCGGCAGGGGCTGGACCTCAGCGGCATGGCTCCGCGCGCGTTCCAGGCCATCGACGACGGCACGCCCGCCCTGGTCGTCACCGTGTGCGACGAGGCCAACGAGCAACTCGCGGTCCCCCGCACCCAGCCCAGGCTGCACTGGTCGATTCCAGATCCCGCCGCCTCCGGCGATCCCCACGCGTTTGACAGCGCGATCGCCACGTTGCGTGAGCGGGTGAAGCCGCTGAGGGAGGCGATCGCCCTGGCGACCGCGATGAACGCGGCATAGAAGAGGAGACATGATGGTCGACCATCAACCACGGGCGGCGGCGGCCCCGGCGGGCGGCTGGCGGCCCGAGGAGTTCGCGCACGCCGCGGATCGCCTCGCCGCGTCGTTCGCCGGCGTCTTCAATCGCGAGACGGTCGAGCGCGTCCTGATCGAGTCGACGCGCGCGCTGGCCGGATCGAGCGTGCCGGACTACGTGCCGCTGTTCGCCGAGCGCTTCTCACGCGAGCGGCTCGGCGCCCGCGCGCACAGCGAAGGGGAGGTCGCCGCGGTGCCGAGTGTGCTCTTCCTCTGCGTCCACAATGCCGGGCGCTCGCAGATGGCCGCAGGCTGGCTCAAGAAGCTCGCCGGCGCCCGAGCGCTCGCGTACTCGGGCGGCTCGGAACCCGCGAGGGAGATCAATCTCCTGGCGATCGAGGCGATGTCCGAGGTCGGGATCGACATCTCCACGGAGTTTCCGAAGCCGTGGACTGACGAGGTGCTCCACGGCGCGGACGTCGTCGTGACGATGGGCTGCGGCGATGCGTGCCCGGTACTTCCCGGCGTGCGCTACGTCGACTGGGCCGTAGACGATCCCGCCGGGCAGGGGCTCGGCGCCGTTCGACGCATCCGCGACGACATTGAGCAGCGCGTGCGGACGCTGCTGCACGAGCTCGGGGTGGCGACGGAGTCCTGATGAAGCGCCACTTACAGATGTACCTCGCCGAGCTGGTGGGGACGTTCCTGCTCGTGCTGTTCGGCACGGGCGTGGTCGCGGCGGCGGTGCTTACCGGCGCCCAGAGCGGGCTGTGGCAGGTCGCGGTGGTCTGGGGCTTCGGCGTCACGCTCGCGATCTACGCGACGGCGGCGGTCTCGGGCGCGCACCTGAACCCGGCGGTCACGCTCGCGATGGCGCTCTGGCGCTCCGACGAGTTCCCCCGCGCGCGCGTGCTGCCGTACTGGGTGGCGCAGCTGGCGGGCGGCGTGCTCGCCGGCCTCGTCGTGCTCGTGACCTTCGGTCCGTTCATCGAGCGCTTCGAGCTCGAGCGCGGGCTCGAACGCGGCGGGCCCGGCAGCGAGGCCTCTGCGATGGTGTTCGGCGAGTACTTCCCGAACCCGGCGATCTTCGGGACGGACGACGCGGCGTACGACCTGGTCTCACCGCTCGCCGCGGCGGGGGTCGAGGCGCTCGGCACGGGCATCCTCGTCTTCATGATCTTCGCGCTGGTCGATCGCCGAAACGCCGCACGCCCCGCATGGCTGGCGCCCTTCTTCATCGGCTTCACCGTGGCCGTCCTGATCAGCCTCTTCGCGCCGATCACGCAGGCCGGCTGGAACCCGGCGCGCGACTTCGGGCCGCGTATCGTGGCGTTCTTCGCCGGCTGGGGTGACGTGGCGATCCCGGGTCCCCGGAACGGGTTCTGGGCCTACATCGTCGGCCCGCTCATCGGCGGTCCCGTGGGCGGCGCGATCTACGAGTACGTCATACGTCCGGGCCTTGGCGATCAGGCGGTGGAGTCAGAGGCGGCGCTCTCCGGCAGCCCCCGTTCGTCACGCTGACGCCTCTGGCGTTCGCACTTCCGGCGTTCGGCCGCACCCGGGATCGCGCTGCGAGCGTGGCGGCGCGCGCCAATCAAGCATCGCCCCAGCCGCCGCGACTCGGCATTAACCCGGCTTTTACCGGGCGCTAACGCGCTCCTCACCGTAGCCCCGTCCGCCCCCTCCTACCGTCGTGGTGTGAGATGTGACGGACCGCCGGCGTCGCGGAGCGAGGAGCCAGCACGATGTCCACCACCACGTCGGCGTCGTTGACGGCGCCGGACGACCACGCCGCGGCCGGAGGTCGCGTGCACCTGGTCGGCACGCCATCGGGCGGCGGCACGTATTTCGGCGTCGCGCGGCTGGTGCTCACGCTCGACGATGTCGACGCCGTACGACCCGGCGAGGTGGTGGTCGCGCCGGCGCTCTCGCCCGCGCTGGCCGCGCTGCTCCCGCTCGCCGGGGCGATCGTGGCGGAGAGCGGCGGGCCGCTCTCGAACGGCGCCATCGTGGCGCGCGCCCTCGGGGTTCCCACCGTGGTGGCCGTGGCCGACGTCACGCGCGTGATCGCGACCGGCGACGAACTGCTGGTTGATGGGATGACCGGTGCGGTCGATCGCTTCCGCCACGGGCGATAGCCGCGCGCGCGGCGGGGGCGGCCCCGCTGAACGCGAGTTGCCGGCGACCGTGCTGATCATCGAGGACGATCCCGCGATCCGCGACGTGCTCGCGTACCACCTCGAGCGCGCCGGGCACACCGTGCTCACCGCGGGCGACGGCGTGAGCGGGCTGGAGCAGGCGCGTCACGAGGCGCCCGATCTGCTGATCGTCGACCTCATGCTGCCGCGCATGTCGGGCTCGGACGTCATTCGACAGGTCCGCAGCGAGTCGAACGTCGGCGTGCTCGTGATCAGCGCGCGCGGCGACGTCGCCGACCGCGTCGCGGGGATCGAGTGCGGCGCCGACGACTACATCGGCAAGCCATTCTCGGTACATGAGGTGCTCGCGCGGGTGCGCGCGTTGCTCCGGCGCGCACGGCGGACGGAGGAGCAGGGCGCGCACACGCGCGGGGCGCAGGGCGCAGCTCCGACGATCGCCGTGGACGAGCGGGCGCACGAGGTGCGCCGCCAGGGCGAGCTGGTGGAACTCGCGCCTCGCGAGTTCGCACTCCTGAGCTTCCTCGTGCGTCACCCGCGACAGGTCTTCTCGCGCGACACGCTGCTGAACACCGTCTGGGGCTACGACTACGTGGGTGACACGCGCACCGTGGACGTCCACGTCTACTGGTTGCGTCAGAAGCTCGAGCCTCACCCCGCTCACCCTCGTCACCTCGTGACCGTACGCCGCGCCGGCTACCGCTTCGAACCGTGAGCCGCCCGGGCCGTCCCGCCAACTCGCAGTGCCGGGACCCGGCCCCGGAGTGCCCGGCAGCGCCTGCTCCGCCGCAGGCCGTGAGCGGACGTCGCCCGCCGAGCGGGTCGCGGTCGCACATCGCAACGGTCGCGGCGGGACGGAGTGGAACAGAGAGAGGGGCCCCTACGAGACGACGGCTCGGCTCACCTCGAGGGAGGCACGCGGGCTGCGTCACGGTCGCTGCGACTCGCGCGCCTCGCCGGGCGGTGGGCGGCAGTCGCCGACAGTCTCCCGCTCAAGAGCGTCGGGGACGATACTCGGTCGGGGCGGGGACGCGTGACATGAGGGAATCATGATCCGCCTTCCCGTGCCGTCGGCGTCCGCCCAGCGACGGCTTCCTACCTCCGAGGCCATCCGCCGGCCGGCGTCACGCGGGGACGGGGTCATGCCAACACGCGCCCGCTTCGCGGTGATCGATCTCGGGTCGAACTCGGGGCGCGTGATCGTCGTCGAACCGAGTCGCCTCGGCTATCTCCACGTGGTGGCTGAGGCGCACGTACCGCTGGAGCTGACGCGCGCGCTGGACGAGCACTCGCGGTTGCGGCCGCGCGCGTGCGAGCGCGTGCTGGCTGCGATGGCGGAGTTCGTCGCGATCGCGCATGGCGCCGGCGCGCAGGAGATCTTCGCCGTCGGCACCGCCGCGCTGCGCAGGGCCGGCAACGCGCGGGCGCTGCTCGACGAGGTCCGCAGGCGTTTCGCCGTCGAGGTCGAGATCATCGACGGCGCCACCGAGGCGCGCTACTCGTTCCTCGGGGCCGCGTACGCGCTCCCCGTCGAGGACGGGCTGCTCGTCGACATCGGCGGCGGCAGCCTGGAGATCGTGCGCTTTCGCGCCCGAGCGCTCACAGACAGCTGGTCTTTCCCCTTCGGCGCGCTGCGCCTGACGGACGAATTCGTCGACGGCGATCCGCCGAGCGCGGGGGCGAGCGCGGCGATCGCCGCCGCGGTGCGCGCCGGGCTGGAGAGCGCGGGGGTCGGGCGGCTGGCCAGCGGCGAGCAACTGGTCGGAACCGGCGGGACGATTCGCAACCTCGCGAAGATCGACGGCCGCCGGCTGCCGTACCCGATCGGGCGCCTGCACGGCTACACGCTGGCGACGAGCCGGGCGCGCAAGCTGGCGCGCTCGCTCGGGGCGCAGAGCCTGGCGAAGCGGCGGGAGATCGACGGCCTGAACCCGCAGCGGGCGGACTCGATCCTCGCGGGCGCGGTGACCCTGCTCGCGACCATGGAGCATGTCCACGCCCGCGATCTGATCGTGTCCGGCCAGGGCCTGCGCGAAGGCGTCATGCGCCGCGCGTGGCCGGCCGCGCTGCCGTCTGCCGCACGCGTGCGCCATGCCTCGCTGCACGCCCTGACGCGGCGCATGGGCGGCTGGGACGAAGCGCGCGCCGAGCGCCGCGCCGCGCTCGCCGTCGCGCTCGCCAACGCGGTCACGCCGGACATGGACCACGAGCTCCTCGAGACGCTGGGCTACGCGGCCATGCTGCTCGACGTCGGCGCAGCGATCGACTTCTATCACCGCCACCGCGAGACGGCCGCGATCGTGCTGCGCAGCGACCTCGTCGGCTTCTCCCACCGCCAGCTCGCCGCGCTCGCCGCGATCGTGCAGCTCGCCGACCGGCCCGCGTTCAACGTGGCCACGCTGCGCCCGCTCGTGACGGCGGCAGCCGCCCCGCAACTCGCGCGCGCCGGCACGCTGCTCGCGCTCGCCGACGCCATCGCCCGCCGCAGCCCCGTCGGCGCGGACATCGGCGCGGCGTGGCAGCTCACTGGCTCGACGCTTCGCGTCGACCTGCCCTGGCACCCGGAGTGGGGGCCGGAGGAGCTCATTCAGCGCTGCGCGGCGACGCTCGGCCTCTCGCTGGCGATCGGCCCGGGCGACGGAACGAGCTAGCGCCCGATCCGTCGCAGCGCGTCGGGTTGCAGGAACCAGAGCAGCGTCCCGGTCCCGGGCAGCGGACCCCGGGGGAGTTCGATCGCCGCCACCGCACCCTTGCGCCAGAACGACTGAACCGCGGCTGCGTCACCCGTGAGCAGGAGGGACGCCAGTTCGTGCATGTGCGGCTCATGACCGACGGCGGCCAGGACCTGCACATCCGCGTGCGCGGTGAGCGCGGCGAGCTGTTGCTCAACGCCCGCCCCGGCACCCAGTCCGGCGGCCGGCACGGGCCGCGGCCAGCCCGCGACGTCGCGGAGCAGCATCGCGGTCGCGAGCGTGCGCTCGAACGGGCTCGTCAACAGCACGTCGATCGTGGGCGCCAGCCGGCGCAGCCCGCGCGCGGTGCGGCGGAAGCGGCGGACGCCGCGCGCGGTCAGCGGGCGCGCGGCGTCGTCCGGCCAGCGCGCCGGGTCGCGGTCGAATGCGATGCCGTGTCGGACCAAATAGAGGCGCACGCAGTGCTCCGATCGCTCATCCTGCCGCGCCCGGCGATGCCGGCCGCGCCCGGCGTCCGTCGCTCAACCGGCCCCGGCGGACCCCCCACACGCGAATCTTCGCCGCGAGCGCCGGTGGCGCGGCCTCAGGAGAACGGCGCGAGCTCGAGCAGACGCTGCTGCACGCCCTTCGACTGGTTCGTCGCCTCATGAGTCCATGTCCGGTCGTGCAGCGTCCACGTCTGGCGCTCGTCTGCGAGCAGCATGTCGAGCACGTCGCGGAGATGCCGCCGGTGCTCCGGATCGCGGATCGGCGCGAGCACCTCGATCCGTTCGTCGAGGTTGCGCTTCATGACATCCGCGGAACCGATGAAGTACTCGCGGTCGCCGTCGTTCTCGAAGCAGTAGATGCGCGAGTGCTCGAGGAAGCGACCGATGACGCTCTGCACGCGGATGCGGTCCGAGAGACCGGGCACGCCCGGCCGGAGCCGGCAGATGCCGCGCACGATCAAATCGACGGCAACGCCGGCGGCAGAGGCCTGGTACAGCAGCCGGCAGAAGGCCGGGTCTTCGAGCGCGTTCATCTTGAAGATCACACGCGCAGGACGGCCCGCCCGTGCTGCCTCGATCTCGCGCTGCACGCGCCGCTCGAGCTCGTGACGGAGGTTGACCGGGGCGACCAGCAGGTGCTCCGTCTCGAGACGGTGCCCGAAGCCCGTCAGGTGGTTGAAGACGCGCAGCAGGTCGAGGCAGATGCCCTCGTCCGACGTGAAGAGGCCGAGATCCGTGTAGACGCGCGCGCTGCGTGAGTTGTAGTTGCCGGTGCCGATGTGCGCGTACATGCGCACCCCCAGCGCCTCCTCGCGCACGACGAGCGCGATCTTCCCGTGAATCTTCTCGGCGGGGTTCCCGTACGCGACGTGGACGCCCGCGTCCTCGAGCTTGCGCGCCCATTCGATGTTGTTGGCCTCGTCGAAGCGCGCCGTCAGCTCGACGAGCACGGCGACCTGCTTCCCGCGGCGGGCCGCGCGAATCAGCGCCTCGAGGATCGGCGAATCGGGGTTCGTGCGGTAGGTCGTGTGCTTGATCGCCAGCACGTTCCGGTCGGCGGTGGCCTCCTCGATGAAGCGCACGATGCTCCCGTCGAACGACTCGTACGGGTGGTGCACCAGCACGTCTCTCTGCGCCAGTACATGGAACAGGGTGGCATCGGGATCCACCGAGCGGAACGCGGACGGCACCGGCGGGGTGAACGGCGGAAACGACTCGCCCGGCACCGGGAGGGCGGCGATCTCGAAGAGATCGGCCTTGTCGAGGGTGTGCTCGGTGATGAGCACGTCTTCCTCCGTCAGGTGGAGCTCGTCGAGGAGCAGCTCGAGGCGCGCCGCGGGCAGCGGGCCGGTCAGCTCGAGCGACACCGCGTCGGCGAGGCGCCGGCGCTCGAGGCCATACTCGATCACTTCGAGCAGATCGTCGGCTTCCTCGCCGGACGCGCCCATTTCCGCGGACCGCAACACGCGCATGAGCCGCCATTCGGCCACCACCGCCCCCGGAAAGAGCATGTCGAAATGCGCTGCGATCAGGTCTTCGATGCGGAGCAGCTGCCCTTCGCCCGCCTCCACGAAGCGGGGGCGGTTCTCAGGGACCTTCACGCGCGCAAAGCGGAACTGCGACGAGCCCGGCAGGTGCACGTTCATCACAAGCGAGAGCGACCCGCCCGAGATGAACGGGAACGGGTGGGCCGGGTCGACCACCAGCGGTGTGAGCACGGGGAAGATCGACCGCTGGAAGTATTCGTTGATGCGCTCGCGCTCGGCGGGGCCGAGCTCCTGCATGCCCGCGATGCGATAGCCGTACGCGGCCAGCCGCGGCGCCAGCTCCTCGGTCCAGCAGGAGTCGATCGCCGCGCGCATCGCCGCCCCGCGCTCGCGCACCAGCTGCCGCTGTTCGATCGCGGTGAGGCCGTCGACTGTGAGCTGCATCGGGTCGGACTGGATGACGGTCTGCAGCCAGCCGAGGCGCTTCGAGTAGAACTCGTCCAGGTTGCTCGAGGTGATGGCCAGGAAGCGGATGCGTTCGAGCAGCGGGTTGCGCTCGTCGTATGCCTCGGCGAGCACGCGGTCGTTGAAGTCGAGCCATGAGAGTTCGCGGTTCGCGTAGAGCGCAGGATCGAACAGGTCGATCACCGGCGCCGGCCGGGCGAACGCCGGGTCCGGGATCGGGACGGGGAATTCGGCCAATCGAATGTCCTCGGGCTCAGCCACGGGTCGTGGCCAGCATGACAGCGTGATGTTAGCGGAGCGTGATCGACCGTCCGCCGGCGCCCGGCGCGGCTACGGGGCGATCTTCACCGTGGCGGCGCCATCCTCGTAGCCGAAGACCACGTCCGGGTCGACGGCGAGCAGCCGCTCATCCTTGTCGCGGTAGTCGAGGTGCGAGAGCAGATCGCGGATCACGTTGATGCGCGTCGCGCGCTTGTGATCGGCGGAGACCACGTGCCACGGCGCGATCAGCGTGTGCGTGCGCTTCAACATCTCGTCGCGCGCGCGGCTGTAGTCGTCCCAGAGCGCGGAAGCCTGCGCGTCGACGGGACTGAGCTTCCACTGGGTGAGCGGGTCCGTCCGTCGCGCCTCGAGCCGCTGCTGCTGCTCGTCGCGAGTGATGTCGAGGTAGTACTTGAACAACTGGATGCCCGAGCGCAGGAGCAGGTGCTCGAACGTGGGAACCGACTCCATGAATTCGTGATACTCGGCCTCGGTACAGAAGCCCATCACGCGCTCCACGCCTGCGCGGTTGTACCAGCTGCGGTTGAAGAGGACGAACTCACCCGAAGCCGGAAGATGCGACACCCAGCGCTGGAAGTACCAGTTGCTCCGATCGCGATCGGACGGGATGCCGAGGGCGACCACGCGGGTCTCGCGCGGGCTCAGGTGCTCGACGACGCGCTTGATCGTGCCGTCCTTGCCCGCCGCATCACGACCCTCGACGAGCACGAGCACTTTCGCGCCGTTCGCGATCATGTGACGCTGCAGCTTGACGAGCTCGATCTGGAGCTCGCCCAGCGTGCGCTTGTATGCGCGCTTCGTCCCGGGCATCGCGGCCTCCACTCAGCACGTCCCGTTCGAGCGTAGGTCAGCGCGCGGCCCGGCGTCCGCCGCCCGGCCCGCGTCCCGCGCTGGCGCGGCGGACAGCCGGCTGCTCGCGGCGACCGGGACAACGATGCCCGCGCGGCCGCCCCGTTCGCGGCTCCTTCCGGCCGCCGTCGCCGCCCCGCCGGACTCGTTGACCCCTGGGTGCGGACCGCGTCCGCGATCGCGCGTTAATACGCACGCCGCCGCCACGTGCGAGGATCGGCGGCGCACCACCGACCAGTCCGGGGAGCCCAGCGCATGCCGCCACCGCCGGCCACAGCCGAAGACGCGCTCGAGGTCGAGTGGCAGTTCGAAGCGCCCGACCTCGACCAGGTCGAGCGATGGCTCCGCGCGCAGCCCGCACACGCCGCGCTGGCGTTCGTCGACGGCGGTGAGCGCATCCAGGTCGATCGCTACCTCGATACCGACGACTGGCGCGTGTATCGCGCCGGCTACTCGTTGCGCGTGCGCACGTCGGGCGAGCACGCTGAGGCGACGCTCAAGGCGCTGGCGGACGCGGCCACCGCGGCGGCCACGCCGGCGCGGCGGCGCGAGATCAACGAGGAACTCGCGGCCGGCGAGGCCGACCCGCTCGCCGCGCCCGGCGCCGTGGGCGAACGACTGCGCCTGCTCTGCGCGGGACGCCCGCTCCGCGCGCTCGTCGATGTCACCACGCGACGGCGCACCTTCCGCGTCATGCGGCAGGGCAGCGCGCTCGCGGCGATCACGCTCGACGAGGCGCGCATCGGCGACGACGTGCCGGGCGCGCGCGCGCTGCGCCGGGTCGAAGTCGAGGAGTCGGCGGCGGGCGGACTGGCCGCGATCGAGAGCTTCGTCGACGCCCTGCGCGCGGCGTGCGCGCTTCACCCGGCAGCTGCTTCGAAGTTCGAATCGGGGCTGCGCGCCGCCGGCCTCACGCCCGCCCCTGCGGTTGACCTCGGTCCCACGGACGGGGACCCCGACGGACCGCCCGCCGCGTTCGCGCTCGCGATGCTGCGACGCGCGTTCGCCGCGTTCCTCGAGCGCGAACCGGGAACGCGGCTCGGCGAGGACAGCGAAGCACTGCACCAGATGCGGGTCGCGACGCGCCGCCTGCGCGCGATCGGCAGCGTCTTCGCCCCGGCGTTGCCGCCGGAGATGCCCGAGCTGCGCGAGGAATTGCGCTGGATCGCAGGCGCGCTGGGCGAGGTGCGCGACCTCGACGTCCAACTGGAAGAGCTCGCGGCGCTCCAGCACAACGCGGACTGGGACGAAGGCACGGCGCTCGGTCCGCTCGTCGCGATTGTGCATGAGGCGCACGGCGAGGCGCGCCGCCGGCTGATCACCGCCCTCGACGGCGGGCGCTACCGCGCGCTGGTCGAGCGCCTAACCGCGGTGCTGACGCGCGGCACGCCCCAGCCACCCGCCCCGACCGTCCCCCCCGGCGACCGCTCGACCGAGACGGTCGCCGCCTTCGCGGCGCCCGTGCTCCGCAGCCGCTATCGGCGCTTCCGCCGCGACGGCTCGCGGCTCGGGCCGGAGTCGCCCGCCGTCGAGTACCACGCCGTGCGCGTGCGGGCGAAGCGCCTGCGCTACGCGCTGGAACAGTTCGCGGAGCTCTACGGCCGCGACGCCCGGCGCATGGTGGACCGCACCAAGGCGGTGCAGGATCTGCTCGGCGCGCACCAGGACTCGGACGTCGCGATCGACCGGCTGCACCGGCTGGCGCGCGAGCGAGGCGCGGAGTTGCCGCCGGAGACGCTGCTCGCGATGGGCGAGCTGATCGAGCGTCACCGGGCGCGGATGGAGCGCCTGCGCGGGGAGTGGCCGCGCGACTTCCGGCGCATGCGCCGCGCGTGGC
>JBBDXH010000124.1:0-25178 GCA_040902395.1 Dehalococcoidia bacterium
CTCGTCGTCGCCACAGGCGACGAGCGCCAGCGACATGATCATCAAGCCGACTGCGGCCAGGAACCAGATTCGCTTCGTCAAGCGCGCGTACCTCTTCCCTTTGTGCGTCACTGGTGACTGCCCGGCTGGGGTTCCGGACTCTGTCGCCAGTGTTCAACCGAGAGGTAAAGCCACGATTAACGCCGCCCCGTTCCCCGCCCGGCCGCGTGTAAAAGTGTGGCAAACGCCGGCCGTGCAAACCGGCTAGAGCGAGGCGCCGGCCCCCGATCCTGCGACGAAACCGCTCGCCCACGCCCACTGGAAGTTGTAACCGCCGATCCGGCCGTCGACGTCGAGCAGCTCGCCGCAGAGGAAGAGCCCGGGCGTGAGGCGCGATTCCATGGTGGCGAGGCGCACCTCGGCGAGCGGGACGCCGCCGGCGGTCGCCTCGGCGTGGCTCCAGCCGCGCGTGCCCGTGACCGGCAGCGGCGCGTCCAGCGCCGCGTACACGAGCGCGTGTCGCTGCTCGCGCGTGAGCACGTGGCCCGCCGTCGTCGGGTCGACGCCCGCCTCGTCGCACAGCGCGCGCGCCAGCCGCGCAGGCAGCCGGCGCGACAGGAATCGCGCGACGGTCCCGTCCGAGAGTCCGCGGAGCGCCGCGTCGAGGGTGGCGGGCGTCTCGTCGGGCAGCCAGCGCACGACCAGCCTCGCGCCCGGGTCGTCCGCCGAGGCGTGAAGCCAATGGCGACTGATGTCCATGGGGGCGGGTCCGGAGAGCCCGAAGTGCGTGCACAGCGTCGAACCGGTGAAGGCGTGGAGGCGCTTGCCGGTTGCGGAACGCACCTCCACCGTCGCCTCGGTCGAGAGGCCGGAGAGCGCACGCACGAAGCACCCGTCCGCGAGCGTGATCCCGACGAGCGCCGGCACCACGCGGGCCGTCACCGTGTGTCCGAGCGCACGGGCGATCTCCAGGCCGGCGCCGTCGCTCCCGGAGCGCGGGACGCTCTTCCCGCCGGTCGCGAGGATCACGCGGCGCGCGGCGATCTCGCCGCCCGTCCCGGCGACGACGTAGCCGTGGCCGTCGGGACGCACAGACTGCACGCGCCACGGGTGGCGGAGTTCGGCGCCCGCGCCGCGCACCGCGGCGAGCAGCGCGTCGAGCACGGTGTGCGCGTCGTCCGTGACCGGGAAGAGCTTGCCGGTGTCCTCGCGCTTGAGCGCGACGCCGAGCTCGGCGAAGAACTCGACGGTGCGCGCGACGTCGAAGCGGCGCAGCACGTTGCGGATGGCCAGCGGCGTGGAGCCGGCGAAGGCGCGCTCGTCGACGGCGTCGTGCGTGACGTTACAGCGGCCGCCGCCCGCGACGAGGATCTTCGCGCCGAGCACCCGCGCGCCGTCGAGCACGACCGGCCGCGCGGCGGCGCGGCCGGCCCAGATCGCGGCCATCAGGCCGGCGGCGCCCGCCCCCACCACCACGAGCTCGACACGTTCGCTCACGCGCACCCCGCCCGAGGGTATGGCGCGACCGTCGACCGGTCGCGCGGCGGGCAGCGACGGCGCGAGCAGACCTCGAGCGACGAGCGGCTCGCTACCCCCTGACGGGATCGCCTTCGATCACGTCGTACCGATAGGCGCCCCCGTCGCGGCGGAAGTAGCCGGTGGCGGGATGGTGGAAGTGCGTGCCGAGGACGACGACCGGGGTGTCGGCGTAGCGCTCGAGGAGCGCGAGACGGGCCGCGCGCGCCTCCTCCACGAACCGGTCGAGCGCGGGGCGCTGCTCGGGGGCGGCACACTGGATTGGGCTGTGCATCACGTCGCCGATGATCACGGCGTCCTGCCCCGCAGAACTGATGCGCACGCAGACATGCCCGGGGGTATGGCCGTGGCTGGCTTCGAGCCAGACCGAGTCGCTGACGCGGTGGTCGGAGGCGACCAGGTCAACCACGCCCGCATCGACGACCGGTCGCACGCTGTCTTCGATGATGTCGGGCGTCGGGTCGGCCTGCTCGCTCCAGTAACGCCACTCATGCTCGACGAGCCGGTAGCGGGCGTTGGTGAACGTGGGGACCCAGGCGCCGCCCGCCCATCGCGTGTTCCAGCCTGCGTGGTCGCCGTGCAGGTGCGTGTTCAGGACGACGTCGACGGTGTCGGCCGGCATGCCCGCCTCGGCAAGGTCGTCCAGGTACGGGCCGGTGCGCATGTGCCAGCCTTCGAAGCCGCCGCCTTCCCGGTCCTTGTCGTTGCCGATGCCCGTGTCGACGACGATGCGCATGCCATCGACCGCGATCAGCCAGCTGTGAATCGACTGGAGGACGTGCCCGCGCTCGTTCAGCATGTGCGGCTCGAGCCACGAGCGACTGCGATCGAGCAGGGCAAACGGCTCCGGATGATCGGGGAGCATCCAGCGAGCGCTGGTAGGCATGACCAGCTCCTCGACCAGCGTGAGCGTTGCGTCGCCGATGCGAATCGTGTTCCGGACGGGCATGGGTGCGCTCCTCGGATGGTGCGAGCGCACGGTATGCCGGGCGCGCAGGGGAGCGCGAGGCCGCCGGGGCCGAGCCCGGTTGCCCGGGCATGCGCCGTGGGATTCGGCGCGTCACGGCTGCACCGCGCCGTGCGGCGCGGTGGCCTATCCTCCCCCCGCTCGCCATGAGCGGCGCCGGGCGGGCGGGAAAGAGGCCCCGGCCGGCGATCCCCGGCGATCGATCTCGTGCCGCGTGCTGCGCGGCCATGCAGTGAGGTGGTGACGGATGCGCGTACTGGTGCTCGGCGGCAGCGGCTTCATTGGGCCGCGCGTGATGCGGCGGCTGGTGGACCGCGGGCACGAGGTCCACTGCATGGACATCGCGCCCGACTCTCCTTTGCTCGCGGAGCTCCGCGACCGCATCGAGGTGTCCCGCGGCGATGTCACGCTGATGGACGATGTGATGGAGGCGATGGCGGGCAGCCGGCCGGACCGGGTGCTCAACCTCGCCTACGCGCTCGGGGCCGGCGAGGCCGACCCGCACCCCCAGGTGCGGTTGAACATCCTCGGCATGGACAACTGCTTCGAGGCCGCGCGCATCCTCGGCGTGCGCCGTGTCATCTACGCGAGCTCCCTTGCGGTGTACGGCGGGCAGCGCCTGCACGGTGAGCGCGCGGTGGTGGAGGACGACCTGCGTCTTGGCACCGGCATCTACGCCGCGTCCAAGATCTACAATGAGCACCAGGCGGACTGGTACAACAAGGCCTTCGACATGGCGATCACGGGCGTGCGCCCCGCGAACATCACCGGTCCGGACAAGGTCCGCGGCTCCATGAACCACGTCCAGTGCCAGGTGCTCCCCGCGCGCGACGCGCCGGTGCACTTCCCCTACCGCGACACCATGACGCTGCCGCTCCACGTCGACGACATCGCCGAAGTGTTCGTGCGCGTGACCCTCGCCGAGCAGACCCGCTATCCCATCTACAACTCCGGTGGCGAGTCGATCAGCATCGGTCAGCTCGCCGATCTCGTGACCGAGTTCCTGCCCGGCGCGAGCATCACGTTCGACGCGCCCGAGGGCGGGCGCGACGCGTCGGGCCTCTACCTGATGGACAACTCGCGCCTCGTCGAGGAGTTCGAGATCCGGTACGCCCCGTTCCGCCAGCGCGTCATGGAAACGATCAACGAGGTTCGCCGCGCGGAGGCGTTGCCGCTCGTCGGCTGACCCGGGCGTGGCTTTGCGCGATCGGCGTCGCGCGCGATCAGCGTAGGCGGCGCTCGCCAGGCGCCACCGACGATCGGCGCCGCTCGCGCGGCAGAACGCGACGGGAGCGCTCCGCGCCCGTCGCTCCTGCACCGTCCGATCGTCGCGTAGCGCGCCGCCGCTAGATGGCGATCGTCCCGCCGGTGTCGCCGTCGCATCCGCTGAGCTCGATGGTCAGCGGGGGTTCCACGTCGCTCAGGATGAGCGCTCCGCAGCGATAGGTGCGGACGACTCGGTCACTCGGCGCCGAGAACTTGTCGGCCGTGTTGTCGATCGTGGCTTCGATCCGACCAGGCGCGAGGACGTTCACCGTCCAGACGATCGGGTCTCCCTCGATCGTCGACCGCTGCGACGTGAACGTCGCGGCGCTGCCGCGCTCGTAGGCGTCGAGGAGGCACCGACGCGCGTCCAGGTTGCGCCCGGTCCCGTGGACCTGCTCCTCGGTGCCGCACTGGATGACGGCGGACGGCGACGGCGGCGGCGGTGTTGCCGTGGCACTCGCGATCGGCGTGAACGACGAATCGTCGTCCACGGCCGAGCCTGGCTCCGCGCCGTCGCAGGCGGCTGCCGCCATCATCAGCAGCGCGGATCCGGCGGTGAACGCCAGTCCTCGCAGGCGCATGCTCAGTCTCCTGTTTCCGCGTGGGACCGCGCACCCGGAAGGGTCCGGTGCCTACCTGACGCGCACCACGGCCGGCGGGTTCCCCGCGCGACGCCGCTGTCGTCGCCCCGTGCGAGCCGCCGAGCCCCGCGCACGACCGGCCCGCGGGCGCGCGCCGGCTTCGACGCCGCGATCTCGCTGCCGCTGCGTTGCGCGATAGCCGGGCGGCAGGGGCGCATAGCATCCGCGCGAGGCACGCGCGGCGTGCGCCGGGCAGAGGAGGCAGAGATGCGTCTCGCGGGCAAGATCGCGATCATCACGGGTGCGGGCGGCGGCATGGGCGCGGCCACGGCGAAGCTGTTCGCCGCCGAGGGCGCCACGGTGGTGATCTCCGACCTGTACGAGGAGGGCGGCCGCCGCGTGGCGGCGGAGATCGCGGAGACCGGCGCGCGCGCCGAGTTCGTCGCCGCCGACGTCACGTCCGAGGCCGATTGGGAGCGGCTGGTGGCCACGGCGGAGCAGCGCTTCGGGCGGCTCGACATCCTCGTGAACAACGCCGGCATCAGCAGCAGCGCGTTCGCGGATCCGCTCGACGTCGCCGGGTGGCACACGATCATGGGCATCAACGCGACCGGGGTGTTTCTCGGCACGGCGGCGGCGGTGCCGGCGATGCGACGGGCGGGCGGCGGCTCGATCGTGAACTTCTCGTCGATCCTCGGGTTCGTCGGGAGCGATGGTGGCCATCCGGCCTACTCCGCGTCGAAGGGCGCCGTGCGGCTGCTGACGAAGGCGACCGCAGTGCGCTACGGCCCCGAGGGCATCCGCGCGAACTCCGTGCACCCGGGCTTCATGCCGCCGATGCGCTCGGCCGCGCCCTCGGCCGCCGACTCGCGTCAGCGTGCGATCGCGGCGACGCCGCTCCGGCGCACCGGCGAACCGATCGAGGTCGCGTACGGCGTCCTCTTCCTCGCCTCAGACGAGGCGTCGTTCGTCACCGGCACCGAACTGGTGATTGACGGTGGTTACATCGCTCAATAGTGGGGCTCGTGGCCACGCCGCAGATTGTCCGCGCATCGGCGCGCCGCGGATCCGCCGCCGGCGCTTCCACGCGGAGCGGCGAACGCGCGCGATCGCCGCGACCGCCGCCACCGCCGCCACCGCCGCCACCGAGCGCAGCGGGATCGGACCGCTCGCGGCGGAAGGCGTCCCGCTCCCGCCTCGCTACTCGGGTAGCCGGCTAGCCGAGCACCGGGCGCGGGGGGAGCGGCTCCATCGGAAAGGTCGAGGGCATCTCGATCGTTGGCGGCATCGGCACCTCGATCAGATGTGGGGCGTTCGAAGCCAGAGCGCCGTCGAGCGCGCGGCGCAACTCGTCCGCGGTCGTCGCCCTCGTCGCAGCCACGCCGAAGGCCTCGGACAGCTTCAGCATGTCCGGGTTCTGCAGGTCGGAGCTCATGGTGTGGCCGTTGAACCGCACTTCCTGGATGCGCCGCACGTTCCCGTAGGCGCCGTCGTTGAACACCACCGCGACCAGTGGGATCTGGTGCTTCGCCATCGTCGAGAGCTCCTGCACGTTGTAGAAGAAGCCCCCGTCCCCGTTGATCGAGACGACCTTCCGGTCGGGATTGCCCGCCTGCGCGCCCAGCGCCGTGGCGAAGCCATAGCCCAGCGTCCCCTGATAGCCCGAGGTGAGGAAGGTGCGCGGCTCGTACACCGGGAAGCCCCCACCCTGGGACCAGTACCCCACCTGCGTGCTCTCGCTCACGAAGATGCCGTCATCCGGCAGCACGTCGCGGATGGCGTGGGCGAGCGAGGCCTGGAGCTCGAGCCTGCCCATCTGCTCGGCGACGCCGCGCTTGAGCGCCGCCAGCTCCGTCGCGCGCGATGCGCGGTGGCGGTTGTGACGGCCGGTGCGCCGGGCGAGCTCGCCCAGCCCGTGCTTCGCGTCTCCCACGATGCCGAGATCCGGCGCGCGGTTGCGACCCACCTCTTCCGGATCGATGTCGAGCTGGATGAAGCACTGGCCCGCCGGGCGGCTTTCGCTCAGCCGTGGCGGCAACACGAAGCGCGTCCCCACCGCCAGGACCACGTCGGCCCGGCTCAGCAACTCGCCGAGCGCCGCCTGCCCGACCACCGCGTGGTAGTCGCGGTCCGACACCGCGCCACGGCCGTTGCTGCTCATGTACACCGCCGCCTCGAGCACCGCAGCCAGCTCGCGCAGCTCTTCCCACGCGTGGCTCGAGAGCACCCCGCCGCCCGAGACGATCAGCGGCCGTTCCGCTTTCCCCAGCAGCTCCGCGGCGCGCTCCAGCAGGTCGGGGTCCGCCTCCGCGCGCGCAAACGTCTCCGGTTCCAGCAACGTGACGTCCGCTACGCGTTCGAGCACGTCGGGCGGCACCTCGATCTCGACCGGGCGCGGACGGCCCGTCTCGAGCTCCCGGATCGCACGGTGGACCATGGCCGGGATCGCCTCCGGCGTCATCGCGCGTTCCACGTGCTTGCACACGCCCGAGATGGTCTCCAGCTGATGATTGATCTCGTGGAGCACGCCGCGGCCGACACCGATGAGGTCCGACTGGATCTGCCCCGAGATCGCGAGCACCGGCGAAGAGCACGCGTACGCCGTGGAGAGCCCTGCCGAGGCGTTGAGCAGTCCCGGCCCCGGCACGACGAGGAAGGTGCCGATGCGGCCCGTGGTCCGTGCGTACCCGTCCGCCATGTAGGCGCAGGCCTGCTCGTGCCGCGTGTGCCAGACCTTGATCGCCTCGCGCTCTTCCCACAGCGCGTCGAAGGCGAAGTCGAGTTGGATGCCGGGTAGACCGAAGATCGTGTCGATGCCCTCGATCTTCAACGACTGCACGAGCGCCTGCCCGCCGGTCATCAGAGTCATCGCCCCTCGCCCTTCCGGTGTGCCTGCGTACGGGCACTGCTCCTGCGCTGTCCCGCTCGTCTTGAGCCCGACGTTCGCCTCGAGCCCGACCGTGAATTCGCCCGCGGTCGCCGCGGCTAGCCCAGTTTGCGGAGCGCGGCTTCGACCTCGCGTGCGCCCTCCGCGAGCCGCCGCGCGATGTAGTCGAAGCGCTCCGGCGTGACGGTCATGGCGGGGATGTTGCAGCTCAGCGCCCCCAGCGGCTCGCCCTTCTTGCCGATCACCGCCACCGCGACGCACGCGACTTCGGCATTGCTTTCGCCGACTTCGATGGCGTAACCGCGTGCCCTGACCTCCGCGATCTGCTCGTGCAGCTGCCGCGCGGTGGCGATCGAAGCGTCCGTGCGCAGCGGCAGTCCGCGGCGCACCGCCTCGTCCGCGGCGGCGGGCGACTGCGCGGCGAGCACCGCCTTGCCGGAGGCGGTGGTGGTGTACGGGAGCGTGTTGCCGACCGAGATCCGGATAGTCACCATGTGGCCCTGCGGCGTCTCGCTGCGGACGTACAGCATCCCGTCGTCCGTAGGAACGGAGAACGAGACCGTCTCGTCCAGGGTCGTCATGAGCCGCTCGACCACTGCACCCGCCACGTTCGGCAGGGGGTGGTCGAGGGAGGCGCTGCGCGCGTAGCGCAGCAACTCCAGCCCCAGCCCGTAGCCACCGGCGTTGCCCTGCTGCGACAGCAAGCCGTGGTCGCGCAGGGTCGCCGCCAGGCGGCTGACCGTCGAGGCGCTCAGGCTCAACGCGCGCGCAAGCTCCTGGACCGACATCCGTCGCGGCCCGGAGGCCGTGACCGCATCGAGGATGGCGATGCCCCGCTCGAGCGACTGCACTCGAGCCGTACGGTGCCGGGCGACTGGCGTCACGTCTTGCATTCTCACTCCACGGTGCCACATTATGCAGCCGACACTGCGACCGGGCAATCTCTGGTGCTCCCGGCCGTGCGTATTGTGCAATGAATCGAGTCGAGCCTGATGACCCGCGCCGCCGCCCCGGATCCCGGCCCCGAGGCACGCCACCGCGCTCGCGATCTCGGCATCCTCCCGGGTGAACTCGCCACCGGCCGTTTGAACGCGATCACGGATGTCCCCGGCGTGCTGGTCGGTCACGAGACCGTCGATCATCCGGCGGACCTGCACACGGGGGTGACCGCAGTGCTGCCGCACGACGGCAACGTCTTCCGCGAAAGGGTTCGCGCCGGCCTCTCGGTGGGGAATGGGTTCGGCAAGCTGGTGGGCGCCACCCAGCTGTACGAGCTCGGCGAGCTCGAAACACCGATCGTGCTGACCGGCACCCTGTCGGCCTTCCGGGTCGCCGACGCACTGGTGAGTTACATCCTCGACCTCCCGGGCAACGAGCAGGTCCGCTCGGTGAACCCCGTGGTCGGCGAGACGAACGACGGCTACCTCAGCGATGGACGTCGCCGCCCGCTCACCGAGGCGCACGTCCGACGGTCGATCGAAAGCGCCCGCGGGGGCGCCGTGGCCGAGGGGTGCGTGGGCGCGGGCGCCGGCACGATGTGCTTCGGCTGGAAGGGTGGCATCGGCACGGCGTCCCGATCGGTCGCGCTCGAGGGTGGCACGGCGACGCTCGGGGCGCTGGTGCAGAGCAACTTCGGCGGAGCGCTGCGGGTGCTGGGCGCGCCGATCGCCGCCGAGTTGCCCGCACCCTCGCGGGTGCAGACCGCGGGATCGTGCATGATCGTCGTCGCTACGGACGCGCCGCTGGACAGCCGCCAGCTCTCCAGGCTGGCGCGGCGCGCCGTCTTCGGCCTGGCGCGCGTGGGCTCCGCGTACAGCCACGGAAGCGGCGATTACGCGATCGCGTTCAGTACCGAGCGTGTGGAGAGCAACGCGCGCATCGCGGACGACGCGCTGAGTCCGCTCTTCGCGGCTGCGCTCGAAGCCGTCGAGGAGTCCGTGCTCAACTCGCTCTTCATGGCGACAACCACCGGCGGTCGCGACGGGCACGAAGCTCAGGCGTTGCCGCTGCCGGAACTCGTCGCGGCCTGTCGTCGCCACGGCGTGCCGGCTCGTCTGCCGGATCGGGCGTAGGCGGGGAGTGCCGAGGGTTCCCACACGGCACGGGCGACCGTCCCGGCGCCGTGTTGATGAGAAGGAGCAGATTGCATGACTGGCCCCGCGCGAGACTACGTCGGTTATGGGGGAAAGCCTCCGAAGGTCGAGTGGCCCAATGGTGCCCGGGTCGCCGTCTCGATCGTGGTCAACTACGAGGAGGGATCCGAACGCTCCATCCTCGATGGCGATCCTCGCGGCGAGACCGGCACTGCTGAAGTGTCGATCCCGAACTGGGAGCCCGGCAAGCGTGACCTCGCGATGGAGTCGATGTACGAGTACGGCAGCCGCGCCGGCTTCTGGCGCTTGCTCGACATCCTCGACGAGCGTGGCGTACCCGCGACCTTCTTCTCGTGCGCGGTTGCCCTCGAGCGCACGCCCGCCGGCGCACGGGCGATCGTGGAGCACGGACACGAGGTCTGCAGCCACGGTTACCGCTGGGAGGACGTGACGCAGCTCGGCCGCGACGTCGAGCGCGAGCACATCCGTCTCGCCGTCGAGTCGATCGAGCGCACGACCGGCTCGCGGCCCCTCGGCTGGTACTGCCGCTACGGCCCGAGCGAGCACACGCGCGAGCTCGTCGTGGAAGAAGGCGGCTTCGAGTACGACTCCGACTCGTACAACGACGATCTGCCGTACTGGACCGAAGTCGGCGGCAAACGCCACCTCGTCGTGCCGTACACGCTCGACGTGAACGACATCAAGTTCGGCCAGGGCGGACTCGCCGTCCGCGACTTCCAGGAGTACATGGCCCACAGCCTCGATCGGCTGTGGAAGGAGGGTGCGCGCGCGCCCAAGATGATGTCGATCGGCCTGCACCAGCGCCTCGCGGGCCACCCCGCTCGCGCCGAGGCGTTCGACCGCTTCCTCGAGTACGCGAACGCGAAGGGCGGCGTGTGGTTCGCACGGCGCATCGACATCGCGCGTCACTGGAAGGAGCACCACGGGTGAGCGCGTCCGGCTCCACGCCCGTGATCATCGAGGCCGCGATCAACGGGGGTGTGACGAAGGAGCGCAACCCGCACGTCCCACGCACGCCGGCGGAGGTGGCGCGGGACGCCCTGGCGTGCATGGAGGCCGGCGCCGCGGTGATCCACACGCATACGGACGCCCCCGGCTTCGGAGGCACGGCGGCGCACGACCCTGCTCCCTATCGCGAGGCGTGGCGCGCGATCCTTGCGGCGCGACCGGACGCGCTGCTCCACCCCACCGTCCCCGGCGGAGGTCCGGGCGTGACGATGGCCGAGCGCTTCAGTCATATCGAGACGCTGGCCGAGGAGGGACTGCTCGCCTTCGGCGCGCTCGACCCGGGCTCCATGAACGTAGGCGGTGAGGACCCCGAGGGTCTGCCGGCGGATGTCGACCGCATCTTCCAGACCACCTTTCGTGACATCCGCTACGCGCTGGACAGCTGTCTGCGCCATCGTGTCGGAATCAGCGCGTCGATCTTCGAGCCGGGTTTTCTGCGCACGATGCTCGCCTTCGACCACGCCGGAAAACTCCCCCGTGGCACCATGCTGAAGCTCTACTTCGGCTCCAGGCCGGGCCTGACGTTCGGTCTCCCACCCACGCTGACGAGTCTCGAGGCGTATCTCCAGATGCTGGCGGGCTCCAGCGCTGCCTGGTTCGTCTCTACCATCGGCGGGGACTGCGTGCGCTCCGGCATGGCACGTCACGCCCTTGAGCGCGGCGGGCACATCGTCGTCGGCATCGAGCCCTATGGCGGGGACCGGGTCCCCACGAACCGCGAGCTCGTCGAGGAGGCCGTAGCGCTCGCCGCCTCGGGCGGGCGTGCGGTCGCGACGCCCGCCGAGGCCGCAGAGCTGCTCGGTTTGGAGCGCCGTCGTCGTTAGTCCAGCAGCCTTTCCGCGCGCAGGTCAGTGACCGCCGCCCGGAAAGCCTCGATCGTGGCGTCGATGTCCGCGTCGCTGTGCGCGGACGACACCATGCCGCCCGTGCCCATCAGGTCCACGCCGTGATTGAATAGCGCCTGCTTCAGCCGGCGGCTCAACCCCCGCTCCACGCCCCGCGGCGGGTCCGGCGCATCCCACTGCAGGTCTGTCGGTCGCGGCGCGTCGTATCCCATGGCCAGGTGCCACATCGAGGAGAGCGTCCACGCCGAGGCCGGCACAGACAGCTCCTGGAAGAGCGCGTTCAGTCCCCGGATCAGGCGAGCAGCCGACGCATCCGCCTTCTTCGTCTCCCCCTGCTCCCCGATGATCTTGAGCGCCGTGGCGCCGGCCGCCGAGCAGGTCGGGTTGGCGTTGAACGTGCCCGGATGACTCACGCGACGTTCCGCGTTCCAGGTGGGGTCCGCTTCGCGCGACTCGAGCATCAGCATGATGTCTTTGCGACCGGTGACACACCCGCCCGGCAGGCCGCCGGCGAGGATCTTGGCGTGGGTGGAGAGGTCCGGCGTGACGCCGTAGAGCTCCTGCGCGCCGCCGGGCGCGGCGCGGAAGCCCGTGATCACCTCGTCCATGATCAATACGGTGCCGGCCTCCTTGGTCAGCCTGCGCGCCTCGTGCAGGTAGCTCGCGGCGAGCGGGATCGCTCCGTAGTGGGCGCCGGTCGGCTCCAGGATCACCGCGGCCACGTCGTGACCGGCGAGGGCCTCGCGCAGCGCCTCGACGTCACCCGAGGGCACGACCACCAGCGAGTCAAAGGTGCTGTCCGGCACACCGATGGCGTGTGGCTGCGGGTCGTCCTCGCGCAGCCGGCCGACCACGATGTCGTGCCAGCCATGGAAGTGCTCATCGAGCTTCACCACCTTGTCCCGGCCCGTGAAGGCGCGTGCGACTCGCAGCGCCATCATCGTCGCCTCCGTGCCAGACGAAGTGAATCGCACTCGCTCCGCGCAGGGCACGAGCTTCAGGACCTGCTCGCCCCACTCCATTTCGAGGTCGTGCGAGGAGCCGAAGTGAGTCCCTCGATCCAGCGCCCGGTGTGCGGCCTCGATCACCTCGGGTCGGTTGTGGCCGAGTAGCAGTGCGCCGTGGCCGCCGATGTAGTCGACGTACTCGTTCCCATCGACGTCCCACTTGCGGGCACCCTGCGCGTGCTGCACGAAGATCGGGAAGGGCGCGAACATGCGGGTGTCGTGTGTGATGCCCGAGGGGAAGATCTCCCGGGCTCGAGCGGCCATCTGCCTCGATTTCTGGTGCGTCGCCTCGAAGGTCTCAAGGATGCCGGCCATCGAGCTAGTCCTCTCGCACGCCCGCTCGGGCGCTCATCCAGTGCACCGGTGGGACGTCGCGCATCGTCAGCAACCCCGGAGGCAGCGCATTCACGAGCAGCGCCGAGTTGATGGCGATGCCCGTGGTCGAGCGGTCGCCGTGGAACCCGCCTCTCGCCACCACGTTCAGCGGCGGGTCCCCTTCCACGACCACCTCGTCGCGTGGGTCGGTCGCGCCGAGCGCCATCGTGAGGTCGAGGCGCAGCACCTCGCGACCGCCGTGCCTCAGCGTGAGCGTCTCGTGGATGCCGGCGGCCTGCCCCGGGGCGATCTGGAAGTACTGGCTCGCGGTCGCCTCGTGCGCCACGACCGGCTCCAGGCGGTGCTCCAGCTCGTACGGCTCCCAGCGCAGCGCGTGCGCCACCGCCATCGCCGACTCGAGCAGTCCGATGTGTCCGAAGGTGCCGGTGGCCGCCTTCTCCTGAAACTGCTCGACGGTGAGCCCGGCACCCACCTTCTGCTGCAGCGGCAGCCGTCGGCCGCTCGCGTCGAGCACGCGCGTCACGCGGATTGATTCGACCGAGCGGCTGATCGCCGTCAGCGCGATCGGCCACGTATCCATGGCGAAGCCCGGGTTCACGCCCGTGCCGAGCAACGTGACGCCGTGCTGCCGCGCCAGTCCGTCGAGCCGGGCAGCCAGCTCCGGCCGCCGTACCCAGGGGAACGACAGCTCCTCGCAGATCGACACCACGTCGAGACCGCGCGCGAGCGCCGCTTCCAGCTGGGGCGCGACCTGCTCCAGGCTGGACGAAGTGCCGTGCACCACGACGTCTGCATCGGGCCAGTCCGCACCGCCCGAATCGGCCACTTTCACACCGGTGACACGTCCGAGGCCGATCACATCACCAAGGTCCCGCCCGACCTTCGCGGGGTCGGCGTCGAAGGCGCCGACGACCCGGATGTCCGCGCGCTCGAGCGCATGGGCGACGGTCGCCGCGCCCATTGCTCCGATGCCGAAGTGAATCGTGCGCGTTGTCAATGATGACTCCTCTGCTCCTGCCCGCCTGGTCGTGGTTAGCCGGGCTGACCGCCGAGCTGTCGCGTGAGCTCGCGCACGTCGTCCAGCTCCTCGAGCCGATCGATCGTTGCGATCACCCCGTCCGCCCGGTCGCCGTCCAGCGGCCCCGAGGTGATGAACTTGAACTTGTCGATCAGCTCCTCGCGCGGCGCTCGATTCCCCCAGTCGCCATGCACGATCTGTGTGTCGCCGCGCAGCTCGCGCCCGTCCTTCAGTCGGATCACCGCACGGGCGATCGGCCCCGAGCTGTCGCGCCCCCCGGCGAGCGACGGGTCGGCGTCGACCTTCACCTTCGAAGCCAGCGAGCGCATGCGCTCGCTCTGAATCGCCTCAGGAAAGAAGGCGGTGATGTCTGCGCTGCCGCGATCGAGCACGGCGGCGACGGCGTAGGGGATGTTGAACTTCGCCGAGAGCATGTTCGGCGGATACGGCCCGACCATGCCGGCGAGGGGCCCGTCCTCCAGGCGTCGACTCGTGAAGACCTCGACCGCGTCGACCTCGTCTGCATCGAACGCGCTCGCCTGGTCGCGGGCGGCGCGCACCGCGTCGAGGGGTGGGTGGTTGATGCGGCAGCAGGCGTAGAACTTGAAGTAGTTCTGCTGGATGCGGTAGGGCTCCGAGCCCAGGCCGGCGACCACGGCATCCTGATCGAAGTGGTCTCCGATGATCGTGCCGTACACGTCCGTGAGCCCGTCGGCGACGCCGGTGAAGCCGCACTCGTGCATGTAGTGCGCGAGCACGCCCTGCAGGCCGGAGCGGCCGGGGTAGGCGTTGCGGATGGTGGCGCCCTCGAAGCAGGGTGTCCACGTGTTGGCCGGAGCCATCGACGCGGCGATGTTCATCACCTCGCGCGTCTCGGCCGGGTCATAGCCCTTGAGCCGTGCGATGCCGGCCGCGGTCGCGACCGCGCCCCAGTGGCCGTGCGAGTGCACGCCGGGGCGGCTGCGGGTGGCGCGCCCAATGCGCGTCTCCACCTCGTAGCCCACCACGAACGCCTCCATGAAGCGCCGCCCGGAGGCGCCGAGCTCCTCCGCCACCGCCAGCACGCCCGGCATCGAGTGGATGGAGGGGTGCCCGGCGCCGAAGCGGTTGCCCTCGTCCATCTCGAAGCTCACGCCGATCGTCGAGTTGACGAGCGTCGCCATCATGGGCTCGGCCCGGTGCGCCGTGCCGAGGATGGTCGCCGTCCGGTGGCCCGAACGCTCCGCGATCAGGTTGCCCAGCTTGATGTTCTCGGGCAGCCGGTTGCCCGCCACGATCGCGCCCACGGTGTCCATCACCACGTCTTTCGTGGCGCCCACCGCCTCTGCATCGAGGTCTTCGAAGCTCGTCGTCGAGACGAACTCTGACAGCGTGTCCAGGTACTGGGGCACTTCCTACCTCCTGGTTCGGGCACTATGTAGACGTGCGGCCGCGGCGCAATGCTCGTCCGGGGAGCGCGCCCGTGTTCGTCCCCCGGTCGATCACGACCTGGCCGTTGACGATCACGTACTCGATCCCCAGCGGGTACTGCTTCGGCGCCTCCTTCGTGGCAGGCGCCTTCACCGTGTCCGGGTTGAACACCACGATGTCCGCCTTGTAGCCGGTGCGCAGCAGCCCGCGGTCCGGGAGACCGAGGCGCTGCGCCGGGAAGCCGGTCATCTTGCGAATCGCCTCGGGCAGACGCAGGTGCTTCTCCGCCCGCACGAACTCCGCGAGCACGACCGGGAAGCAGCCGTAGGTGCGCGGACTGGGGAACTCACCGAACAGGATCGCGTCGCTCGCGATCATGCCGTTGGGGTGCGCGACGAACGCGGGCAGCGTCGACGGGTTCGTCCCGAGGCCGACGTACGAGATGCTCAGCTCTTCGTCCAGCAACAGGTCGAGGAACGTCTCGAGCGGGTCCTTGTCGCACAGCTCTGCGATTGCCTGGACGGACTTCCCTTCGAAGCGCTTGTTGTGGGGCTTGCGGAAGTACGTCAGCCACACGCTCAGCCAGCGTGCCGGGTCCCGGCTGCCCATCTCATCGCGGATGCGCGCGCGGTCCTCGGGGTTGCTGAGCGCCTGCATGACGCGCTCAGGTCCGCCGTCCTTCGTCCAGTGCGGCAACATGATCGCCGCCATGGTGCCCGAGTACGGGTACGTGTAGCAGTCGAACGTGACGTCCATGCCGGCGTCACGTGCGTCATCGACGAGGTTGAGGTAGTCGAGGTGACTGCCCTGCCCCTGCTGTCCCTGGCGGTAGTGCGTCAGGTGCACGGGGCTGTTCGCCCCGCGGCCGATGTCGAGCGCCTCCTCCCACGGCGCCAGCAGGCCCTTCGAGCGCAGGCTGCCTCGCGTGTGCGTGTGGTAGAAGCCGCCGTAGCGCGCCGATACCTCGGCGAGTGCCGTGATCTCCTCGGTGGAGGCGTAGGCGCCCGGCGGGTAATCGAGGCCGGTCGAGAGCCCCCAGGCTCCCTCCTCCATCGCCTCGCGCGTCACGGCCCTCATGTCCTCGAGCTCGGCCGGCGTCGGCGGGCGGTTGTTCCATCCCACCCCCCAGATGCGCACCGGCGAGTTGCCGAGGATGTAGCAGATGTTGATCGCCACCCGGTTGTCGTACCTCGACAACAGGTCGGCCACGGTGAGCCAGTCCGCCGGCTGGGGCGGGAAGCCGTTCAGGCCGGAGTCCAGCCAGATGTAGCGCTGGAGCTCAGCGCTCGTCTTGAACGGCGCGTGCGAGATCCCATCCACCCCGACGAGCTCGGTGGTCACGCCCTGGCGGATCTTGGGATCGTGGTGCGGCTCGCCGAAGATCGTGAGCCCCGCGTGTGAGTGCAGGTCGACGAAGCCCGGGCACACGACGTGGCCCGTTGCATCGATCTCCCGCGCGGCCGTGATGTGCGAGGCGTCGCCACGCACGATCGTGAGCGTCTCCCCCTCGACGGCCACGGTGGCGTGGAACCCGGGATTCCCGCTTCCGTCAATGACGAGGCCGTTGCGGATGACGAGGTCAACCATTGACTGCTGCCGCGGCGACTCGGCCGCTGATGGGCGGCATCGGGCTGCCCGCCGGCACGAACTGCCCGTACCCGGGCTGCTGCTTGACCTCGCCGCCTTCGAGCAGCACGCGGCCGCGCAGCAGCGTCATCCATGGGCGGCCACGCACCTGCCAGCCCTCGTACGGCGTGTAGCCCGCCTGGCCGAGCATGTCCGCGGCCGTGAGCGACCACTCGGCATCGGGGTCGATGATCAGCAGGTCCGCGTCCGAGCCCGGGAGGATGGCTCCCTTGCGGGGGTAGAGCCCGAAGAGACGAGCGGGGTTCTCCGCCAGCACGCGCGCGAACCAGGTCGGCGGCAGACCGCGCTTGGAGACGCCCTCGGAGAACGTCACAGGGACGATCGTCTCCAGCGAAGGCGCGCCGAACGGGATCGCGCCCCCGTCCGGTGCGAAGAAGACGTTCTCCCAGCCGAGTTCCTTGCGCTCCCTGGAGGCAGGGGCATGGTCGCTGCCCACCGTCGAAATGGTGCCGATCGAGACCCCCTGCCACATCGCGGCCTGGTGTCCCTCCTCGAAGTTGCGCAGTGGCGGCCCCACCTTCGCGAGCGGTCCGAGCTTCTGCATCTGGTCCTCGCCGAGCAGCAGGTAGTGGGGACACGTCTCGGCGAACACCGCCTGACCGGAGTCCTGCGCGCGCTGAATGTGATCGAGACCCTGCTGCGTGCTCAGGTGCACGATGTAGATCGGGCAGCCGGTCGCTCGCGCCATCACGATCGCCCGATTGATCGCCTCGGCCTCCGCCCACGGCGGGCATGTCGCGGGGTAGTCGACGGGCTTCGTGTGGCCTTGCTGGATCGCCTGTTCGTGCAGGTAGTCCAGCACCTCGCCGTTCTCGCAGTGCAGCTGCAGCAGCCCGCCGGCTTTCGCGACGACGTTCATCGCGTGGATGATGTTCCCGTCCGGCGACATCAGCGGGCCGCGCTTGTAGGTCATGAAGACCTTGTAGGCACTGACACCCATCTCGACGGCCTTCGGCAGCTCGTCATAGACGTAGGGCGTGTTGAAGAGGATGAAGTTCAGCGAGACGTCACAGGAGAGCCGGCCGGCCATCTCCCCCTGGATGCGCGTGATCGCCGCGGGGAGCGTCTCCTGCTCGGCCTGCTGGTAGCCCGCGAATGGCACGATCGTCGTGATGCCCGCTCGAGCCGCCATCAGCGAGCCGAGCTGCCACCCGTCGAGGTTCAAGTGCGTGTGGCAGTCGATCGCCCCCGGCAGCACATACTTGCCGCTCGCGTCGATCACCCGGTCGGCTTCCGGCATTGTCTCGGGCTGACCCACGGCGACGATGCGCTCGCCGCTGATCGCCACCGCGGCAGCGACCATGGAGGTGGCGGTCACCACGGTGCCGCCGCGGACGATGAGGTCCACACGATCAGCCATCAGCACGTCCTTCCCCGCCGGGGCCGAAGCGAGGCCCCGCTGACCCTGGTGACCACCGGGCGCGGCGGCCTGCGCGGTCGCCGCGCCCGGTGTTGCCCGTCCCTACGTGACCAGCGGCACGCCGGTCAGGTGTCGCCGCACGAAGCCCTGCGGGTCGTCCACCAGCTCGCGCACGTTGCGCTTGGGGGCGCGGTCGTCGAGCCAGACGTTCTGGAACTGCGTACCCGCCCAGCTCAGCATCCACGACACGAAGTTGTCGGTGAACTCGTGCAGGTGCGAGTGCCACATCACGGGCTCGAAGGTCCCACCGGCCACGATCAGGGGGATGTCCTCGAGCAGGATGCCGTGCATCTCGCGCCAGATCTCGCGGCGCGCCTCCACGTCGAACTCGCGCCGCTGCTTCTCGGCAAGCTCATCGATCTTCGGGTTGCTGTAGCCGCCGCTGTTCTGGGGCGACTGCGAGTGGTAGCGCTCGAAGGCCCAACCGTCCTGGTCGTTGCCGTGGACGGTCACCTGGCTCCAGGTGTGCAGGTCCTTCCACTCGCGGTTGAAGTAGGCGTTCACCGCCGCCACCGCTTCGACCGTCTGCAGCTGGAGCTGGACGCCCGCCTCGGCGAAGTCCGGCTGCACGCCCTCGACGAAGGTCCCGCGTGAGATGTCCGAGTTCAGCACCTCGAGTTGCAGCGGGTTCGGTGCCCCCGCCGCGTCCAGCAGCTTGCGTGCCTCCGCCGGGTTGTATTCGAAGTACTTCCCGAGTTTCTCCGGCGGCAGCGGGAAGCGGTCACCCATGTACGTGTGCACGAGGTAGCCCGCCGTCGTCGCCGAGCCGTTGTGCACCGTGTCGATGAAGGTGTTGACGCGGTCCATGCTCATGGACAGCGCCTGTCGTACGCGCACGTCGTTCAGCAGCGGGTTCGCCTGGTTGAAGTTCATGATGTAGATGAACGTGCCGTTCGGCGGCCACACCTGGAGACCGTGTTCCGGCACCTGCTGCCGCATGCGCTCCATGTCCTCGGTGCGAGAGATCCGCCCGTGGACGATGTCGTCGATCTGCTTCGCCGCGAACGCCGCGCGAGCCGACTCCGCGTCCGCGATGTTGATGTCGAGGACCGCATCGACGTAGGGCAGCTTCTGACCGAAGTCGTCCTCCATGAAGTAGTCCGGGTTCTTCACGTAGGTCGCGCCCTCGGCCGGATCGAACGACTTCTCGATGAACGGCCCGGTCCCCACCGTGGTCTTGCTCAGCGAGTCAGTGCCCTCGTACTGCTCACGGCTGAACATCGAGGTGTACGGCGCCGAGATGCCCTTGAGGAAGGCCACGTTCGGCTGATTGAGCGTCACCTTCATCGTGTAGTCGTCGACGACTTCAATTGCGGTGACGTCGCGGAAGATCGCGCTTTGCGCGCTCTTCGGATCGGACCTCAGCACTTCCCATGCGTACGCGGCGTCCTCGGCGGTGAAGGCACGTCCGTTGACCGGGGCCACGTTTTGCCACTTCACGTTCTTGCGGAAGTGGAAAAGGTACGTCGTCTCGTCGGGCTGCTCCCAGCCCTCGGCCACCGCGTTGCGCGTCGTGACCTGCAGATCGTCGTTGTCGGCGAACACGCCGTAGTCAATCGAAAGCACCATGTTCGAACACAGCGCCGCCATGGCGGCGGCGCCCTGGTTGCCGCTGACCACGTAGTTGTGCTCGGGCGAGCCGTAGAACTCGGTGACCACGACGCCACCCGGCTTCGGCACCTGCGGGTTCAGGCGGTCCGGGTGCTTGCTCCAGTGGAAGTCTTCGAGCGTCTTCGTCTTCTCGGGAAAGCGCTTGCTGTAAACGGGCGCGCCCGAGACCTCGATCACCGGCCCCGGGGTGCGCTGCGGATTCGCCTGCGAACCCCCGGCAGCGCCGGCGGGCGTGCCGCCTCCCGCCGCGGCGGTCGCGGAACTGTCGTCTCCGTCGCTACTGCAGCCCACGAGCGCTGCGACGGCCAGGCCGGCAACACCCAACCCGGCGCCGCGCAGGACCCGCCGGCGGGAGAGCCCCTGACGCCCCCAGTACCCTTCAGCCATCTCGTTCCCTCCGTCTTTCCCCGGCCGGGTAGTCCCGTTGCGCCGGTATCCGCTCAGGCATCTCGCCCGCGGAGCCGCGGGTCGAGGTGGTCGCGCAGCGCGTCGCCAAAGAGATTGGCCGCGAGCACGACGATTCCGATCGCGACGCCCGGTGCGATTCCGATCCACGGCGCGTCGTTCAGCCGTGCCCTGCCGCTGCCGCTCAACATCTGGCCCCAGCTGGTCGTCGGCGGCTGAATGCCGATGCCGAGAAAGCTGAGCCCGGACTCCGTGAGAATCGCGCCGGCGATCGAGATCGAGCCGATGATCAGCACGACGGCGACGGTGTTCGGGAGGATGTGCCGCAGCAGGATGCGCGTGTGCGAAGCACCGAGTGCCCGCGCCGCCTCGACGAACGGCGACTCGGTCAGCGGCAGCGTCACGCTGCGCACGACGCGCACGGCACCCGGGATGAAGATCACGGTGATCGCGATCAGCACGTTTTGAATGCCCGGCTTCATCACCGCCGCCAGCGTGATCGCCAGGATCAGCGTCGGGAACGCGATCCAGGCATCGATCACCCGCTGCACGAGCAGATCGAACCACCCACCGAAATAGCCCGACGTGAGCCCAATCAGCCAGCCGAGCAGCACGGCGATGGTGACCGGAACCAGCCCAACGGTGACCGAAATGCGCGTTCCGAAGATGATCCGCGCCCAGACGTCGCGCCCCACGTCGTCGGTGCCGAGCCAGTGCGAACTCGATGGGGGCAGCAGCGCCTCGCCGCGGAACACCTGCGTCGGTTCGTATCGCGCCACGGTCGGCGCGAATACCGCGATCAACACCACGGCGACGAGCACTGCACCCGAGGCCGCCCCCACCGGCTGCCGACGCGCGAAACGGACGAGACCCGCGCTCCAGAGCGCGAGCATGGCGCCGGTCCGAACGACCGGCAGTGCCCGCTGCTCGCCCCGCGCCAGCGGTGTGGTCACGAGTAGCGGATCCGCGGATCGACGAAGCCGTACGAGATGTCGACCAGCAGGTTTGCGAATACGACGAACACGGAGAGCACAAGCACGTTTGCCTGGATCAGCGGGAAGTCGCGCGCGGTGACGGACGTGATCGCGAGCCGGCCCATGCCGGGGATGACGAACAGCGTCTCCATGATCACGGTGCCGCCGATGAGGATGCTGAGCTGTGCGCCGAGGACCGTGATGACCGGCAGCACCGAGTTGCGCAGGGCATGCCTCATCACCACCGAGCGCTCATTGAGCCCCTTCGCCCAGGCGGTGCGGATGTAGTCCGACCCCAGAACCTCGAGCATCGCCGAGCGCGTCATGCGCGCACCGATCGCGGAGAGGCGGAAGCCGAGGATCAACGCCGGGATGATCAATTTCTCCAGGTTTGCTCGCGGGTCGTCGAACAGCCCCACGAACAGCAGAGGCGGGAAGTAATTCCAGACCTTCGAGAGCAACAGGATGACGATCACGCCCACCCAGAAGTCCGGAAGCACGATTCCGCCGATCGTGATGAAGCGCGCCGCGTAGTCGCGCACCGTGTTGCGACGGACCGCGGAAATGATGCCCAGGGGGAGGGCGAGCAACCAGGCGAGGGCGAGCGCCATCACGCCCAACTGGAGGGTCGCGGGCAGCGCGTTGCCGATCACCTCGGCGACCGGCTGGTTGTTCCACAACGACTCGCCGAAGTCGCCGGTGGCGATGCCGCCCACCCACTTCACGTACTGGATCGGGAGCGGGTCGTTGAGGCCCAGGCGCTCCCGTAGCGCTTCTCGCTCCGCGTCGTTGAACCCCCCGGCCGACGAGCCCAGCAGTCCGGACTCAGCCAGCCGCGCCATCAGCACGTCGCCGGGCATCGCGCGCACGAGCAAGAAGGTCACGGTCGTGACGAGGAACAAGGTGGGGAGCACCAGGAGCAGACGCTTGGCGATGTAGGTCTGCATACCGACCCTCTCGCGGCCGGAGGACGGCGGAGCCGGTCGCTCCGACGCCTACCCGATGCGGGACGTTACCACAGTGCGTCAACGCAGCAACCGTCCCGGAATGGCGGCGTCGATCTGCGTTGCACAATGTGGCAGGAGCCGCCGCCAAGGCTCACGGCCGAAACTGACCGCTCCGACCTTGGTCCGCAGGGCGCGGCGCGCACGGTAGCCGCCGGAGATTGCCCGCCGGTGTCGATCAGTTGAACTCCGCGTGACGAATCCGTTGCCCGCACACTTCGATGCGGCTTCACGCCTCGCCCGCGGTCCACGACGGCAAGACCAGAAACGGCACTCGATCAAAGCCGGCGCTCGTCAGGTAATCGGTGCCGTGACTGGTAACGATGAAGTCGTCCACGCGCTCGTCGCCGACCGGACGACGGTCGATTTCGGCACCCGTGCGGGAGTCGAGGAGGATCAGCGCCGCATCGACGGAAACCGGCGGAACTGGTGGAACGCCCGGCTACGTCCCGTCCCTCGGGCGGAGTGTGCCCCAGTGATCCCAGTGCACGACCTCCTCGACCGGCAGACGGCGCGGCCGCGAGAACGCGCCACGAGCCGGGTAGCCGAGGGGGATGAGCGCAAACGTGCGCGCGTCCTCCGGCAGTCCAAGGAGGCGCGCCACGTCCGCCTCGTGCCGCACGTAGTTCGAAGTGATCGTGCTGCCAATGCCGTGGGCGCGAGCGGCGAGCATGAGATTCTGCACCGCGCCGTAGATCGACGAACCGGCGAGCGGCGATGTCGAAGCCGCCGTGCGTCGCAGCACGGCGAACACCCACACCGGAGCATCGGCGATGTGGTGTGCGAGGTACTCCGAGCCCCGGAAGTTCGCCCCGGTCAGATCGGAGGATGCATCCGCCGTCGCGAGCTCGGCGCGCCGCGCTCCGTAGTTGAGTGCGAAGCCTTCGCGGTACCACTCGGCGATCTGGCGTTTCGTTTCGGCGTCGCGGACTACCACCCAGGCCCAGTGCTGCTGGTTCCCGGCAGACGGGCCGAGGGTCGCAGCCTCGAGGATGTCCCACAGCACGTCCTCGGGGATGGGGTCCCGGCTCAGATAGCGCATCGCACGAGTGGTCGCGATCGCATCCATGACATCGAGCTGCTGACGGCCGAACGCCATGGCACGCCTCCGCGAGCTTCCATCCCGAGTGATCGCCGGACTGCCTTGATAGCACGGTCGCCGGTCGCGAGCCGTCTGAAAGAGCGTCTCAGTCCGCGCCCGGGCGCGCGGGACGCTCGTAGCACCTAGCCCGCGCCTGCGCGCGACCGCCACACTGCTCATCAGCACGCTCAGCGCTCATGCGCTCGGGTCACACAAGCGCCGTGACGAGGGACGTCCACAGCCCCGTGCCGGCGACGCTGGGGCGAGACGCAGCCGTCGGGCTCGACGCGTGCTGCCCCGCCGGGAGGTCGTCTGCGGGGCGGCGGCTGTCAAACGGATTCAGAGAGTGGTGCCGAGGCCCAGAATTGAACTGGGGACACCGCGATTTTCAGTCGCGTGCTCTACCAACTGAGCTACCTCGGCACGGGGCGCTGCGAGTCCGGCGCGACGCTCGCGGGCGCCGGTCGGCGAAGCCGAGGCATCGTACCGAGCGACGATCGCTCGGACAACACGCGGGCGCGGTCGCCGTTTCCGCGCACCGAGCGGAGCGCGCCCCGTGTGGCACGACGCGCCGGACCGGTCGCTAGCGCCCCGGGAGGCGCGAACTCGTGGCGGTGGGGGTCGCTGCGGAAGGTTCGTCATGCGCACCCACGATCGTGACGTGCTCGAAGCCGAGCCCCCGCAAGAACGTCGTGAGCGTGTGCTTCGCGTTCTCGGTCGCGCGGTCGAGGATTCCGCCGGCATAGGCCTGCTCACGAAGGACGTTCTCGGCCGCGAGCCGGGCCTCGCTCTCGAGCGTCTTGTCGCCCTTGGTGAAGAGGCCGGTGTCACGGTCGTAGACCTGGGTGGCCTCGTTGTCGAGCGCGACGTAGAGGATCTGCGCCGGCGGTAGCTCAATGCGCACGACGCGCCGCTCCTGGTCGACGTCGACCGCGCTCTCGCGGAGCTGCGAGAGGTCGATTCCGGCCCCAACGCGCGCGACGGCGAACAGGAAGACCTTGTCCCCACGGATGAAGTTGAGAATGCCGGCGTCGCGGCCCTTCTCGATCGTCGTGTATTCGACGAACTCGACGGTGGTGAGATCCGAGAGATCGCGCACGCTCTGCACCACGGTCGGGCCGACGCGCTCGATGTCCCTGGTCGCGAAGGGGTTCAGGCCGGTGATCTGGCCGGCGAGCCAGAGCACGCCGCCGACCACGATCACGACGACGAAGACGAGGCTGAGTGCGTAGTACGCGATGCGCATCACTTGTCCGTATCGGTGCGGTCCGCCGTGTCCACTGTCGGACGCTCGCAGCGTGCGGGCTAGCGCGGCGCGAGTTGCGCGAGCAGGGACTCCACTGCGGCGAGGTGCTCGGCGACCGCCGGGTAGCCGGGCGCCGGCAGTTCGACGTCGATCGCCGCGATCCCGATCTCGTCGAGCGAGCGGATGAACTCACCCGTGATGCGATACGCCGTCCACTTCTCGATGTACTCGAGGCCCATGAGCGCAGAGTAGTGCCGTCCGAGCCGGCGCGCGGTCGGCAGCCGGTTGGCCTCCACGAGGTAAGCGCAGCAGTGCCAGGCGATCACCAGGTCCGGGCGCGCGGCCTCGATGAATTCATAGAGCGCGCGCGTCTCCGGCTCCGACAGCGGCACGCCGCCGCCCGGCACCGTGCCGGTCGCCGGGTGATAAGCGATGGGGTCCCAGTCTGCCGTTGGCCAGTTGCGGTTGAGGTCCACACCGCGCGCGTTCGTGTGGATGCCCAGCGCGATGCCGTCCGGGTTGAGCGCGGGGAGGAAGCACAGCCAGACGCCCCGCGGCACCGCCATCGTTCCTGCACGCGCAGCCGCCTCGAGCTGTGCCACGAGGATCGCGGAGTTCGCCTCGTAGCCGGTGTGAATGCCGCCCACGAGCAGCACAACCCGCTCGCCGCTGCCCGTGCAGCGCACGGCGAGCGCGCTACCCATCGCCGAGCGCCCGATTGCCGTCGCGTGGAACTGCCGTGTCAGACGCGCGGCCGCCGCCGGCAGGGCGGGCGCGCGCGCCGGCGCGATCACCACCGCGGCCGCAGTCGGTGGTCGCGCCTTTGCGGCCGGCAC
>JBBDXH010000125.1:0-3724 GCA_040902395.1 Dehalococcoidia bacterium
GCGCGCGGCGCGTGACTCAGCGCGGGACGTGCTCGGCACCCTGTCGGGTGCCGCTCGCGTCGGTGACGCACGCCCGTGCGCGGGGCCGCACATCCGTGAACTCGGAGCCGAGCGTGCTCGGCACGCTGTCCGGTGCCGCTTGACGGCGCGGCAGTGAATGAGTATTCATGCTCGCGACTGAACGTTCATTCACCGGGATGCCGCGATGACCAACCTGCGCATGGATTACCTCGCCGCCCGTCGCAACTCCATTCGCGAGGCGGCAGAGCGCGTCTTCCTGCGACGCGGGTTCGACGGCGCCACGATGCTCGAGATCGCCGGCGAGGCGGGCGTGAGCGCGGGCAGCATCTACCGCTACTTCGACAGCAAGCACGATCTGATCCAGGCCGTCGCGCAGGCGTGCGGAGACCGCTACGCCGCGCAGTTCACCACCGCCCGCTCCGGCGCGGCCTCGCCGCTCGACGTGCTGATCACCGCCGGCACCCGCATCTGGGACGGGCTGCGAGTTGAGGGTGCGCGCGACGACGCGATCCTCAACCTAGAGGCGACGCTCGTCGCGGCGCGCGAGCCCGAGGTCGCCGCCCCGCTCGCCGAATCGATCCGCGAGATGGTGCGACTGCTCGAAGGTCTGATCAGCGACGCGCAGGAGCGCGGGGAACTCGACCGGTCAGTCGAGCCGGCCGCGCTCGCGATGCTGCTGATCGCCGTCACCGGTGGCATCCAGACGCTGGCGATTCAGCTCGGGGAGGCAGTCGACATCGCCGCAACGTGGCGCGTGTTGGAGCAGTTGTTGGCCGGCATTCGTTCTCGGGAGGACGGGGCATGAACAGCCTGGGATGGACGGGACGAGTCTCGCGCTGGAGCGCCGGCCACCGCTGGCGGGTGATCGCCGGCTGGCTGGTCGCGCTCGCGGTGGTGATGGGCGCGGCCGGCGTCGTGGGCGGCGTCTTCACCACCGACATCGAGTTCACGAGCAATCCCGAGTCACAGCGCGCCAAGCGCCTGATCGAACAGGTCCGCGGCTCAGAGCCCCTCGCGGAGACGGTGATCGTGCGGAACGACACGCTGACGGTCGACGACCCTGCATTCCGGGCGCAGGTCGAAGCGATCGTCCAGCGACTGCGCGCGATGCCCGACGCGGTCGACCCGACGACGGTGGCGAGCTTCTACGAAACCGGCATCGCAGAGTTGGTGTCGGCAGACCGCCACACCACGCTGGTGCCGATGTTGCTGGTCGGATCGCTCGACGACTCGCCGGAGAAGGTGAACGCCGTCGACACGGCCGTCCACGAGTTCGAGGGTGGCGGCTTTGGCGTGCTCATGGGCGGCTTCGCCAGCCTGAACGAGGCCTTCACGCGAGCGGCCGAGCACGATCTCTCGGCCGAGTCGCGCGTGCTTCCGATTGCCTTCGTGATCCTCGTGCTCGTCTTCGGCGCGGTGGTCGCGGCGATCGTGCCGATGGCCGTCGCGTTCGTGGCGATCTTCATGGCGTTCGGGCTGGTCACGCTGATCTCGCAGCTGTGGCCGCTCTCGACCTTCGTCCAGAACATGGTGTTGCTGATCGGGCTCGCCGTCGGCATCGACTACGCACTGTTCATCGTCGAGCGCTTCCGCGAGGAGCGCGGTCGCGGTACCTCCGTGAACGAGGCGCTGGGCGCCGCCGGCGACACCGCAACGCGGGCGGTGCTGTTCTCCGGCGTCACCGTCGTGATCGCGCTGATGGGCCTGCTGATCGTCCCGACCAACATCTTCCGGAGCTTCGGGATCGGCGCGAGCATCGTGGTCATCCTCTCCGTGATGGCTTCGCTGACGCTGCTGCCGGCCATCCTCAGCCTGCTTGGCGACCGCGTGAACATGCTCTCGATCCCGCTGATCGGCGCGCGCCGCTCGCCCGGTCACGACGGCGAAGGCGGCGCCTGGGCTGCGATCGCGCGCGCCGTGATGGCACGGCCGCTGGTCAGCGCGACGCTCGCGGCGGGCACGCTGATCGTGCTCGCGATCCCGTACTTCTCCATTCAGCTCGGCGCGTCGGGACCGGCATCGATCCCGCCTGCGTACGAGGTGCGCCAGGCCTTCGAGATCCTGAACGACGAGTTCTCCGCCGGACGCCTGGCGCCGACGAACATCGTGGTCACGGCCGACGACGTCACCGCGCCCGCGGTGCAGACGGCGGTTGCGTCGTTCCTCGCCGCGCTCGAAGCCGATCCGGATACCCAGGTGATCAGCGAGCCCCAGGCCAACGCCGAAGGCAACATCCTGATCCTCTCGGTGATCGTGCCCGGCGACACAGCCGGCGACGTCGCAATCGCGACCATGAAGCGCATTCGCAGCGAGCACGTCCCGGGGGCGTTCGCCGGCGTGGACGCCGAGGTCCTGGTCGGCGGCCAGACGGCGTTGCAGTCAGATTTCTTCGACCTCGTCGGCGTGTACACGCCGATCGTGTTCATCTTTGTGCTGTCGTTCAGCTTCGTATTGCTGCTGCTCGTGTTCCGTTCGCTGATCGTCCCGCTGAAGGCGATCATCATGAACCTGCTGTCCGTCGGCGCGGCCTACGGCGTGCTGGTGGCGGTGTTCCAGAAGGGCTGGCTCGCCGGTCCGCTGGGGTTCCAGACCGTGCCCGTGATCGAGGCGTGGCTCCCGCTCTTCATGTTCACGGTGCTGTTCGGTCTGTCGATGGACTACCACGTGTTCCTGCTGAGCCGGATCCGGGAGCGTTTCGACGAGACCCACAACAACACGGAATCGGTGGCCTTCGGGCTGCGCTCGACCGCGAACATCATCACCGGGGCGGCGGCGATCATGATCGTCGTGTTCAGCGGCTTCGCGTTCGGTTCGCTCGTGATGTTCCAGCAGATCGGCGTCGGCCTGGCCGTCGCGGTCTTCCTCGACGCCACGGTCGTGCGCACCGTCCTCGTACCGGCAACGATGCGTCTGCTCGGCGACCGGAACTGGTACCTCCCGTCGTGGCTGCGCTGGTTGCCCGATCTGCGGGTTGAGCGCAGCGCCCCCCAGCCGCCGCGCGAGGCGGTCGCGGTGCGGTAGCCGCCGGCCCCCCGCGCGCCGACACCCCGAAACGCCCGCTGCGATGACGCCGCGGGCGTTCTATATCCGCGGCGGTCCGGATGGCTAAGATCCGCGACCGGACGGAGGCGCCGCCATGGCCACCTGGGAACAACTCGAACACGCCGAGCCCGAGCTCGCCGCCGCGGGCCGCCGGCTCTTCGGCAAGCACTACGCCTACCTCGCCACCGTGACCGCGCGCGGCGCGCCGCGCGGTCACCCCACGCCCCCGCTCCTGTCCGGCGGCCGGCTCTTCATCAGCGTCGTCGACGGCTCCCCGAAGCGCCGCGATCTCGACCGCGACGGGCGCTACGCGCTGCACGCGCTTCCGGGTCCCGACGACGAGGAGTTCTACCTCACCGGCCGCGCCTCCCGGAACGCCGATCCGGCGATCAAGGCGCGCGCGCACGCCGACGCGCCCTTCACGCCGCGCGAGAGCGACCCGCTCTTCGAGTTCGAGATCGAGACGTGCCTGTGGTCGCGCTGGGAGAACGTCGGCCGGCCCGGCACGTACCCCGTGCGGCGCATCTGGCACGACCGCTGACGCGAACGCCGGGCGGGAGCCCGGTGTGCACGATTCGCCACGACCCGCCTCAGCTGCCGCGCACCACGCGCGTCCCCGCGAGCGCCGGGCGGGAGCCCGGTGTGCACGACCCGCCTCGGC
>JBBDXH010000126.1:0-1167 GCA_040902395.1 Dehalococcoidia bacterium
GGAGGGACGCCGTGCGCGCGAGCCCGCGACGAGTCGTTCCGGGTGCGACCGTCTGTTCCGCGCACCCCGGCTTGTGAGCCGAGGCTTGCCGCGAACGACTCCCGGCGCGCGGCGCTGGACCCCGCGGTCGCGGACGTCGGAGTCTCCGCGGGAGGCGCGCCGTGCGCGCGAGCCCGCGCCGAGTCGTTCCGGGTGCGACCGTCTGCTCTGTGCACCCCGGCTTGTCAGCCGAGGCTTGCCGCGAACGACTCCCGGCACGCGGTGCTGGGCCTGGCCGGGCATGGCACGCCGAGGCTGCGCCGAATGTCACTACGCGAACCGATCCTCCACGTCCTGTCCCCACATCGCGAGCACACCCGGCTGGTCGAGTACGTACCGCATCGCCTGCACGACGGCCGGTTCGTCCATCAGTCGTCGCCGCGATCCGGATGCCGTCCACCATGTGCCGGACTGGGGACGGGCGAAGCGCTCGTTGAGCGCACGGCTGGCATACGCCTTGAACACCCGCAGCAGATCCGCCGGATCGGGGTCGGCCGGCACGCCGACCACGACGTGTACGTGGTTACGCATCACCGACGCCGCGAGCAGCTCCCAGCCTCGATGCGCCGCCGACCGTCCCAGATCCGCGAGCGCGTGCCGCGCCTGATCGCGTGACAGGAGGACCGGCGGCCCGCGCATGTGGCGGCGCGCGGCGTTGGAGAGCACGGTCGCGCGTTCCTCGAGCTGGACGGCCCGCCGCTCGTCGATCGCTGTCTTGACCCGCGCGACCGAGCCGCGCGGGTCGCCGGGCAGGCGCGTCCCGTACGTGCTCCAGGTGAGCAGCCAGTAGCGGTCCATGCGCGGACGTTACGGACGCGCGGGGTGCGCGCGCACCGGGAACAGTGCGGGGATCCGCCGTGAATGTGACGGGAGTGGGCGGGGCGGGAGCGGGTGATTCGCGCACACCGGCTGATCAACCGGGGTGCGCGGAACCGGGTCGGTCGTCGAGGCGTCGTCGGTTGGCTGAACCGTAGCCGAGCGGCGCGCGACCGGGAGGCATCGCGATCGGCCATCCGCCGGCGTCCGCCTACCCGAGACCCTCGTTATGATGCGCCGGCCGATCCAGCCTTGCCGCGGGTGAATGGATGATCATTGGAGTCTCCTCGCCAACCGGACGTGGAGCCGGGG
>JBBDXH010000126.1:1177-3690 GCA_040902395.1 Dehalococcoidia bacterium
CGGCCGAGCGCCCGGCGACGGTGCTGCTCCGGCGTCGACGTTCCCCGATCTTCTACGGCTGGGTGCTGGCAGGCGTCGGCTTCGTCGCGAACATGCTCAACGGCGCGCTGCTCTTCCATGCCTTCGGCACCTACGTCGTGCTGATGCGCGACGACTTCGGCTGGAGCCGCACCTCCTTCTCGCTCGCGTTCTCGTTCATGCGCATGGAGAGCGGACTGCTGGGGCCGGTCGAGGGCTGGGCGATCGACCGCTTCGGACCACGACTGGTCATGACGGTCGGCAATGTCCTCTTCGGCGTCGGGCTGATCCTGCTCGCCACGATCAACTCGCTGCTCGAGTTCTACCTCGTGCTGATGATCCTCGCGCTGGGCGGTGCGCTCGGCGCGTTCCTGCCGATCTCGGTCGCGATCGTGCACTGGTTCGACCGCAAGCGCGCGATGGCGCTGGCGACGATCTCGCTCGGGTTCTCGGCGGGCGGGCTCGTCCAGCCGGCGATCGTCGCCGGGCTCGAGGGCCTGGGCTGGCGGCAGTTCTCGGTCTTCGCCGGCATCTTCGTGCTGGTCGTGGCCGTGCCGCTCGCGCAGCTCGTGCGCCACCGCCCCGAGGACTACGGCTACCTCCCCGACGGCGCGACCGAGGAGCAGGCGGATCTGGATCGCGCCGCCGGGCGCCAGCAGGTGGACTTCACCGCGCGCCAGGCGCTGCGCACGTCCGCGTTCTGGATGCTCGCGCTCGGGCAATCTGCGTCCGTGCTCGTCTTCGGCGCGGTCTCCGTGCACTTCGTGGCGCATGTGACGGAGAGCATCGGGCTCACGCTCGGCACCGCCGCCGCGGCGATCATGGTGATGACCGGCGTCATGGTCGTGGGACAGATCGCGATCGGTGGCTTCGTCGGCGACCGCGTGAACAAGCGTGCGCTGATCGTCGTGGCGATGCTCGGGCACACCGTGGCGCTGCTGATCCTCGCGTTTGCGGCATCGCTGCAGATGGTGCTGCTGTTCGCGGTCGTGAACGGGCTGGCGATGGGCACGCGCGGACCGCTCTCGCAGGCGCTGCGTGCCGAGTACTTCGGGCGCGCCCACTTCGGCACGATCATGGGGTTCTCGTCGCTGGTGATGATGATCGGGATCGTGGGCGGGCCGCTGATCGCCGGCCTCTCCTACGACATGCTTGGCGCTTATCGCCCGGCGTTCATCCTGCTCGCGTTCATGTCCGGGCTTGGCTCGATCTTCTTCTGGATGGCGCGCCCACCGGCTCCGCCGCCGCCCGAGCCCGAGCCCGAGCCCGAGGCGCAGCCGGACGCCGCCCCGCACGTCGCGCCCGCCCCGGCCGGCGGCTGATCTCCCGGCGTCGCCGCGCTGCGGTGGGACGCGCCGGCGGCGGCGACCGCACGTCCGCGTGAGGCGCCGCGAACAGCTCCCAGCCTCGATGCGCCGCCGACCGTCGCAGATCTGCCGGCGCGTGCCGCGCCGGATCGCGTGGCAGGAGGACTACCCGTTGAGCACGCGCGCCGTGATCGAGTGGTATCCCGTCGCGCCGTCCGGCGCCGGTGAGGCGCGCTGGGCGCTCTGTGTCATGCCCTCGCCGTCGGTCGCGCGGACCTCGATGCGGTAGTCGCCGGGCGCGGCATCCCACTCGAGCACCCACTGGCGCCAGCTGCTGGTCGAGAGCGCGGGGCCGATCGTGGCTTCGCGCCACTCGCCGGCCTCGGCCTGGTCCTTCGGGCGGACGTTGACCTCCACGCGGCCGACGCCGCGGATGCCGCCCCAGGCCACGCCGGCGATCGCCACACGGCCCGCGGCGATCGAGCGGCCCTCCCGGGGGACGTCGATCCGCGACTGCGTCTTGATCGGCGCCTGCTTCGCCCAGCCGCGCGGGATCCAGTACGCGTCGAAGGCCTCGAGCGTCGTGAGCTCGATCTCCGCGAGCCACTTCGTCGCGGAGACGTAGCCGTACAGGCCCGGCACGACCAGCCGCGCCGGGAACCCGTGCCTGGCCGGGAGCGGCTCGCCGTTCATGCCCACGGCGACCATCGACGCGCGGCCGTCGAGTGCGACGTCCGTCGGGAAGCCCACCGTGAAGTCGTCGACGGAGCGGCCCACGATCTGGGTCGCGCCCGCCTGTACGCCGGCCCGCTCGAGCAGCGCCGCCAGCGGCACGCCCCGCCAGTAGGCGTTGCCGACGAGGTCGCCGCCGACTTCGTTCGATACACAGGTGAGCGTCACCGACTGCTCGATCACGGTCATCGCGAGCAATTCGTCGTAGCCGATGTCGAACGGCCGATCGACCATCCCGGTGAAGTGCAGCCGCCAGGTCGAGGCGTCCACGCGCGGGACCACGAGCGCGGTGTCGATGCGGTAGAAGTCCTCGTTGGGCGTGACCAGCGGCGAGAGGCCCTCGACGCCGAGATCGCGGGAAGCGGTCGCCGTGGCGGCCGCGACCGCGGTGGGCGTTTCGCCGCCGGCGACCGCGGGGGGCGTTGCGCCCCCCGCGCCCCCGGTGGGCGTAGCGCC
>JBBDXH010000127.1:0-3673 GCA_040902395.1 Dehalococcoidia bacterium
CGCGCTCGTGCTCGGGCCCACGGGTTGCACGATCGCCGCCTCGGGCAATTGCGGACAGGTCGCCGAGATCGTCACGGACACGACCAACGGCGTCTTCACGCCAGGCCGTACGTTCAAGTACAGCGACCTCGACGACGCCTCGCAGGCGAAACTCCCGAACTTCAATCCGGTCTGCGGCTCGTTCACGCCCGATAGCCGTTACTTCTACGTGACGTTCAGCAGCGGCGGACTCGCGATCTTCGCCGTCAACGACGACCCCTCGGAACCGCTGTTCGACGTGGTCGACATCCTGCGCGCCGGCACGGGGCCGGGGGAGATCGCGGCAAACGGCTGTGGCATCGGGTACAGCGTCGACGGTTCGCGAATGTTCGCGAACTCCGGCACGGCGACGCAGAGCTTCTACTACGTGTTCGACACGGCGACGCACACGCTCATCCACTCGCAGGACGTCTCGGCGATCGTCTCGGACGTCCACGGCATGATGCTCAACCCGAACGGCCGTGACGTGGTGATGGCCGGGCGGCTGTCAGACAACTTCATCGTGATCGACCAGCGGACCGGTGCGCTGCGCGCGAACAAGACGTTCTCCTCGTCGCCGGGGGACGCGCCGGATCTCACGGACTTCTCCCCGGACGGGAAGTGGCTCTACGTCACGCTGCGCGGACCCCACCCGGCGACGACCGGCGCGCACCCAAACCCCGGCCAGACGCCGGGCGTCGCGGTAGTCCAGTTCTCCGCGGGCAAGGTTCAGCGCATCGTCGAGTTGCCGGGGGACCCGCAGAAGCAGGACCCGCACGGCATCGCCGTCCGGCGCCTGAACTGAGGCTGGGCGAATCGCCGGCGTCTTGCCCCCTCGGGTGCTGGGGCCGGCGGCCGCGTCGGACACATGCCGGCGTGCAGCGAGGGACGTGGGACGGCGCCGGACGAGGCCGCGCGACAGCGGGTTTCCCCTGATCCCCGCCCGCACTTCTGTGCCCGTAGAATGCGTCGTCACTCAGTCACGCCGTCCCAGGCGGCGTATCCTGTCCCGGCATCCCCGCGTGCTTTGATGGAGAAGGGCCGTCCATCGTGGCACCGAACCTTGATCTTCGCCTGAGGGCGGAGCAGGCGCTTGCTCACATTCCGCTGCTCTCACGCTGCGGGCTGCCGCTCGCCCGGCTCTCGGTCTGCAAGAAGGTGGGGCTCGGTTACGTCCCGGCTGCCGCGTTCATGGCCGCGGTCGCGGTCGTGTCAGCGGTCGCATTCCGTGGCGCCGCGTCCGAGGGGTTGGCGGCCGAGATCCTGCCCGCGCTCGTCGCCGTCGGGGCGCTCGTGATCGGCACGGCGTCGATCGTCTCCATGCTCACGGCGTTCTCCGTGGGCGAGCGCGTGCGTAACGTGCTCTTCGCCGCCGAGGCCGCAGCCGAGGGCGACTTCGACCAGTACGTGGCGGTCCGCTCTCAGGGTGACGAAGTCGACCGCCTCGGCGCGTCGTTCAACCAGATGACGATGGAGCTCCGACAGCGGCTGGAAACGGAACGGCTCGCGCGCGAGCAGGCGGAGGGCGCCAGCCGCGCGAAGTCGCAGTTTGTGTCCACCATGAGCCACGAGATCCGCACTCCGCTCACCGCAATCATGGGCTTCAGCGAGCTGCTCGAGGAGCGGGCGAGCGACCGGCTCTCCGAGGCCGAGATGGGCTATCTCCGCCGCATCCGCGAGGCCTCCCAGCACCTGCTCGCACTCGCAAACGATGCGCTCGACGTCTCACGCGTCGAGCAGGGCAGCATCGCGATCGATCTGTCGAGCGTCTCCCTCAGCGAGCTCATCACCCCCGTCGCGCAGTCGATCCGCCCGATCGCCGACGCGCGCGGAATCACCCTCACCGTCGAACAGCCGACCACGCCGTTCACGGTCACTGGCGATCCGATCCGCCTGCGGCAGGTGCTCTACAACCTGCTCTCCAACGCGACGAAGTTCACGCGCATGGGCGGACGGGTGTGGCTGCGCGTGGCGATCGAAGGCCGCGGTCTGCTGATCGAGGTGGAGGACACAGGGATCGGCATCCCCGAAGAAGCGCACGGTCGGGTCTTCGGCATGTTCGAGCGCGTCCACGACAATCGCATTGAGGTCCCGGGAGCGGGGCTCGGACTCGCGCTCGTGCGCCGGCTGGTCGAGCTCCACCACGGCACGATCACGTTCGAGAGCCGGCTCGGCATCGGCAGCACCTTCCGCGTGCGCCTTCCGAATGCAGTGCAGATCGACACGCAGGGTGCGACCGTCGATCCGACCTTAGCTTCGGGCGCCGTTGACGCGCCGCAGGGCGACGCAGATGACGAACCCGACGGACTGCGGATCCTGCTGATCGAAGACAACCGCACGAACGCGCGGCTCTTCGCCGACGTGCTCGAGACGGACGGTCACCGCGTGACCATCGAATACGACGGCGACGGCGGTGAGGCGCGCGCGCGCGCCGAGCGCTTCGACCTCATGCTGATCGACATCCGCCTGCCCGGACGGCGCGGCGACGAGGTCTGTCGCATCCTCCGTGGCCACGGCATCACCACGACGATGGTCGCGCTCAGCGCGAACGCACTGCCGGACGAAGTCGACGCTGCGCTCGCCGCCGGCTTCAATGCGTACCTCGCGAAGCCGATGACGCTCGCGGGGCTGCGCAACGCCGTGCGCGAGATCGCCGCGGAGCACGCCCTTGCGGGCACCGCCTGCGACTCATAGCGAAGCCTCGCGCGGACACGGTCGGCGCAGCACCGGCCGGTTCCCCCTACTCGACCAGCCGGCGATACACGTCGGCGCGGCGGGCGGCGTCCGGTTCGTCAACGGATACGGGGCAGAGGTCGTAGCCGGCGTCGCGCTGCGCTTCGATCCAGTCGATCGCGCCGGGGACGTCGCCGGCGTAGCCGAGCGCGTGCACCGTCTCCATCGGCAGCGCGGCGTACGCCGCGGCGGAGCCGTGCTCGCGCCAGGCGCGGCGGACGGCGTCGGCTTCCTCGCCGAGGCCGGCGCGGACGTACTGCGCGTGGTGCAGGTCGCCCATGCGCGCCATGTAGAAGGCGGCGTTCGCGCGGCTGCGCTCGTACGCCGGCTCGGGTTCCGCGGTGATCGTGACCGCCCCGGGCGCGCGGATCTCGACGCTCGCGGGGTCGCGACCGGCCGCGGCGACGTCGGCACGGAAGGCAGCGACGTCGTGCGCCCAGCGGGCACGCGGCGTGGCGCCGGGCAGCCAGCCGTCGGCGATGCGCGCGGTCTGGCGCACGGAGGCAGGCGCCATCGCGCCGACGTGGATCGGGATGTGGTTGCGCAGCGGCGTGAGCCCGCGGAACGTGAACCCGCGGTCGAGCGTGAACGACGGGCCGACGTGATGCAGCGGCTCGCCGCGCATGAGCGTGTTGATGATCTCGATGTACTCGCGGAGCCGGCTGAGCGGGCGCGCATACGGCACGCCGTGGAAGTGCTCGATCACCTGCGGCCCGGAGGTGCCGAGCCCGATCACCATGCGCCCGCCCGAGAGCTGATCGAGCGTGGCGAAATGCTGGGCGAGCGCAGCCGGCGACCGCGAGTAGGTGTTCACGATTGCGCTGCCGAGGCGGACGCGGGTCGTGGCTTCGGCGAGCACCGCGAGCAGCGTGATCGCGTCGGCGCCCCAAGACTCGCCGACCCAGATCGTGTCGACGCCGGC
>JBBDXH010000128.1:0-24590 GCA_040902395.1 Dehalococcoidia bacterium
CCAGCCGGCGAGCCACATGATCGGCTCCCCGCTCCCTCGCGCGGAAGGGACGAGCGACGGAATGCCCGGTCTCGCCCAGAGGGAGAGGGGCCGGGGGTGAGGTCCGGGGCCGGCGAGCATGGATGGCCCCGTTGTCCTCGCCGCCTCACATGTCGATCACGAGCGTCGACCAGCCGAAGCCGGACGCGCCACCCGGCTCGCCGGTCAGCGGATTGAAGTACTCGCGGAAGCCGTGGCGTTCCACCAGCTCGCGGCTGGCGCGCGCGATGGCGTCCGCCTCGTCGTCGAAGCCGTGCAGGCGCAGGCCGCGAGCGAGCAGCCAGTTCGTGTTGATCCAGGTGCCGCCGCGCCAGATGCGCTCGGCGCCGCCCGGGCGGCTGTCCGCGCGGAACTCGGGTTCGAAGAGCGGAACCGACGGGACCGGAAACCGCGCCCAGAAGCCGTCCGGGCGGGTCAACTGGCGGGCGACCAGCGCCTCGACGACGGCACGGGGGAGCGCGCCCAGCATGAGCGGCATGAGCGACCCCACCGTGAGCACCGGCGCCGGCGTCTCCGCCGGCCCGTCGAGATTGCGGAACGCGCCCACCTCGGCGTCGTATGAACGCTCGAGCAGCGCGCCGAGCGAGCGCGCGGCCTGCGCCTCTGCCCACGCGGCGCCGGCTTCGTCGCCGGCGAGGCGCGCAAGGCGCGCCGTCGCGTCGAGTCCGGAGATCAGGCAGCTGTTGACGAGTACGTCCTCGACCGCGAACACGGCGCGGCCCTGTGCGAGGCGGCGAGACGACCAGCCCGTGAGCTTGTTCCGGAGCGTGACGAGCCGCATCGCGGTTGCCAGGCGTGTCGGCCCCGGGTTGCGGCCGAGCCCGAGTGCCGCGTCGAACGCCGGGCTGTAGTCGAGTCCGGACTCGGACGGGGCGAGGATCGCGATCAGGCCGTCGCCGTCCGGGTCGCGCATGGCCAGCAGCCAGCGGTGGTAGCGCAGCACGGCCGGCACGACCTCGCGGAGGAAGCTCTCGCCGGCGCCGGCCTCGAAGACGCGCTCGACGGCCTGCGCGAGCACCGGCGGTTGCATGAGCTCGCTGGTCGCCGGCTTGCCGCGCTCGACGGGCAGCAGGGGGAACGCGAGCCAGCCAGCGGACTCGAGATAGTGCCAGGTCTGCTGCATCGCGCGCCGACGATCCCAGAAGATCACGTGCGGGATGAAGCCGTCCGGCCGCTGCCAGGCGAGGAGCGAGCGCAACTCCGCTGCGGCGCGCTCGACGTCGAAGTAGGTCCAGGCGATGGCGTGGAAGCACGAGTCCCAGAACCACTGGAACGGGTACGACCTCGCCGAGGGGACGGTGTACGTATAGCGCCGTCCGCCGCACTCGCCCTGGCGAGTGTTCGCCTCGAGCAGCGCGCGTGCCCGCTCCCGCAACGGCCCGGGGCGCGCACTGAGATCCACCGTCCGCCCGCGGGCGCGCGTCAGTCCGCGGTGGCGTCTTCATCCTGCAGGCCGTACAGCTCCTGCCACCGGGTCGCGGCATACTCCCAGAGCAACTCGCGCGGGATGTGGCGCGCCACGCCTTCCCCAAGGAGGAAGCCCACCAGGTGATCGTCGCGTCCCTCGAAGTCCACCCACTGCGGGTCGTCGTCCAGCAGGCCGCGGATCTCGCCCACGATCGTGTCGGCGCTGCGGTCGCTCGTCATGTGTCCTCCAGAATCGGCGTGTCTCCGTATCCGATCATCGTACCTGCGGCCGCGACGGGGCACGGGCCGAAGGTCCCCGCGGGGAGCGCCTGCTCGTCCCGGCGCGCATGGTCGCGGCGACGGATGCCTATACTCGGCCGGCGCCGAGCCTCCGCAGCAAGCACGAATCGAGGGGAACGAGCATGGCGAAGACGTACGAGAACCTGCTGATCGACCGCGTCGGGACCGACGGGCGGATCGCTCGCATCACGCTCAACCGCCCCGAGAAGATGAATGCGCTCTCGCAAGAGCTGCTGTTCGAGTGGCGCGACGCCCTCGAAGACCTGGAAGCCGACGACAGCGCGCGCGTGATCATCGTGCGGGGCGCGGGACGCACGTTCAGCGCCGGCTACGACCTCACGCCGGCGCAACGCACCGGCGCGGACGCGGTCGTGCGTGCCTTTCGATCGACCGACGAGCAGGGACGCCGGCTCTGGCAGGGCATCCGTGGCGGGATGCAGCGCATCACGAACATCCACATGTACTTCTGGAACATCCAGAAGATCACGATCGCCCAGGTGCACGGCTACGCGATCGCAGGCGGCTGCGAGCTGTCGATGATGGCCGACCTCGTGACCTGCGCGGACGACGCGAAGTTCGGCCACCCCGGTCTGCGCTTTGCCGGCACACGCACGTCGATGATCCTGCCGCTGCTGATCGGCATGCGGAAGGCGAAGGAGCTCTTCTACACCGGCGACAACATCAGCGGCGAGGAGGCCGCGCGGATCGGGCTCGTGAACTGGTCGAGCCCGGTGGAGGAGCTCGAGCAGCGCACCATCGCGATGGCCGAGCGCATCGCGATCCTGCCGGCCGACCACCTGGCGATGCTCAAGATCCACATGAATCGGTTCCACGAGAACATGGGCATCTACTCCTCCGTGCACTCGAGCACCGACCTGGACGCCGCGGGCACGTACACGTCGCAGTCGTACCAGTGGTCCGACCACATGCGGGAGGGCGGCCTCAAGGATGCGCTCGCCTGGCGCGACGGCCCGTACCAGGACTACCGCTCGGCAACGACGCGCTAAACACCCGACGCGCGCCCGGGCGAGGCGAGGAGGCATCCGATGACGACAGCCGTCGCAACCGGCACCGATCAGCTGCTTGCAGAGCGCGATCGCCACGTGCTCGTGCTCACGCTCAACCGCCCCGACCGGCTGAACGCGATCAGCGGGCCGATGTTGAGCGCGCTCTCGGAGCAGCTCGTGCGCGCGAACCGCGATCCGGACGTACGCGTGGTCGTGCTCACCGGCGCCGGCCGGGGCTTCTGCTCGGGCCTGGACCTCGTCGACCAGGCGGCGCGCGGCGGCGATGCCGACACCCCGCGTCGCGGCTGGCAGCCCTTCGATCTCCACGACGCGCCGCCGATCGTCCTGTATCGCATGGACAAGCCGGTGGTCTGCGCGCTCAACGGCGCCGCCGCCGGTTACGGCATGGACCTCGCCCTGCTGTGCGATATACGCATCGCCGGCGAGAGCGGCCGCATCGCCCCGGTGATGGTCAAGCGCGGCGTGGTCCCGGAGTCGGGCGGTAGCTGGCTCCTTCCGCGCCTCGTCGGCTGGGCGAAGGCGTCCGAGATCCTCTTTCGCGGTCGCGTGCTCCCCTCCGACGAGTGCCTCGCGCTCGGTCTCGTGAGCCGCGTGGTCCCGGACGATCGGCTGATGGCGACCACGCTGGAGTGGGCGCACGAGATCGCGGAGAACGCTCCGCTCGCCGTGCAGGCGACGAAACGCATGATGCGGCTCGGCCTCGACGAGACGTACGAGACCACGGTCGACCACCTCGCGGTGTACCTGAGCCCGCTCTTCGCGAGCGACGACTTCAAGGAAGGCGTCGCCTCGTTCCTCGAGCGGCGACCGCCGCAGTTCACCGGGCGGTAGATCGGCGGCTTCGCGAGCGGACGGCGCGCGAGGGCGTCCGACTCTTCGACCCGGCACCCGCTCTCTGCTCCGCGGGCGGCGGCTACGCGAGCGCCGCGTACGCGGCCTCAGCCAGCACGCGCCAGCGTGTGTCCACCACGCCGCCCATCTGGTTCATCGCGTAGCCGAAGCCCATGCGGTGCGCCGGGTCGGCGAAGCCGATCGAGCCGCCCATGCCGCCGTGCCCGAATGCGCCTGCCCCGCGCGGGTCGCCCTGCTCCGCGATCGGCAGCATGTAGCCGAGCGAGCGGCTCGTCACGATGCCGAGCACCGCATCTGTGCTGCGCACCTGTTGCGCGGCCGCGCGGACGATGGCCTCCGCGCTGAGCAGCCGTACGCCGTCGAGTTCGCCGCCGCGCGCGAGCGCGCTGTACAGGCGCGCCAGGCCGCGCGCGTTGACGTGGCCATTCGAGGAGGGGATCTCGGCAGCGCGCCAGCGGCGCGTGTTCGCGACCGCCGGCGGACGCGGCGGGTTGCCGAACGTCTTGCCGGCGAGCGACTCGGGATCGCGCAGCCACGCCGCGAGCGAGGGCCCGTCGCCGGCGCCGCTTGGCACCGGTACGAGCATCTCGGCGACGCGGTCGTCGAGCTCGGGCCCGAACGCGATCGCGAACTCGACGCCGAGCGGCTCCACGATCTGCTCGCGTGCGAACGCGCTGAACATCTGCCCGGTCACGCGCCGGAGCACTTCGCCGTTCAGCCAGCCAAAGGTCGCCGCGTGATAGCCCTGGTTCGTCCCGGGCGCCCACCACGGCTCCTGCGCTTCGAGCGCATGCACCATCGTGTCCCACTCGTACACGGCCTCGTCGGGAACCGGTCGCCGCACCGCCGGCAATCCCGCCTGGTGAGAGAGCAGGTAGCGCACCGGCAGGGTGGCCTTGCCCGCCGCGGCGAACTCCGGCCAGTACGTCGCGACCGGGGCATCGAGGTCGATGAGACCACGGTCGACGAGCATGTGCATGCACGTCGCGAGCACGCCCTTCGTCGCCGAGTAGACGTTCACGATCGTGTCGCGCTGCCACGCGCGCTTGCGCGCGCCGTCGGCCCATCCGCCCCACAGGTCGACGACCGGCTCGCCGTCGATCGTGATCGCGACGGAGGCACCCACGTCTCCGCGCGTGTCGAAGTTCTCTCGGAACGCCGTGCGCACGCCGTCGAAGCGCGCGTCGCACGTGCCGGCGATCGGGATCTCGGTGGCCGTCATCGTGGCCCTCCTTCGCTTCGCGGTTAGAGCGCGCTATACAGCGCGGTGATCAGGCGCTGACCGCGCGGGTCCAAGCCGCCCGTCGGCGGGCGCGTCTCGCCCGGCTGCGGGCTGAGCATCTGGTTCATCGCGTAGCCGAAGCCGAGCCGCCGTGCCGGGTCCGCGAAGCCCTGTGAGCCGCCGGCGCCGGCGTGACCGAACGACCCGGCCGGGCGCACGTCGTTGAATTCGGCGAACGGCCGCATGAAGCCGAGCGTGCGATGCGTCGGCGCCTTCAGCGTCTCGTCCATGCCGGCCGCGACCTCGGTGGCCGCCAGGCGGACGGCGCGCTCGCTCAGCAGCCGCACCCCGTTCGCCTCGCCGCCGCACGCGAGCGCGCCGTAGATCGTCGCGAGCGCGCGGGCGTTGCCGTGGCCGTTCGCGGCCGGGATCTCAGCCGCGCGGCGCGCCCGCTCGTTCCAGTCGACTGCCGACACCGCGCTCGCGATCGCGCCCGCCGGCGGCGGCGTGCGCGTGTCCGGGAGGATGTCGGCGACACGGTGATCCTCGGACGCAGGCGTGCCGATGAAGAAGTCGACGCCGAGCGGCCGCGCGATCTCGTCGCGCACGAACGCGCCGACGGTGCGCCCGTCGACGCGGCGCACGACTTCGCCCACGAGGTGGCCGAAGGTGAGGGTGTGGTAGCCGTGCCGCGTGCCCGGGATCCAGCGGGGCGTCTGCCGTGCCAGTTGTGCGCAGACCGCATCCCAGTCGAGCCAGATCTCCTGCGGCAGGTCGCCGTCGAGCGCGGCCAGCCCGGCCTGGTGCGTCAGCAGGTAGCGGACGGGCAGGCGCTCCTTGCCGGCCTGCCCGAACTCCGGCCAGTAGCGCGTGACCGGCGCGTCGACGTCGAGCTGCCCGCGATCGGCGAGCATGTGCGCCGCGAGCGCCGCGAGTCCCTTCGTCGTCGAGAAGACGTTGACGATCGTGTCGCGCTCCCACGCCCGTGTGCGCTCGCCGTCGGCGGCCCCCGCCCAGAGGTCGATCGCGAGCTGCCCGCCGATCGAGACCGCCACCGACGCGCCGACCTCCGGCTCATCGGCGAAGTTGCGTGCGAACGCCTCCCGCACGGCGGCGTAACGCTCGTCGCAGTGCCCGTGGATCTCGATCTCGGTCGTGGTCATCGTGTGCTCCTGCCCGCCGTCGGCGCTGGTTCCCGCGGCCGCGCGGGCCGATCGGCCCGCGATCAGCTCGCGAGCGACGCGTACACGGCCTGCGCGAGCAGACCGGCGCGCGGGTCGGGCTGGTCGGGGCCGCCGCCCCACAGCTGGTTCATCGCGTAGCCGAAGCCGACGCGGCGCTCGGGATCGGCCCAGCCGTACGAGCCGCCGCGACCGGCGTGGCCGAACGCGCGCGGGCCACGTGGGTCGCCGCTGCCGGGGACCGGCAGCATGAAGCCGAGCGAGCGCCGCGACGGCATGCCGAGCACGGCGTCCGTGCCGCTCACCACCTCGCGCGCGGCGCGCGCGATCGCCGCGGGGGAGAGCAACCGCACGCCCCCGAGCTCGCCGCCGCGCGCGAGCGCACCGTAGATCGTCGCCAGCGCGCGGGCGTTGCCGTGCCCGTTCCCCGCCGGGATCTCCGCCGCACGGTACTCGCGGCCGTTCACGCCCACCCCCGGCTTGCTCGTGCCCGGCAGGTTCGTGCGGAACGCCCACGAGTCCGGGTCGATCGCGGGGACGGCCGGCTCCGCGCCGCCGCCTGCCGGGCGAGGCGCGTTCACGGTGTCGGCGACGCGGTGATCCTCGGATGCGGGCGTGCCGATGAAGAAGTCGACGCCGAGGGGCGCGGTCACTTCGTCGCGGAGGAAGGCGCCGATGCGCTTGCCGCTCACGCGCCGCACAACCTCGCCGACGAGCCAGCCGTACGTGACGCTGTGGTAGCCGAAGCGCGTGCCCGGTCGCCACACCGGCGCCTGCTCCTCGAGCGCGTGCACCATCAGCTCCCAGTCGAACGTCGCACCGCGCGGGAGCGGCCGGTCGATCACCGGCAGGCCGGCCTGGTGCGTGAGCAGGAAGCGCACGGGGAGCGTCGCCTTGCCGGCGTGCGCGAACTCCGGCCAGTAGCGCGCGACCGGCGCGTCGAAGTCGAGCAGTCCGCGGTCGGCGAGGAGGTGCGCGCAGATCGCGGTGATGCCCTTGGTGGTCGAGTAGACGTTCACGATCTCGTCGCGGTCCCACGGCCGCGAGCGGTCGGCGTCCGCGTGGCCGGCCCACAGGTCGACCGCGAGCGCGCCGTCGAGGCACACCGCCACCGACGCGCCGATCTCACCGTGCTCGCGGAAGTTTCGCGCGAACGCCTCGCGCACCGGCTCGAAGCCGGCAGCGCAGTGGCCGTGAATCTCGATCGAGGCGGGCGCGGTCATGCGTTCCTCCAGCGCCTGTCGTTGGCATGGGCCGGACGTCACGAGGGCGGCCCGTTGGCCGCCCCCGCGTTCGTGTCGCCGGCGTCGCGTGCGCTCCGCCGCGCCCGCCCTAGTCGAACATGATCACGCTGCGCGCGACCTCGCCGTCCTTCATCGCGCGGAAGCGGTCATTGATGTCCTCGAGCGGCGAGCGCTTGGTGATCATCTCGTCCAACCGCAGGCGACCCTGGCGGTAGAGCTCGATGTAGCGCGGCATGTCCACCTTGAACGAGTTCGAGCCCATGCTGCTGCCCTGGATCTTCTTCTCGCGGAGGAACGACGCGCCGGGGATCTCGACGTTCTCGCCGACCGGGATCATGCCGATGATGGTGGCGAGGCCGCCCGGCCGGATCGCCTCCCAGCACTGCTCGGCGACCTTCTTCAGGCCGATCGCCTCGAAGGCGTAGTCGGCGCCGCCGCCGGTGAGCTCGTGGATCTTCTGGATGGGGTCCTCGATCGAGGCATCGATGCTGTGCGTCGCGCCGAGCTCGCGTGCGGTGGCGAGCTTGTGTTCGACCATGTCGACCGCAATGATCATGCGCGCTCCCGCGATGCGGCAGCCCTGGATCGCCGAGAGCCCCACGCCGCCCGCGCCGAACACCACCGCCGTCGAGCCGGGCTCGACCTTCGCCGTCTTGAGCGCCGCGCCGACGCCGGTCGTGACGCCGCAGCCGATCAGCGCCGCCTGCGCGAACGGCATGTCGTTGTCCATCTTCACGACGCCGTTCTCGTGCAGCAGCATGTACTCCGCGTACGACGCGACGCTCGCGAACTGGCCGGTCGGTGTGCCGTTGAAGCTGAGCCGCGGCGGCTCGTCGGCGCCGCGCGCCGGGCGCTTCATGCAGAGGTGCGTCTGTCCGGTGAGGCAACGCTCGCACTGCCCGCAGAAGACCGAGAGGCAGGCGATCACGTGGTCGCCCGGCTTGAATTCGGTGACCTGTGGTCCGATCTTCTCGACGATGCCGGCGGCCTCGTGCCCGAGCACGGCCGGGCCCGCCAGCGGATAGAGCCCGTCGACGAAGTGCAGATCGCTGTGGCAGACGCCGCTCGCCATCGTGCGAACCAGCACCTCGCGCCCGCGCGGGTCGTCGATATCGACGTTCTCGATCGTCAGGGGCGTCTTCGCCTGGTGGTATACGGCGGCTTTCATCCGGTCCCTCCTTGCGGGGTCGCTGTGCTTCGGCCGCGCGATTGTAGGTGTCTCGTCCACCCGCCGGACGCCCGCGCGAACGCGCTGAGGTGAGCGCCCTCGCCTGCCCGCGGTCCCGCGGAGCGCCCCAATCCCGTATCGTGGACGAAATGACTGCGGATCGCGTGCCAGACCCCGTGACGGATCCGTCGCGGGTTGCCGCTATCGCCAACGCGATCCGCGACGCGGGTGCGTTCGCCCTCGACCTCGAGTTCATGACCGACGGTCGCTACGTGGCCGATCTCTCGCTGGTGCAGGTCGCCTGGGGCGACCCCGAGGCGCCCGACGTCGCCGCCATCGATCCGCTTGTCGTGGACGCCGTGCCGGTGCTCACGCTCGCCGGCGACCCCGACGTCGAGACCGTGCTGCATTCGGCGCAGGCGGATCTCGCCCTGATCGGACAGCAATTCGGGATTCGCGGGCGCGCCGTGTTCGACACCCAGATCGGCGCCGCGCTGATCGGCATGGGCGACCAGATCGGCTACGCCGCGCTCGTCGAGCGCGTCTGTGGCGTCCGGCTCGACAAGGGTGCGCAGTTCACCGAGTGGTCGCGCCGGCCGCTCTCGCCGGACCAGTTGTCGTATGCCCTCGACGACGTGCGCTACCTCGCGCGCGTCTGGCGTGCCGTGCGCGCCGATCTGGAGGAACGCAACCGTCTCGGCTGGCTGATCGAGGAGTCGGATCGGCTCGCCGAGACGTGGGCGGAGCGCGTCCCGCCCGAGCAGATGTACCGGCGTGTGCGCGGCTGGAACGGGCTGCGGCGGCGCTCGCAGGGCGCGTTGCGCGCGCTGGCTGCGTGGCGCGAGCGCGAGGCGCTGCGCGCGAACAGGCCGCCCTCGTGGCTCATGAACGATCGCACGATGTTCGAACTCTGCCGCCGGCTGCCCGAAGAGGAGCAGGCCGTGCGCGAGATCCGTGGGCTCGGCGACAGCACGATTCAGCGCTACGGTCAGGCCATCCTGGCCGCGCTGCGCGAAGGTGCGGACGATCCGCCGCCGCCCGAGGCGAAGCGACCGGCGGTGCCGCCACAGGGCCGGGCGTGGCCCGCGATCCTCAGCGGCATCGTGCAGGCCGGCTGCCGTGACGCGAACGTCGCCGCGCGCTTCGTCGCCACGCGCAGCGACATCGACGCGCTCGTTGCATGGTGGCTCGTGGGCGACCGCTCGGAGGAGCCCGATCTCGCCGTGCTCAGCGGCTGGCGCCGCACGCTGGCGGGCGAGGCGATGCTCGACTGGCTGCGCGGCGAGACCACGATCGCCGTCGATCCGGAGAGCGAAGCCGGCGTCCGCATCGTGCGCGCCGCCGTGCCGGGAGACGCGTCCCTCGTCTCCGTGAACGGCGCGAGCGCGCATGCATCCTCACCCGGCGATGCACCGCAGTCGCCCCCGCCCCCGCCGCCGGCGCTCGCCGACTCGGTCATCCCGCACCCCGCGTAGCTCGCCCGCCTGCACGCCCCGCGCGGACCGATCGCGGGTCGCATTGCCGGCGCGCGGTGGCCCGGGGCGCGAGCCGGTACTATGCGCGGTAAGTCACCGTCAGGAGACGCTAGGGGGCCGGCCCATGCGTATCTCCGAGCTCAGCCGTCGCTCAGGCGTGCCGATCTCGTCGATCAAGTACTACATCCGCGAGCGGCTGCTTCCGGCCGGGGAGCGTCACGGTCCGAATCAGGCGGACTACGACGATGCGCACCTCGCGCGGATCGACCTGATCCGCGCATTGCGCGAGGTCGGTGGCCTGAGCGTTGAGGTCACGCGCCTCGTGCTCCAGGCGATCGACGGGCCCGTCTCCGAGGCGCACCCGCTCGACCTCGCGCTGGAGGCGATCCACGCGCGGGAGGCCTTGCCCGAAGCAGCGGTCAGCGAGGAGTACGCGCGAGCGCGCGACGAGATCCACGACTTCCTCTCGGTCCTGCCGTGGACGATCGAGGAAGACGCGAACGTCTACGAGCGCGAGATCGTGGATGCGCTCGTGAAGATCCGCCGCTTCGCCTGGGCGGACTACCCCGCCTCCGCGCTCGCGCCGTACGCGCGGCTGGCGTGGGAGATGACCGAGTTCGAGTTCGCCGAGATCGACGGGGGCATCGACGTCGGCGCGGTGGGCGCCGGCCGGGCGGAGGCGGTGAAGTCGGCGGTGCTCGGGACCGTGCTCTTCGAGCCGATCGTGCTCGCGCTTCGCCGCTACGCGCATCGCGCGCGCACGATCCGCATCCTGCGCTCGCTGCCGCTGCCGCCCGTGCGCTGACCCGCTCCCCGCGCACGCGGGGAGCGCGTGCTTCGCGGCGCGGGCTAGCGCCCCTGGTAGCGCGGCTCTCGCTTCTCGGCGAACGCGCGCGGCCCCTCGGCGGCATCCTCCGTCTGCCCGATGATCCAGCGGAGCGACCCGCCGTATCTCATCGCCTGGGCAAGCGTCATGTCGTCCGCGGCGTAGGCGAGCTCGCGTACCGCGCGCACCGCGAGCGGGGCGTGGGCGGCGATGCGGCGCGCGACCGCCATCGCCGTCGGCAGCAGCTGCTCGCGCGGCACGACGCGCGAGACGAGCCCGGCGCGCAGTGCGCCCGCGGCGTCGATGGGATCGCCGGTGAGCAGCATCTCCATGGCGAGGGCGTGGGGGATCATGCGCGGCAGGCGCTGCGGCGCGCCCGCACCGGGGAAGAAGCCGCGGGTGATCTCCGGCACGCCGAAGCGCGCATCGTCGGAGGCGATGCGGATGTCACAGGTCAGCGCGAGCTCGAGCCCGCCCGCGAGGCAATGACCGCCGATCGCCGCGATCAGCGGCTTGCCGGTGTCGAAGGTCGCGTAGCTCGAGCCGGGATCGGCTGCGAAGAACGTCGCGGGTGTGTTGCCGCCGGGACCGTTCGCGCCCCCGGCGGCGCGCTCCTTGAGGTCGGCGCCGGCACTGAACGCGCGCCCCTCGCCCGTGAGCACGCCCACGCGGATCGCGTCGTCCGCGCGGATCGTGTGCAGCGCCTCCATCAGCGCGCCGCTCAACTCGCGATTCAGCGCGTTCAGCGCCTCGGGCCGGTTGAGCGTGATCAGCGCCACCCCGTCGGCGATGTCGAATCGGAGCGTCTCGCTCGGCATAGCGTGGTCTCGCTTTCGAAAGTGGGGTTGGCTCGTCTTCGCTCGCCACGAACGGGCAATGCAACGGCGCTCGCCCGCAGGGTTTCTCGCATCCGCGGACTTCGTCCCGGACAGTTGTACTGCCCGTTCGTGGCCGCGAAGACGAGCCAACCCAGCCGAGCTACTTGAAGCGCGGCATCACCGTCTCGGAGAAGAGCCGGGCCGGCTCGCGCGTGTCACGCCCGAAGAACTCGATCATGAACATCGTGCAGCCGAGAGCGATGTGCTTCTCGATCTGGTCGGCCACGCGGTCCGGCGTGCCCGTGAGCGCCATCGGGCCCGTGGGGTCGCCCATGTGGCCGCCGAAGATCTTCTTCGCGGTCTCGGTCATCGGACCGGCCGTTGCGTCGTCCGGAGCGAGCGTGACGAGGCACTGCTGCGAGATCGTGATCTCCGCCGGGTCGCGGCCCACGGCCGCGCAGTGCTCGCGCAGCACGTCGACCTTGTGTGCCAGGTTGCCCTGCGACCCTGCTGCGTTGTTCCAGATGTTCGCTTCGCGCGCGGCGAGGCGGAGCGTCACCTGCTCACCGCCGCCGCCGATCAGCAGCGGCGGCATGCGCGGCGGCTTGGGCAGCGTGACGAGGTCGTGCGCCTGGACGAAGTCGCCGTCCATGGTCACCGACTCCTCGTCGCCCCACATGCGCTTGAGCAGCGTGACGGTCTCGCGCAGCTGTGCGAGCCGCTCCTTCGGCGAGCGAAACTCCATGCCGAAGTCCGTGAACTCGCGCGCCATCCAGCCGGCGCCGAGTCCCGGGATGATGCGCCCGCCGGCGATGTGATCGATCGTCGCGATCGTCTTCCCGAGGTGCGCCGGGTTGCGCATGCCCGCGGGGGTGACCAGCGTGCCGATCTCGACGCGATCGGTCGCGGCCGCCAGCGCCGCGATCATCGACCACGCCTCGAGCATCGGAATCGATGGCGACTGCGGGCCGTAGAGGTGGTCGTTCACCCAGATGGAGTCGAAGCCCAGCGCTTCGAACTCGGTCGCGGCCGTCCGCGATTCCTCCCACGTGCGCTTGATCTGCGGAACCATCACGCCGAAGTGTGCTCGTGCCATCGTTTCTCTCCCTCGCATGCCGCGTTCGACGCGGGCAGCCTAGTCGCTGGCCGAGGCGCCGGTGTCGGCGCGGGGTGGAAGCTCGCGGCCGTTCAGTCTTCGACGATCGTGATCGACTCGGTAGGACAGAGCTCGGCCGCCTCCTGGAGCGCCGCATGCAGCTCGGCGGAGAACGACGGAGCCGTGGGCTCCGGGTGATCGTCGGCGCGTCTCCGGAACGCCTCCGGATGGAGGTAGTAGCACTGCCCGGTCCTCATGCACGTGCGGTAGTCAATCTCGACCTTCGGCACGGCGTCCCCTCCCCCCGTTCGCGCACAGGTGGCACGCGACATACTAAGCGCGCGACCGCACGCGTTCGGCACCCGCCGCCGCGGACGAGAGGGGACTGTGCGATGGCCGAGCTCGAGCGTGCGAGCATCCCGCAGGTCGACTACGCCACCCTGGCGTCGCCGCAGTTCTTCGAAGATCCGTACCCCACGTACCGCCGGCTGCGCGAGCAGTCGCCGGTGGTGCGCATCGCCGGCTCGAGTTCGCATCTCGTGATCGGATTCGACGAGGTCTACGAGGTGCTGCGGCACCACGAGCAGTACTCCTCCGCCGGAGAGCGCGCCGTCGCCCGCGCCGACGGCGCCGCGGCGCCCGATCCGTTCCGGCTCGTGCTGATCACCGATGACCCGCCACGTCACACGCGCTTCCGAGGGCTCGTCAACCGGGCGTTCACCCCGCGCCAGGTGCGCGATCTCGAGCCGTTCATCCGCGACGTCGTCGAGCGGCTGGTCGACGGCTTCGCGCTCGATGAGCCGGAGCTCGACGTGGTTGCCGACCTCACGATCCCGCTCCCCGTCACCGTGATCGCGACGCTGCTCGGCATCCCACCCGCGGAGGGCGAGCGCTTCAAGCGGTGGTCGAACGCGCTGATCGCCGCGCAGCAGGGGGAGCGGCGACGCGGCGAGCTGATGGAGATGGCGGCGTACCTGATGAGCGCCGTGCGCGTGCGGCGCGCCGAGCCCGCGCAGGATCTGATCACGGCACTCGCGGAGGCCGAGATCGACGGCGAGCGGCTCCAGGACGGCGAGATCATCGGCTTCGCCGTGCTGCTGCTCGTCGCGGGCAACGAGACGACGACGAACCTGATCGGCAACATGCTGAACGTGCTCGCGGATCGACCGGAGCTGTGGGCGCGGCTGCGCGAGGACCGCACGCTGATCGAGCCGTTCGTCGAGGAGACGCTGCGCTTCGATAGTCCCGTGCAGACGTTGCCGCGCTTCACGCTCGCGCAGAGCACGCTCGGCGGCGCGACGATACCCGCGCACACTCAGCTCCACGTCTGTTACGGGGCCGCGAACCGCGATCCGGCGGCGTTTCCCGAGCCCGACGAGTTTCGCCTCGATCGCGAGCTGTCGCGGCATGTCGCGTTCGGGACGGGGATCCACTACTGCCTGGGCGCGCCGCTGGCGCGCGCGGAGGCGCGGATCGCGCTCGACGTCCTGCTCGAGCGCTTTCGAGAGCTGCCGCGCGGGTCCACGCCCGCGCTGCGCCAGCGCGCGTCGCACATCGTGCGTGGATTCCAGATGCTGCCGCTGGCGCCCCGGGCGTGAGCCTCGGGCCGCCCTTGCGCGCCGTCGCGCCGAGCCGCGGCGCGGCTCAGCGCTCGTGCACCACGCGCCCCTCGACGACCGTGATCGCGACGGGGAGATCGCGGAGTGCGGTGACCGGCACGCGCCGGATGTCGTCGCTCAGCACCGCGAGATCGGCGAGCTTGCCCGGTTCGATGCTGCCCTTGAGCTGCTCCTCGAACGACGCGTACGCGCCGTTGATGGTGTGCATGCGGATCGCCGTCTCGAGGTCAACGCGCTCGTCCGGCCCGCAGACGTCGCCCGCCAGCGTGGCGCGCGTCTGCGCCTGCTCGATCCCGAAGAGCGGGCGGTAGTCGGTCACCGGCGCGTCTGACGAGCCTGCGACCGTGACGCCGGCGGCGAGCAGCGAGCGAGCGGGGAACATCACGTCGGCGCGTTCGCGCCCGTAGTTCTGGATGTAGCCATCGCCGAACTCCCAGAAGAACGCCGGTTGCATGGCGGGCACGATGCCCTGCGCGCGCACGCGCCGCTGGAGGTCGGGCGGCGTGATGCCGCAGTGGTCGATGCGGTGGCGGAGACCCTCGCGCGGGAACTCCGCCTGCGCACGCGCCATCGCGTCCAGCGTCTGCTCGATGGCGCGGTCGCCGACGGCGTGCACGGTGCACTGCCAGCCCGCGCGGTGTGCGCGGCCGATCAGGTTGTCGAGATCGGACTGCCGCCAGTACGCGATCCCGGCGTCGTCGGGATCGGACGTGTACGGCTCGCGCGTCGCGGCGGTCGGGCCCGAGCTGGAGCCGTCCGTGATCACCTTGAACGCGCCGATCCGGAGCCGGGTGTCGCCGAAGCCGCTGCGGAACCCGGTGTTCAGGATCCCGACGTGCGGATGGTCGAGGGCGTTCACGGTCACGAACGCGTAGATGCGCACCTGCAGCTCGTCGCGCGCGACGAGGTCGGTGGCGATGTTCATCGGCAGCCCCGCCATGCCGCCGGCGTCGTGCACGCTCGTTCCGCCCGCCTCGAGGTAGGAGCGGTTGGCGGCGAGCAGATGCCGGCGCACGTCGTCCGCCGAGGGCTGCGCGGCGGCGACGATCGGGCCGTTCGCGCGCTCGTACGACACGCCGAGCAGCGAGCCGTCCGGCTCGCGGTCGTAGCGGCCGCCGTCCGGGTCCGGTGCATGCGCGGGCAGCCCGGAGAGCGCGAGCGCCTGCGAGTTGAACGCGACGATGTGGCCACAGGTGCGGGTGAAGACCACCGGGTGCTCGGGTGCGACGGGGTCGAAGTCGTGGCGGTTCGGGTGGCGGCGCTCGACGAGCTTCGAGTGGTCGTAGCCGCGTCCGCGGATCCACGTGCCGGCGGGCTGGCGCTCGGCCCGGCGCCGCACCTCCTCGACGAGCGCGGCGATGCTGTCCATGCCGGGCGCCTTGCAGTCGATGGCGTCCTCTGCGGCGCCCACGCCGCTGAAGTGGCAGTGCGCGTCGACGAAGCCGGGGAGCAGCGAGCGGCCGCGCAGGTCGATGTGCCGGGTGCCGGCGCCTGCCGTCGCGTTCACGGCCGCCGCGGATCCGACGGCGAGGATGCGTCCGTCTGAGACCGCCACCGCCTCCGCGATCGCGTTCGTCGCGTTCACGGTGTGTACGGGACCGCCGCTGAAGATCAGATCCGCGCGTTCTCCGGCCATCGCTCGTCATCCTCCACACCACGCCGGCGCCTGCGCCGGTGCTCCCGGGCTCAGCAACGTATCGCCCGGCCGGTCTACCGGGTTGGCGCGCGCGTGACAAGGCGCCGTCCGGCGCTCCCTCGGTCCCCGTTCCGGCTCGCCGTCCCGGCAAGCCCCGGCCGCTCGGCTCGAGGTGCGCGAACCCGCGATTGCGCGCCGCGGACGGCAGGTTCGCCGGTCAACGCGACGTTCGTTCCGTGCACCCCGGCCTGCCAGCCGAGGCTTGCCGGGAGCCGGTGCGGTCGTCGGCGTCGTCGCGCTTCGTCACGGACGCGGCCGAATCGGGTACAACGCGGCGGAGAAGACCGGGGCCGGCGCGGCTCCGCACGCGAGGAGGCACGACATGAACACGATCGAGGCGATCGCACAGATCCTGAAGCGCGAGGGCGTTGAGTGGATCGCGTGCTTCCCGTCGAACAACCTGATCGAGGAGGCGGCGAAGGTCGGCATCCGCACGATCATGTTCCGGCAGGAGCGCGGCGCGCTGATGGCGGCGGACGGCTTCAGCCGCATGTCGAACCGCGAGCGCTTCGGGGTCGTGATTACGCAGGGCGGCCCCGGCGCCGAGAACTCCATGGGTGGCCTGGCGCAGGCCTTCGCCGACAACGTGCCGATCCTCCACCTCCCCGGCGGCTCGCCGCTGGCGGAGTACTCGGTGCGCCCCAGCTTCTCGCCGGCGCGCACGTACCAGAGCGTGTCGAAGAGCGCCGAGGTGGTGCTCACGCCGGACATGACGCCGGCCGTGATGCGTCGCGCCTTCCACGCGATGCGCAACGGGCGGCCGGGGCCCGCGGTCGTCGAGATCCCGGCCGACGTGGCGACGAAGGAGCTCTCCTCCCCGGAGCTCGCGTACGAGCCGCCGAAGCGTCACCTCACCGCGCCATCCCCGGGCGACGTACGCGACGCCGTGACCGCGCTGCTGAACGCCCGCAAGCCGGTGATCTGGGCGGGCATGGGCGTGCTCATGTCGTGCGCCTCGGACGCCCTGACGGAGCTCGCCGAGCTCACCGAGATCCCCGTGTACTGCACGCTCTCGGGCAAGTCCGGCTTCGACGAGCGCCACCCGCTGGCGCTCGGCGCGGGGAGCGGGTCGACGACGCTGCAGGCGCGCACGTGGTTGCAGGAGTCGGACGTGCTGCTTGCGGTCGGCTCGAGCCTGACGCGTACGGGCTACGGGCAGCCGATCCCCGACGGCAAGACGATCATTCACAACACCGAGAGCATCGAGGACATCAACAAGGACTACACCGCCGCCGTCGGGCTGCCCGGCGACGCGCGGCTGACGATCGAGCTGCTGATCGAAGAGGTGAAGGCGCAGCTCGGTCCGAAGGGCCGCAAGGGCAAGACCACGGTGGCGGCGGAGATCGCCGAGACGAAGCAGCGCTGGATGGCCGATTGGACCGCCGTGCTCGCGTCCGACGAGACGCCGATCAACACCTACCGCGTGATCGGCGAGCTCGAGCGCGTGCTCGATCACGAGCGCAGCATCGTCACCCACGACGCCGGCGCGCCGCGCGACACGATCGTGCCGTTCTACACGGCGACGGTGCCGCACAGCTACGTCGGCTGGGGCAAGACCACCCACCTCGGCTTCGGCATCCCGCTGATGATCGGCGCGAAGCTGGCCATGCCCGACAAGTTCTGCCTGAACTTCATGGGCGACGGCGCCTTCGGCATGTCCGGCCTCGACATCGAGACGGCCGTACGCGCGGGCGCGCCGATCACGACGATCGTGCTCAACAACGGCGGGATGGCCACCTACCCGGGCGGTTACCCGGTGGCGCGCGAGCGCTTCGGCACGACGCACATGACCGGCAACTACGCCGAGATCGCACACGGCCTCGGCGCCGTGGGGATCGTCGTGTCCGAGCCGGGCGCGGTCGCGGGTGCACTCGAGCAGGCGCAGCAGCACAACGCCGAGGGTCGCGCCGTGCTGCTGGACATCCACTCGAACCTGGAGCCGCGGCGCTCGCAGTTCCGCTAGCCGCCCTCCGCCGACCCCCTCCGGGTCACGGAGGGCGGTCTGGAGACGCTTGCCCGGCAAGCCCCGGCCGGCAGGCCGGGGTGCACGCCCGCGTGCCGGAGCGGTCGGCGGGAGTTGACGCTCGGACGCGCTGAGCAGCCCCGGCCCGGCCGCGGTCACCCGCTGCTCACGGACGTGCGCGCGCTATGTTGCCCCGAGCACCGCGGCCGATGGGGGTTCGAACGACACGAGGGCAGAGCCGATGGATCTGAGCAAGCTGCTGATCGCCAACCGCGGCGAGATCGCGATTCGCATCATCCGCGCCGCCGAGGAACTCGGCCTCCGCACGGTGGCCGTGTTCTCCGAGGACGACGCTGCGTCGCCGCCCGTGCGGCGGGCCGCTGAGGCGTACACGCTGACCGGCCGCGGCGCAGCCGCCTATCTCGACGTCGCCGGCGTGCTTGCGGTCGCGCGGGCCGCAGGTTGCGACGCGATCCACCCGGGCTACGGGTTTCTGGCCGAGAGCGCGGAGTTCGCGCGCCGCTGCGCGGAAGCGGGCATCGTGTTCGTCGGTCCCTCGGTCGGAACGCTGGAAGTGCTCGGCGACAAGTCCCGCGCCCGCAGACTCGCGCAGGAACACGGCGTGCCGGTCCTGCCGGGGAGCCCGGGCCCGGTGACGGTGGGCGAGGCACGCCGGTTCTTCGAGGGCCTCGGCGGCGATGCCGCGGTCGTGATCAAGGCGATCGCGGGCGGGGGCGGCCGCGGGATGCGCGTCGTCGAGCGCCTCGACGAGATCGACGACGCGTACGCGCGGTGCCGGTCCGAGGCGCAGGCGGCGTTCGGCAACGGCGAGGTCTACGTCGAGCAGCTGATTCGCCGGGCCAGCCACATCGAGGTCCAGGTGATCGGCGACGGCAGCGGCGCGGTGAGCCACCTGGGTGAGCGCGAGTGCAGCGTCCAGCGGCGGCATCAAAAGCTCATAGAGATCGCCCCCAGCCCCGGCCTGCACGCCGGGCTGCGCGACGCGATCTGCGCGGCGGCGGTGCGCATCGCGGAGGCGCTGTCGTACCGCAGTCTCGGCACGTTCGAGTTCCTCGTCGACGCGGGCAACGGACGGGCAGACCCCGGCGAGCGCGCCGGGGCGACGAGCGCTTCAGCGGGAGGGACGCAGGCGGCGGGCGAGCGCGCCGCGCGAGCGGGAGCACAGGGCGAGTTCGTCTTCATCGAGGCGAACCCGCGGCTGCAGGTCGAGCACACCGTGACCGAGGAGGTGACCGGTGTGGACCTCGTGCAGGCGCAACTGCGGCTGGCGGGCGGGGAGACGCTGGCCGGCCTCGGCCTCGCGCAGGCGTCCGTCCCGCCGGCCCGTGGCTTTGCGATCCAGGCGCGGGTGAACACGGAGCGCATGGAGCCCGACGGCACCGTGCGTCCGACCGGCGGCCGGCTGACGTTCTTCCAGCCGCCCTCGGGCCCGGGGGTTCGCGTCGACACGTACGCCGTCCCGGACTACGCCACCAATCCGGGCTTCGACTCGCTGCTGGCGAAGGTGATCGCACACAGCACGTCGGACGACCTGGCGGCGACGTCCCGCCGGCTGATGCGCGCGCTCGACGAGTTCCAGATCGCCGGCATCGAGACGAACATTCCGTTCCTGCGCCGCGTGCTCGCCCACGACGACTTCGCCGGCGGGCGGATCTATACGCGCTGGCTCGACGACCACGTCGCTGAGCTGGCTGCCGTCGACGCCGCCGGCGGGGCACCTGCCGGTGCGCAGGCAGGGCGCGCCGGGGCCGCGATCAACCGCAACGACCCGCTCGCGTCGCTCGACTTCTACCGCGCGGGTGCACCGACGCGATCGGCGCGCGCCGCGCCGGCGCCCCGGGTCGTGGGCCCGCCGGGCACGCAGCCGGTTCCCGCACCGCTCCAGGCGACCGTCACGGAGATACACGTCGCGGCCGGCGACGTCGTGCGCGCCGGGCAGCTCCTCTTCGTCATGAGCGCACTGAAGATGGAGCACGTCGTCGAAGCAACGGTCGGGGGCATCGTTCGGGAGCTGACGGTCGCCGTCGGCGAGACCGTCTACGAGGGGCACCCCCTCGCCTTCGTGGAGGTCATGGACGTCGGCGAGGCGATCGCGCGCGAGCAGCGCACGATCGACATCGACTACATCCGACCGAGCCTGCAGGCGGTCTTCGACCGCCGGCAGTTCGGGCTCGACGAGAACCGCCCGGAGGCGGTCGAGCGCCGGCCCACCCGGGGGCGGCGCACGGTTCGCGAGAACATCGCGCAGCTGATCGATCCCGGCACCTGGGTCGAGTACGGACCGCTGGCGATCGCCGGGCAGCGCGCGCGGCGTTCGCTCGAGGAGCTGATCCGCAAGACCCCGGCGGACGGGCTCGTCGCCGGCATCGGCTCGGTGAACGGGGATCTCTTCGACGAGAAGCGCGCCCGCACGATGTTCATCTCCTACGACGACACCGTCTTCGCGGGCACGCAGGGCGGACGCGGGCACGTCAAGACGGACCGCATGATGGACCTCGCCGACGAGCTCTCGCTGCCGTTGATCTTCCACGCGGAGGGCGCCGGCGGCCGCTCCGGGGATACCGAGGGCCTGGCCGGGCACCCGTGGGTGCTGACGTGGCAGAAGATGGCGAGGCTCAGCGGCAAGGTGCCGATGATCGGCGTCACGGCCGGCTGGTGCTACGCCGGCAACGCCTCGATCCTCGGGCTCACGGACATCATCATCGCGACCGAGGACTCGCTGATCGCGATGGGTGGCCCGGCCACGATCGAGGGCGGCGGCATGGGCGTGTTCCTGCCCGAAGAGGTGGGACCGATCTCCGACACGGCGCCGGCCGGGACGGTCGACATCGTGGTCAAAGACCACGACGAGGCGATTGCCGTCTCGAAGCAGTGCCTGTCCTACTTCCAGGGCTCGATCGCGGACTGGGAGGCGGAGGATCAGCGACTGCTGCGCCACGTGATCCCGGAGAACCGCCACCGCAGCTTCGACATTCGCGCACTGATCCGCGTCCTCGCCGACAAGGACTCGGTGCTCGAGCTCCGACCCGAGTTCGGCATCGGCATGATCACCGCGTTCATCCGCATCGAAGGGCACCCCTTCGGGCTGACCGCGAACAACAACGCGTACATCGGCGGCGCGATCGACAGCCCGGGATCGGACAAGGTCGCCCGCTTCTGGCAGATCTGCGACGCGTTCAACATCCCGATCATCACGCTCGTCGACACGCCGGGCATGATGGTCGGCCCGGACGTGGAGCGGAGCGGGCTCGTGCGCCACTGCAGCCGCCTCTTCGTCACGGGGGCGAACCTCGAGACGCCCCGCTTCGCGGTGATCCTGCGCAAGGGCTACGCGCTCGGCTCGCTCGCTGTGCTGACCGGCAGTTCGCGGGCGCCGGTCTTCACCGTGACGTGGCCCGACGGCGAGTTCGGTGGGATGAACCTCGAGGCGGGCGTGCTGCTCTCGAACCGCGAGGAGCTCGCACGCATCGAGGACATCGACGAGCGCGCCGCCGAGTACGAGCGGCTGGTCGCGGTGGCGTACGAGCGGAGCAGCGCGCTCAACGCAGCTGCCTCGTTCGGTGTGGACGACGTGATCGACCCGGCCGAGACGCGGCGCTGGCTCGTGGACGGCCTGAAGTCGGTGCCCCAGTCCGAACCGCTCCGTCGCGGACGCCGCACGTTCCTCGACACGTGGTAGGCCGCCGCTCCCACCAGACGCGATAGGCTCGGAAGCGTCGGAGGCATACAGGGCGCCGGGTACCCGGGGCATCCGGTCTACCCCGCCAGGTCGAGCATCTCCGCTGCCATCGTCGCGATGCGATCACCGATCAGCAGCGACGAGGTCGCGCCCGGCGAGGGCGCGTTCAGCACGTGCAGGGCAGACTCGGAGCGCTCGATCAGGAAGTCGTCGAGCAGCGCGCCATCGGGCGCGACGGCCTGCGCGCGCACACCTGAGCCGCCCGGGGTGAGGTCGCGGGACTCGATCTCCGGGATCAGTCGCTGGAGGTCGCGCACGAACACGGACTTGCGCAGCGAGCGGTGCACCTCGTTGATGCCGGTGCGCCACTCGCGCAGCGCGACGCGCCAGAAGCCGCGGTAGCGCGCGATCTCCCAGACGTCGCCGAGGTCGAAGTCGCGCTTGCGGTAGCCCTCGCGCGCGGTGGCGAGCACGGCGTTCGGGCCCGCCTCCACGAAGCCTTTGATGTTGCGGGTGAAGTGCACGCCGAGGAACGGCAGCTCGGGATCGGGGACCGGGTAGATGAGCCCGCGCACGAGGTCCTCGCGCGCTGTGCGCAGCGTGTAGTACTCGCCGCGGAACGGCACGATCTGGACACGCGTCCGGGCGCCCAGCCGCCGTGCCACGCGGTCGGCGTGGAGCCCGGCGCAGTTCACGAAGAGGCGCGCGGAGTGCTCGGCGTCGCCGGCGCGGACGTGGCGCACGCCGCCCGCGACCCAGGACTCAGCGACCTCGGCGTTCATCACGATCTCACCGCCGGAGGCGCGCACGCCGTCCGCGTAGGACGCCGCGAGCCGGCCGAAGTCGACGATGCCCGTGGAGGGCACCCAGAGCGCGCGCAGCGCGGAGACGTGCGGTTCGATCTCGCGCACGCGCTCGGGTCCGACGAGTGCGTGACCGCGCACGCCGTTCGCGGTCGCGCGTTCCGCGAGCGCCTCGAGCCGCGGCAGCTCGTCCGGACGCGTGGCGACGATCAGCTTGCCGCAGAGTTCGTAGGGAATGCCGTGCTCGTCGCAGTAGCGCACCACCGCGTCGCGGCCGCGGACGCAGAGTTCGGCCTTGAGCGACCCGGTCCGGTAGTAGATCCCCGAGTGGATGACGCCGCTGTTGTGCGAGGTCTGCTGGCCGGCGACGCCGGCGCCCTTCTCGATCACGCAGAGTCGCAGTCCGGGCGCGCGCTCGAGCAGCGCGCGTGCCGTCGCGAGGCCGACGATCCCGGCCCCCACGATGACGACGTCGTGCGTGGTCGTACTCACGGGTTGCTCCTCGCACGGGCCTTCGCCGCGGGCAGGGCGGCCGGGGGATGATAGCGACCGCGTCGTGGCGGACGAGGGTCGCGGCGCGGGCGCGCCGATCAGCGCGGCCGCCTCCAGCGGACGGGGTCGCGTACATGCCCGGATCAGCACTGGAAAGCGCCGCTCGACGCGGCGCGCGTGCTCGCGCTCACCACGATCGCCTTCGGGCGCGTTCGGGGCAGGGTCCGCGAGCCGGCACGCCGGTCACATGCGGATCACCACCTGCAGTTGCGTCGACGGCTGCATGAGCGCCTCGAACGCCTGCTGGATCTCGTCGAGGGCGATGAAGCTCGCTTCCGACATCAGTGCGTCCGCGGAGATGCGGCCGGTCGCGAGCAGGTCGAGGGCGGTGCGCCAGTCCTGTGCCTGGCTGGCGAAGCTGGTGCGGAAGTCGACCTCGCGCGCCATCCAGTTCGCGGGTTCGAGCGGGAGCGGCTCCCACGGCACGGCGACGAGCACGACCTGGCCGGCGCGCCGGGTCGCGTCGAAGGCCTGGTCGAGCGTCGCGCCCATGCCGGCGCAGTCGAACACGACGTCAGGCCCGACGCCGCCGGTGAGCTCGACGAGACGGGCGACGGGGTCCTCCTCGCGCGGGTTGATCACGGCCGCGGCGCCGAGGCGGAGCGCCGCGGCGGCGCGCGCGGGGGCCGGCTCGGAGACGAGCTCGCGAGCGGCGCCGGCGGCGCGCGCCGCCTGCGTCACGAGCAGCCCGATCGGTCCGGCGCCGATCACGGCCACGGTATCGCCGAGCCGCACGGCGGAGCGCCGCACCGCCTGCACGGCCACCGAGCATGGCTCAGTCAGCGCTGCGGCCGCGTCGGGCACGTCGTCGGGGATGGGCGTGGGGCGCCACTCGGGGAGCAGCTGGTACTCGGCGTAGCCGCCGGTCGCGCCGCCGCGAAACCCCATCGTGCGGTAGTTGTAGCGGGGGTCGGGCGCTGGCGCGGGCTGGCCGGCCGGCCGCTCGCCGCCGCCGGCGACGACGCGCTCGCCGCCGCCGCAGCGGCCGCCGCCCGGCCCGACGGCCGCGATCACGCCGGCGATCTCGTGGCCGAGCACCGACCCCGCCGGCGCGAGGTCGTACATGAAGGCGTGGACGTCGGTGCCGCAGATCGCGGAGTGGTTGACGCGTACGAGCACCTGCCCGGGGCCGGGTGCGGGCGTCGCGATCTCCGATACGTCGAAGCGGCGGGCGCCCTGGTAGACGGCTGCTCTCATCGCTCACCTCCCGTAGACGGTTCGCGCGTGCGCGATTGACGAGCCGCACGATAACGGCCGTGCCGGTACGTCGGGAAAGCCCGATAATCGCGCAGGGTGACCGACAGTGCGGGCACGCGGAGGCGCCGAGCGTGGGCGGCGCTCGGGTTCGAGACGCTCCAGGGTCTCCTCAACGGGCGTTGGGCGACGCTTCGACGCGGTTCGGCGCGTGCGCGCGTGATCGACCGGGCGAAGAGCGCGAGGGCGCGGGAGCGCCATTGAGCAGCTGAACAGCTGAACAGCAGGGTGCGTGCGGAACGACGGTCGTCTGAGCAGCCCTCACGGGGTCGCCGCCGCGGGTGACGGCCGATGATCGGCATGCGCAGCCTGCGCGCGTACTTCGAAGCGCCGCCGGGCGCGAACGC
>JBBDXH010000129.1:0-3607 GCA_040902395.1 Dehalococcoidia bacterium
TGCGCTCGCCGATGCCGCGGGCGTGTCCGTCGTGACGGACGCAGTCGAGCGCGCGGTGCGTGCTCGCGGCAGCGCCGCCACGGGCTGGCCGCCGCTGCGCTGGCTCGGCCGCTTTCGCGCCGATCCGCTGCGGACGCTCCACCTCACGGGCCGTGCGGACGAGCGGGGGCGCACCTCCCTGCCGGGGCCCACGCGTGTGCAGGCGGCAGCGCTGAGCTCCGCCCTGCGCAGGGTGCGCGACAGCGCCGGCGACGATCTGCCGGAGGCGTGGCGCGATGACCTCCGTCGCACGATCGAGCACCGCGAAGCCTCCCTGCCCGACCGGCTCGACCAGGCGGTCGCCGGCGCCGAACTGGACGCCGAACGCCCGTCGGCGTGGTGGGGACTGGTCGCGGGCCTGCAGTGGGTGCTCCTGCTGTGCGTGCTCGCCGGCGCGCTGTGGCTGCTTGCCCTGGTGGGCCTCGGTTTCCTGCAGCTCGACGACGTGGTGCCGCTGCCCCGCGTGGAGGGCATACCGCTCCCGACCCTGCTCCTCCTGGGCGGGCTCCTCGCCGGCGCCCTGCTGGCGATGCTGTCTCGCCCGCTCGTGGCCGCGACCGCCGCCCGCCGCGCACGCGTTGCACGCCGGCGGATCCGCGAACGGCTGGACCGGGTCGCCGCCACCGATGTGATCGAGCCGATCACCGCCCAGCGCGAGGCCTACAGACGATTCTGTCGCGCGGTCGCCCGCGCTGCGGCCCGGGGCTGACCGGGGAGGAGCGGACCACCCTCGAGGGGTGGCGAGGGGAGCGGGCCGGGCCGAGCGCCGCTTCGACACGCGCGCGCAGCGCCGCCGGGGGCCCGGCCCCCCGGCTCGCGGGCACGTACTCCGACGTCACCGCGTCCTCCTCCTCATCGCCGGTGCTCACACCCGGCCGTCGAGCCCCGTTGTGACGCTCCCGGGGGCGCGCTACCTTCCCCGCGCACGCACGACTGGAGTACCCCGTGGCCATCGCAGCGACCCGCCCGCCCGTTCACCCGCTACGACGCGACGTGTCCGCGTGGCTGCTCATCCCCGTCCTCGCCGGCGCCCTCGTGGCGATCGCCCTCGGCACCTACGGCCAGGTGCACGACCCCGCGGGCAAGCTGATCTTCCGCCTCTTCTTCACCACCACGCTCAACATGAAGGTCTGGTTCGGGACCTTCGCGGTCATGCTCGCGGTCGTCCAGGTGCTCACTTCGCTCCGCTTCTTCGACGTGATCCGCTGGCCTGCCCCGCAGCCGCGCTGGACGGTGCCCGTCCACCGCTGGAGCGGCATCCTCGCTTTCGCCGTCACGCTCCCGGTCGCCTACCACTGCCTCTGGTCGCTCGGCTTCGGCGATGAGACCCCGCGGCGCCTCGCGCATTCGCTCGCGGGCTGCGCCTTCTACGGCGCGCTCGTGACCAAGCTGTTCATCCTCCGCTCCGAGCGTCCCTGGCCGCCGTTCTCCTCGAACCCCTCGCCCGGCTTCTGGCCCGGCTGGGTGCTCGGCCTCGCCGGCGGCGCCGTCTTCACCGCGCTCGTCGTCGTCTGGTACAGCTCGTCGTTGTGGTTCTTCCGCACGATCGGCTTCCCGCAGTTCTGACGCCTACCCGGCCGCGCCGCGCGCGCGGCTCCAGTGCGTGATCGCGGTGCCTGCGATCACGAGCGCGAGGCCGATCCACAGCGTCGGCGCGAGCGCCTCGCCCAGCACGACGTGCGAGAGCACGACGCCCCACACGGGCGTCGTCAGCGCGATCGCGCTGACGCCCGACGGCAGGTAGCGCTTGAGCAGCCACATCTGCCCGATGAAGCCGAAGCCCGCGATCACGACGCCCTGGTAGAGGATCGAGAGCACGAGCCGGTCCGTGATCACCCACGGATCGGACTCGAGGGCGAGTCCCACGATCAGGAATGCAGCGATGCCGCACACCGTCTGCGCGAGCAACAGCTTCGCCAGCCCAACGCCCTGTGCCGCGAGCGACGTGTAGACCTGCCGCGCGCCCAGCAGCGCGGCCGAGCACAGCATCAGTGCGTCGCCGACGGGCTGTCCGCCGCCCACGAAGCTCTGTGCGAAGAGCGAGGCCACGCCCGCGTACGCGATCACCGTGCCGGCCACGCGCCCCGGCGAGAGCCGGTCGCCGGAGACGAAGAAGTGCGCGAACACGCCGGTCCAGAGCGGGAACGTCGAGTTCAGCACCACGGCGTGCGCCGCGGTGGTGTGGTCCTGGCCGATGTTCATGAACGCGATCTGGGTCACGAAGAGCAGCGCGAGCCAGCCCATGGGCCGCAGCTCGGCGCGCGTCGGCCGCAGCGACTGCCGCGTGGTGAGCGCCCACGCAATCGTGATCACGCCGCCGGCCACGAAGCGCATCCACGCGAGGCGCAGCGGCGGCGCATCCTCCAGCCCCGCCTTGATCGCGACGGCGTTGCCGCCCCACAGCGCGTTGAGCACCAGCGCGAAGGCGGTGGCCGATGGCGTCAGCGCCCCGCGGCCGCGCGGCCGATCCGCTGTGACCGTCGTCACCGGTCCGACGGGCGTGCGAGGAGTGTCGACCATCGCCCGGCTTCCGTGTTCGACGCACTCGTGGGGCGGTCAATCTAACAGCCGCCGCACCCGGCGCCGCTCCGCCGGCCACCCGCACCCGCCGACCGTCCGGTCGGCTCATGCGCCCGTCGCGTGCCCGGAGAGCGGCTTCCGCCCGATCACGACGACGTTGGCGGACTGGCTCGGGTCATCCACCCCGATCAGCGACAGGTGCAGCTCGACCTCCGCACAGCCGATGCCTTCGAGCAGCGCTACGTACTGGTCGTCGGAGTACGCCTCGTTCGTCAGCGCATGGCGGGTCACCTCGCCGCTCTCGGCGTCCACGACGTACCAGCGCACAGTCGCGGCCCGCACCCGCTCATCCCAGGATTCCTCCACGAGACACAGGTGCGGGCGCGGCGAGAACAGGCCCTCCCGCGCCGCGTACCACGACCTCCGAGCGGTTCCGTCCCCGATCACCGTGGCCAGCCGCTGCGGCTCGATCAGCAGCGTTCCTCCCGGATCGAGCGCGTCGAAGGCGCGCTCCAGGATGCTCGGGGCCTCTGCACGACGAAACACGTTGAGCTGGCCGTAGAGCATCATCACCAGCCCGAAGCCGCTCCCGAAGGCCGCGGTGCGGAGATCCGCCAGCTCGTAGCTACAGGCGGCTCGCTCGCTGATCGCCGACTCTCGCGCGTACCTGACGGCCGCCGGCGCGAAGTCGATCCCGTGCGCTGTGTGGCCCAGCCGGGCAAGGCGGGTGGTGTAGAGCCCCGGCCCGCAGGCGAGGTCGAGAATGCGTGCCGGCCGGCTCCGCAGCACCGTGCGATGAATCCACGCAACCTGCTCGTCGATTTTCTCGAGGCGGCGACTCGCCGCGTCGCTGTCCTGCCTCAGGTGTTCGGCGAGCATCCGCTCGCTGAACTCCGGCTGATCCCATGGGATGTTGTCTCCCTCGGCCCACGCAGTCGGGGGGGTGGTGCGATTCACGACATCGATCAGGTTCAAGAGTGCAGCCCTTCACAGTCACCGTGCTCGACGGTGATCTCGCGGAGGCGGAAACCGCGCAGTGTGAGGGCTA
>JBBDXH010000130.1:0-3537 GCA_040902395.1 Dehalococcoidia bacterium
CGTGGCGCGCAAGCTCGGCGCGCCGGCCCAGCCCGAACTGGCGATCGGCGCCGTGACGGCGAACGGCGGGCGGTACATCAACGAGGAGATCGTGCGCGCACTCGGCGTATCGGAGGGCTATCTCGCCGCCGAGACCGAACGCAAGCTCGCCGAGGCTGAGGACCGAGAGGCGCACATGCGCGGCGCGTGCGCGAAGCTGCCGATCGAGGGGCGCACGGTGATCGTCGTCGACGACGGCCTCGCCACCGGCGCGACGATGCGTGCCGCGCTGCGCTCTGTGCGACAGGCCGGTGCCGCCCGGGTGATCGCCGCGGCTGCCGTGGGCGCACGTGGGTCCTGCGCCGCGCTCGAGGATGAGGCCGATCGCATCGTGTGCCCGGAACAGCCGGAGCTGTTCTTCGCCGTCGGGCAGTTCTACGAGGACTTCGAACCGACCACCGAGGACGAGGTGCGCGACCTGTTGGCCGAGGCGCGGCAGGGACGCGTGAGCGCGTGAGCGGCAGTCGCGCGCGTGGTGACGCGCGCGGTTCGCGGCCGGCTTCCCTGTCGGTCGCCCCGGCGGGCGACGTCATGCTCGGCCGGCAGGTGAACGACGTGCTCCGCGCGGAGCGGCGTACGCCTGAGATCCCGCGCTGCTCTGGGTGATGCGCGGCTCGGATCTGCGGCTCGTGAACCTCGAATGCGCGCTCACGCTGTCGTCCGACCGCTGGCACAGCGGCGCCGACAGGGCCTTCTCCCGTTTGCGTCGATCCCGCTCTCGCGATCGAGGCGCTGCGCCCGGCAGGGCGTCGACTTCGCCTCCAACGCGAACAACCACGGGCTCTCGACTAGCCAGTGTCCTGCCGCGACGGCTTGCCCGAATCGTCTCAGGCGGAGGAACGGAGACGCAGGATGTCAGAACGCGCGAGCCAGCGGACGGTGCGCGTCGAGCTACTGGATCCGAACGGCGAGTTCCTGGGCGCGGGGATGGCCATGCTGTGGCGCACCGGTCCCGGTTGGGGCGGCGAGGCGTTCCAGCTCACGCGTCTCGGAGCGCGGCACATGACTGACGGGCCGGCGCAGCTCAGCCTGCCTTCGGAAGGAACGTTCGCCGTGCTGGTTGAGTCCGTGGAGGAGCACTCCTCGGGAGGTGAACGCACGTTCCGGCTGCGCTTTCACGGCGTCGAGGAGGGTCGCCGACCCGAGGCGCTCGCTTGAGGTGTCGGGGGATGCGTAGAGCGCCGGCGGGCGCGTCGACCGGCGGCGACCGGACCGGCTCGCCCGGCCATGCGCTGTGCTCCCGGCGCGTCCGAGGCACGAGCAGGGCGGGGACAGATGGCACAGTCCTGCGAGGAGCGGTGCGCGTCGATTTGCGCCCCCCGGCCCGGATCGTTACGGCGAGATCAGCGCGCCGTGCCAATGCGCTGCGGCCCGCGGGATGGGGCCTCTCAAGCGAGGCCGCTCTGTACAGGCATCGCCTCGGTGCCCTCCTCGAGCCGCCCGTACAACAATTCCAGCGCGGCAAGATAGCCGCGGTATCCGAAGCCGACGATCTGGCCCCACGCGATGGGCGCGATGAAGGACGCATGGCGGAACGTCTCGCGCGCGTAGATGTTCGTGAAGTGCACTTCGATGACAGGCACGCCGCTCAGGGCGAGCGCGTCCGCGATGGCGAGCGACGTGTGCGCGTACGACGAGGCATTGATGATGATGCCGTCGACGTCGCGGAACCCGTTGATCGTGCTCACGAGTGCCCCCTCGCTGTCGGACTGCGTGAACGTCAGCTCCAGGCCGAGCGCGTCTGCCCGCGTCCGCATGAGCACTTCGATGTCGTCCAGTGTTTCCGGCCCGTAGGCACGGTGCCCCACCAGACGGAGGTTGGGGCCGTTGATGACCGCGATGTGCATGAATTGACCGAACCTTCCACTTCAATCCCCGCGGCACTGTCTCCCGCACCGCCACGCCGGGCATAGGGCGGATCGTCCCCGTCTGCCTGGACCTCTATTCGGCCGGCGCGCCGGCGCAAGTGTCGGCCGGGACCAGTACGGGGGCGACCTGCGGTGTACCCGGATCTCCGCGGCTGCTCAGGTTGCCGATCGCGCGGCGCCGGAGTACCGCTCGGGACGCTCGGGTCAGGCCGTGGCCGCCCGGCCTTGCCGCCTCATCGCCTCCGCGAACAGTTGCGGCACCACCGCGAGGTCGTACAGCGACACGATGCCGACGACCGCACCGTCTTTCGCCACACAGAGCCGGCGGACCTGTGCCTGCGCCATGCGGTGCAGCGCTTCATCCACGCTCACCTCAGGCTCGATCGTGATTGGCGCCGCGGTCATGAACTCGCTCACGGCAGTCGTCACCCGCTCCGGTCCGTCGGCGAGGGAGCGGATCACGAGGTCGCGATCGGTCACGACCCGGCGAGTTCTGCGCCGGCATATACGAGCAGACACTCAACGTCGTGATCGCGCATGAGCCTGGCGGCCTGTGTTGCGCTCTCGCCGACCTGGATGCCGATGGCGTCCTTCGTCATCACCTCGGAAACCTGCATGTGAGCCTCCTCCAGCGTTCGGGCGATCGCATGCGAGCATTGCGCCGTGGACCGGGTACACCCATGGCCAAAGGTCATGCGTATGCGGTCGATCGTCCGTGGCAAGTTCACGCGGAACGGCCGGCCGACCCGGACTTCATCGCCGGGGATCGCCGTGCACTGACGAAATCTGATGTATGTCGACGTCTTCTGTCGTCTTCTGTCGCCGCGCGGAACGCGTCCGTAACGGGAGCACGTCCTCGCGGATGGCAGGGGCCAGCGACATCAGCACGACGCGCCCGGCATCGGCTCTCCGGTGCCGCGCGGACGGCTTACGCATCAGTCGAGGCGCACGAACGGGTACCGGGTCAGTTCGTCGCGTGTCCAGAGCGACATTCCCGCCCAGTTTGAGACCGTCTCCACCGAAAGAATGGCATCCGGATCTTCGAAGGTGATCCAGCCGGCCTCCCCGATCCGCTCGAGCGCGTCGAGCAGCACATGATCGAGGAAGCGCTCCTCGTCCTGGCTGGACAGCCGACCCCGGAAGCCCCGCCGGTGCAGCCGCACGTGAAACCGGCTGCCCGCCAGCCGGCCGGCCCAACCTGCGGCAATCTCGCGGGCGCGCTCCTCGAACTCCTCCGGCGACTGAAAGGAGAATGTTTCCTCGGCCGGCACCACGCGCGAGATCTGCAACTCGAGAATCGCCGGGTCGGCCGCGACCGCTCGCGAGAAAGCGTCGAGGAACGCGGCGCGATCGTCGACGCGCAGCAGCAACAGGTTGAAGTATCCCGTTCGGCCCACGACACCGAACTCACGCAGCAGACGTCGGGCCGGGTTGTAGCCCTCTTCTCGGACGCTCACGGCGACGTTCCAGCGGGGATGCTCGCTCATGTGCGCCGGCGTCTCGCCGCCGCCGGACTCCGTTGTCTCGAGCTCGTTCGCCGTCGCGCGCGAGTCATCCGGGGCGCTGTGTGAGTGCACGACAGGCACCTCCACTTCGGGTCGCTTCCGCGGGAGACGGCGGCGGTCGCGTT
>JBBDXH010000131.1:0-4427 GCA_040902395.1 Dehalococcoidia bacterium
CGTCGTTGATCGACGCGGCGTTCCGTCGCGCGCGCGAGATCGACGCCGAGCGCCGCGCGCGCGACGCCGGCTGAGCGCCTGTGAGATGCCAACGAGGGGACATGCGAGCCGGAATCCTGATCGGCGGGTCCCTCTTGTGGGAGACCACCCCCGAGCGGGAGGCGTGGCGCCGGGGTCGATCGACCGGTCGGCGCCCGCGCGCCGCAACCGAACCCGCGCGTTAGACTGCGGACAGAGCGGCGTCGTTGAGAGCGAGCGGCATGCGCATCGTCGTCATGAACGGGCCCAACCTGAACCTGCTCGGCAGTCGCGAGCCGGAGATCTACGGGTTGCAGACGCTCTCAGACATCGAGCTGCTCATGCGCACGCGCGCGGAGAAGCTGCGCGTCGAGCTCGCGTTCGTCCAGTCGAACCACGAGGGTGAGCTGGTCGATGCCATCCAGTCGCATCGCGACTGGGACGGGCTGATCCTCAATGCCGGAGCCTATACGCACACTTCGGTCGCGATCCCCGACGCCATCACCGCCGTCGGTATCCCGACGATCGAAGTGCACCTCTCGAACGTGCATGCGCGCGAGGCGTTCCGCCATCATTCCTACCTCTCGCCGGTCGTCTGGGGCCAGGTGATTGGCTTCGGCTTCCGCGGCTACCTCGCGGCGCTCGATCTGCTGTACGGCCGCCTCACGGACGAGGCGAGCGCATGAGCGGCGCTCGCCTCGTCCGCGTGCGCGAGCGCCTCGACGTGCTCGGGATTGACTCGCTGCTGATCACCAACCCGGTGAGCCGGCGCTGGGTGTCCGGCTTCACCGGCAGCGCCGGCGTCCTGCGCGTCTCGCGCGACGACGCGCTGTTCGCCACCGACTCGCGGTACTGGGAGCAGGTTGGACGCGAGGCGCCGGAGTTCACGCTGGTGAAGGTCGCCGGTGCGACGACGGGCACGGCGCCGGCGCTGCTCGAGGGCACGGGCGGCACGCGTATCGGCTTCGAGCCGGCGCACCTCTCGTACGCGGCCTACGAGGAGTGGACGCGTAGCGCGGCCGAGCTGCCGGCGCACTCGCGCCCACAGCTCGTGCCGGCACCCCGGGCGATCGAGGAGCTGCGCATGGTGAAGGAGCCCGCGGAGATCGACGCGCTCACGCGCGCGGTGCACCTGGGCGATGACGCCATGCGCTACGGGCTCGCGATCGTCGAGCCCGGCATGACCGAGCGGGCGCTGGCGTGGGCGATCGAGCAGTTCGCGATCGAGCACGGCGCCGAGGGCATGTCGTTCGGCACGATCGTGGGCGGAGGCGCCCACGGCTCGCTCCCGCACTGGCGCGCCGCGGACGAGCCGCTCGCAGCCGGGCACGGCGTGGTGATCGACATGGGCGTGATCGTCGACGGCTACCGCTCCGACCTCACGCGCACGATCTTCCTCGGCCAGCCCGACGACCAGTTCAAGCGCATCTACGACATCGTGCTCACGGCGCAGACGATGGCCGAGGAGCGCATCGAGGCCGGGATGACCGGGAAGCAGGGACACGCGATCGCCGCGCAGGTGATCGCGGACGCGGGGTACGGTGACTACTTCGGTCACGGGCTCGGCCATGGCGTCGGTCTCGAGATCCACGAGGATCCGCGGCTCTCGCCGTTCTCGGATCACGTCCTGGCGGACGGTCACATCGTGACCGTCGAGCCGGGCATCTACATCCCCGGGTGGGGTGGCGTTCGCATCGAAGACCAGTGTGTGATGGAGAACGGCCGGCTGCGGTCGATCTCCACGGCGCCGAAGCTCGACCTGGAGATTGGGGCATCCCGGTGATAGGTACTTCCGACCTGAAGAAGGGCGTCTCGGTCGAGGTCGATGGGACGCTCTACCAGATCGTCGAGGTTCACCACGTCAAGACGAAGAAGTCCGCCGTGTATCGCGTGAAGATGCGCGACCTCCGTGGCGGGCACATCATCGAGCGCTCGTTCAACGCCGGCGAGAAGCTCGCCGCGGCCCGCGTGGAGCGCCGCCCGGTGCAGTACCTCTTCGGCGACGGCCAGTTGTTCACGTTTATGAACAGCGACACCTTCGAGCAGATGGAGGTGCCGCATGCGCTGATCGCGGACGCGCTGCCCTATCTGAAGGAGGGCGACACGGTGCAGGCCGTGCTGTACGGCACGGAGATGCTCGGCCTCGAGCTCCCCGCGGCGGTCGAGTTGCGGATCACCGATTCCGACCCCGGCGTGAAGGGCGACACCGCCACCGGCGCGACCAAGCCGGCCACGCTCGAGACCGGACACGTGGTCAATGTGCCGCTGTTCATCAATCCCGGCGACCTGATCAAGGTCTCGACGTCCACAGGGACGTACATCGAGCGCGTTGCGGGCGGCTGATCATGCCCCCCGAGGTCCGGCCGGTCTGGCAGCTGCTGCGGTACGTGAAGGTACTCGTCGAGCAGGATCGGCAGCTGAGCGACATCTGGGTCGGCGGCGAGGTCTCGAACCTGACGCTGGCGTCGTCCGGGCACATGTACTTCACGCTCAAGGACCAGGGCGGCGCGATCCGCTGCGTGTTCTTCCGTCAGAAGAACGTGGGGCAGCGCGAGCGCCTGGTCCAGGGCGCGTCGCTGATCGTGCACGGCGGGGTTTCCGTCTACGAGCAGCGCGGCGATCTCCAGATGCTCGTGGACTTCGTGCAGCCCGCCGGCGTCGGCGCGCTCGCGGCCGAGTACGAGCGCCGGAAGGCGCGCTTCGAGACCGAGGGGCTCTTCGCCGCGGAACGCAAGCGGCCGTTGCCCCGTTTCCCGCGCCGCATCGGCGTGGTCACGTCGGCACGCGGGGCGGCGTTTCACGACATTCAGACCGTGCTGGCGCGGCGCTGGCCGCTCGCGGCGATCGTCTTCTGCTCGACGCCCGTGCAGGGCGACGACGCCGCGGTCGAGATCGCCGAGGCGATCCGCGCGATCGCCCCGCGCGACCACCCCGCGGCGTGGCCGGACGTGCTGATCGTGGGACGCGGCGGGGGCTCGGCCGAAGACCTCTGGGCGTTCAACGAAGAGCCGGTGGTGCGCGCGATCTTCGGCTGCCCCGTGCCGGTCGTCTCGGCGGTCGGCCACGAGACCGACTTCTCGCTCGCCGACCTCGTGGCCGACATGCGCGCACCCACGCCCTCCGCCGCCGCCGAGCTCGTCGTGCCCGACCGCATCGAAGTCATGCAGGCGATCGCGTCGATGCAGTGGCGGCACCATCAGCGCATCGCACGCAATCTCGACGGCGCGCGCGAGCGCGGCGCGCGCCTCGAGCGGAGCCTCGAGCGCGCGCTCCCGGACGTGCCGCGACTGCGCCACGAACTCGCCATGCACGCCGATCTCATGCGCGGCGCAGCGACCGTCGCGACCACGCACGCGCGGCAGGGCGTCGCGCGCATGCTCAGCCGGCTCGAGGCGCTCTCGCCGCTCGCGACGCTCGACCGCGGGTACGCGCTCGTCTCACGCGCCGGCGGTGGCCTGGTGACGTCGGCCGCCGAAGTCGCCCCGGGCGACCGGCTCGAGATCCGCTGGCGCGACGGTGCGCACGCTGCGCGTGTAGAGTCGCCCTGATGGCTGCGCGCTCCTCTTCGCCACCGGCCGCCGAGAACGAACCCCCCGCCGCGGGCGACGACTCCGCGCCCGAGAGCTTCGAGGCGGCGTTCGCGCGGCTCGAGGAGATCTCGAATCAGCTCGAGGCCGGCGGCCTCACGCTCGAACGCTCCGTCGATCTCTACGAGGAGGGCATGCGGCTGGCGGCCCGGTGCCAGGAGCTGCTGACGGACGTGGAGCAGCGTATCGAGACGCTGCGCCAGGGTGCCGGCACAGGGGGAGACGCCGGGCGGTGAGCCTGCGCGTCGGCTGGTTCACCACGGCTCGCGGCGCCGGCTCACGTGGCATGTTCGAAGCGATCCGCGCGGCGATCGCCGACGGTTCGCTGGACGCGCGCATCGCGCTGGTCTTCTGCAACCGCGAACCCGGCGAGGACCCCGTCACCGACGACTTCTTCGCGTTGGTGCGGCGAGACGGCACGCCGCTCGTCACGCTGTCGTCGGTGCGCTACCGCCGCGAGCATGACGGCGCGCGCTCGCGGCCCGGCGCGCCTCTGCCCGAGTGGCGCGTGGCCCTGGACGGCGCAGTCGCGGCCCGGCTCGCGCCGCACCCCTTCGACATCGGCGTGCTCGCCGGGTACATGCTGATCTTCACGCCGGGCTTCGTGGAAACGCACCCCCTGCTCAACCTGCACCCTGCGCTCCCCGGCGGACCGATCGGAACCTGGCGCGAGGTCATCCGTGAGCTGATCCGCACGCGTGCGCGCGAGAGCGGCGTGATGGTGCACCTTGCGATCCCCGAGGTCGACGCCGGACCCGTCGCCGCCTTCTGCCGCTACCCGATCGCCGGGCCGGACTTCGACCCGCTGTGGGATGCGCTCTC
>JBBDXH010000131.1:4527-13877 GCA_040902395.1 Dehalococcoidia bacterium
GGTGCGCTCGACGACGCGGACGCCGCCGCAATCGAGTCGACGGCGCTCTTCGCGAAGATCCGCGAGGCGCAGATGGCAGTCGAGGCGCCGTGCCTGGTGGCGGCGCTCGCCGCCTTCGCCGACGGTCGCGTGCGCGCCGAGGGCGGTCGGCTGTTGGACGCGGCGGGAGCGCCGGCGCCCGCGCTCGACCTCACGGCCGACGTGACGGCGCGCATGCGCGCGACCAGCGCGCATTAGCCGGCCCTCAGCCTTCGGACGCCTGCCAACTCGCCACGACGTACGTGTCTGTGTCTGCGCTCGGCGCCGCCGGGAGCACCCGCACGGCGGTCGTGCTGTCGACGCGCAGGCGCTCCGCCAGCGCGCGCGCCTCGGCGCCGAACTGGACGAACGCCGCCGCGGTGATGTCGAGCCGGAAGAGGTGGAACCGCCCGGTCGGGCGCCAGCCGGTCGCCGCGAGCAAGGCCACGCCCCAGCGTTCGCGCGTCGCCTCGTCGTCGACCGGCAACGCGCGGCCGTAGAGCTTGAAGTCGCCCTCCGTGCCGTCCTTCGCGCTCGTGGTGCTGTGCACCGCGCAGCGCGGATCGCGGAGCAGGTCGAGCAGCTTCACGGAGCGCCACATGCCGCTCAACGTGAATTCGCCTTCGAAGATGAAGTACTCGATCGGCGTCACGCGGGGGCTGCCGTCGCGCCGGAGCGTGCCGAGCATCACGAGCCCCGTGCGCTCGAGCCGCTCACGCCCGGCTGCGGCGAGCGCCGGCGCCGATGCCGCGAATGTGCCCCACTTCATGGCCTGCTCCTCTGGTTCCGCAGCGCGAGGTCGCGGACGCTCAGCGCCCGTCCCCCGCGGGGTCGCCAGCCTAGCCGCCGCCCGGTGTGCTCGGTACGCTGACTGGCGTGCCCGACCCCACGGGCCCAGTCGCCGGAGACGCAGCCATGACCACCACCGCCTCCTCCCACGGCACCGTCGACCCGGGGCGCGCGCTCGACCGCGCGCGCACGATGCTGCCCGCTCGCCGGTCGGGGCGTGCGGTCGTGCTGCGCGCGGCGCAGCAGGCGATACCCGTCATCGCGCGCTCCGTGGCCGCCGGCATGGCCGTGATCGCCGTCGAGCGGGCCGTGCGCCGATTCGTCGGCGGCGCCGCCGAGCGAGTCCTGCCCAACCGGCCCGCGCCGCCGGCGCCACGCCCCTACGTGGCCGTGTTCTCGATCACGGAAACCGTGGTGATCGAACGGGTACGCCGGCGCCGGTGAGCGAACGGCCGCCTGCCCCTCACCCCTCGTCGCATCCGGCGCAGGAACGACTCCAGAAGATCCTCGCACGCGCGGGCTTCGGCTCGCGCCGTGCCGCGGAGGCGCTGATCGCAGCGGGGCGCGTGACCGTCGATGGCGTCGTGGCAACGCTTGGCACGCGCGCCGACGCAAATGCACAGCGCATCGCCGTCGACGGCACGCCCGTGCGTGCGCGACCGGCGGAGCTGACGCTTGCGTTGCACAAGCCCGCTGGTTATGTCGTGACCGCGCAGGACGAGCAGGGCCGCGCCACGGTGTACGACTTGCTCTCCGGAGCGCCGCCCAACCTGCGCTACGTCGGCCGGCTGGATCAGCAGACAGAAGGGTTGCTGCTCTTCACGACCGACGGGGAGCTGGCGCACCGCCTCACGCATCCTCGTTGGGGCGTCGCGAAGGTGTACGAAGCGACCGTCGCGGGCCAACCGAGCGCCGCGGCGCTCGAGCAGCTGCGGCGCGGCGTCGCGATCGAGGACGGTCCGACGGCGCCCGCGTACGTCGAGAGCGTGCGCTCGAGCCCCGAGCGCAGCGTGGTGCGGATCGCGATCCACGAGGGTCGGAACCGCCAGGTGAGGCGCATGTTCGAGGCGATCGGGTGGCCTGCGACGCGGCTCGTGCGCACGGCCTTCGGGCCCGTCGCGCTCGGCGGGCTGGCGCGCGGCGAGGTCCGTGAGCTGACCCGCGCCGAATTGCGTGCGCTGCGCGCGGCCGTCGCTCTGCGTGACTGACGCGCCCGCGCTCCGGGTGGACGCTCGATTCGAGCGCTGACTATCATCGGGGCGACCCAGGCGGACGCGGAGGTCCCGATCACCGACGACTCGATCGCCCGCTGCGTCGCCATTGATGGTCCCACTGCCGCCGGCAAGAGCGTGGTCGGACGCGCGGTCGCGGACCGCCTGGGCCTCGGGTTCTTCGACACGGGCCTCATGTACCGCGCGTGCGCGCTGGCGGTGCTCGAGGCCGCAGTCGATCCCGAGGAAGAGGCTGCGGTCACCGCGTTGGTGCGTGCGCTCGACCTGGACATGCGCTGGACCGAGCCGACGCAGCCCCGCCTCTACCTGCACGACGTCGACGTGACCGATCGCCTGCGCGATCCGGAGATCGAGCAGACCGTCTCGCTCGTCTCGCGCATCCCGGAAGTGCGCGACGAACTGGTGCGGCGTCAGCGGGCGATCGCGACGCGCGAACCCGTGGTCATGGCCGGTCGCGACATCGGGACACGCGTGCTCGTGGAGGCGCGCACCAAGATCTTCCTCGATGCGTCGACGGAGATCCGCGCGCGTCGTCGCCTCGGTGAAGAGCTGGACCGCGGGCGATCGGCGACGTTCGAACAGGTACTCTCACAGACCCGCCGCCGCGACGAGCTCGACGACACGGGACACCGCGCCCTGCGGCGCGAGCAGGCGGCGCCCGGCGCGATCGTGGTCGACACGGATGCGCTCGGGATCGACGCTGTGGTCGAACGCTGCGTCGGGGCCTACCGGGCCGCGAACGCCGCGGTCTGAGCTGCGCGCGGCGCAGGCGGAAGGACGGCCGTGAAACGCCTCATCTCCCGCATCGGATACGCCGCGACGACGCGTCTCTCACGCGGCGTGATCTTCAGCCTCGCACGCTGGGAGGTGCGCGGCGCCGGACGCGTACCGGCCGCGGGGCCGGTGATCCTCGTTGCGAACCACAATCACCTGCTCGATCCACCGCTCGTCGCAGCCTCGTGCGAGCGCCGCGTGCACCCGATGGCGAAACGCGAGCTGTTCGAGGTTCCGCTCATCGGCTGGTACTTCTGGGTATACGGCGCCTTCCCGGTCCGACGCTTCTCGGGAGACATGGGGGCGCTGCGCATCGCGCGCAACTACCTGCGCTCGGGCGACATCGTGCTCATGTTCCCGGAGGGCACGCGCGCGCACGGCCACGGCATGCGGCCGGCGCTGCCCGGCGCGGCGATGGTCGCGCTCATGTCGAAGGCGCCGATCGTGCCCGTGGCGATCACGGGCACCGATCAGCTCCGCATCCCCGCCGTCTTCTTCCAGTGGCTGCTGCGCCGGCGACCGACGCTCGTGGTTGAGTTCGGCCACCCCTTCTCGCTGGACTCCGCCGCCGACGCGCGCTCGGCTGAGCGGTCGACCGATTTCATGATGCGGCGCGTCGCGGAGCTCCTGCCGGAGCGCTACCAGGGCGCGTACGGAGCAGCGTCGGAGGGTACGATCGTGGTGGCGCGGCAGTCGCGGGAGCAGCCCCCGGCTGCCGGCTGAACGGGCGCCGGCGGGGGCCGGAGGCGACAGATGTGCGGCATCGTCGGTTACACGGGGCAGCGCCCGGCCGGCCCGATCGTGCTCGAAGGCCTGCGCCGGCTCGAGTATCGCGGGTATGACTCCGCGGGGATCGCGCTCTTCGACCGCGAACACGGGTTTTACGTCGCACGCGCCACAGGCAAGCTCGATCACCTGATTCAGCGCGTCGAAGGCACGCTCCCGCCGGCGGTTGCCGGCATCGGACATACACGCTGGGCGACGCACGGCGAGCCGAGTGACGAGAACGCGCACCCGCACCTGGACCCGACCGGTCGCGTCGCGGTGGTGCACAACGGGATTATCGAGAACTTCCAGGCGCTGCGCGCGCGCTTCATCGAGCGTGGGGCGACCTTTCTCTCCGACACGGACACGGAAGTGCTGGCGTTCCTGATCGCGGAGCGGCTCGAGCGCGGCGAGGACCTGATCGACGCGCTGCGCGGCGTGGCGGTCGAGGCACAGGGCGCATACGCCCTGCTTGCCGTGGACGCGGAAGACCCCGGCCGCATCGTCGCCGCGCGGATCGGGAACGCGGGCGGGATCGTGATCGGGCACGGCGACGGCGAGCATCTGCTCGCTTCGGACCTCGGGGCGCTCATCCCGCACACGCGACGGGTCAGCTTCCTCGGACCGGGCGAGTTCGCCGACGTGCGCGCGGACGCCGTCGCCTTCGTCGACGCGGACGGACGGACGATCGAGAAAGCCGTGGAGGTTCAGCCATACGACGCGGTGGCGGCGGCGAAGGGCCCCTTCCGGCATTTCATGCTCAAGGAGATTCACGAGCAGCCCGAAACCGTGCAGTACGCCCTGCACGGCTACACGCTCAACCCGCCGCGCGTGGCGGTGGACGGCCTGCCGTTCAGCGACGAGCAGGTGCGCGCACTGACGCGCGTCGTCCTGATCGGGATGGGGACGTCACTGCATTCGGCCATGGTCGGCCGCCACTACATCGAACGCTTCGCGCGCATTCCGGCCGAGGTCGATAACTCGGCGGAGTTCCGCTATCGCGGCCCCGTGCTCGACGAGCACACGCTCGTGATCTCGATCTCGCAGTCGGGCGAGACCGTGGACACGCTCGCCGGCATGGAGGAGGCACGCCGCGCCGGCTGCCCGCAGATCACGATCTGCAACACGCCGGGCGCGCAGGCGACACGCGTGGCTCACGGCACCGTGTACATGCACGCGGGCCCGGAGATCGCGGTCGCGTCCACGAAGACGATGTCCGCCTCGATGATGCTGCTCCACGGCATCGCACTCCACCTCGGTCGCCAGCGTGGCACGCTCGATCCCGCCGTGGCGCGACAGCAGATCGCTGCCGCGTTGCACGTGCCGGCGGCCATGAGCGATGCCATCGCGCTGGAACCGCGCCTGGCCGAACTCGCGGGCCGGTATGCGCGCTACGAGGACTTCCTGTTCCTCGGGCGCGGTCTCGGCTTTCCGCTCGCGCTCGAGGGCGCGCTGAAGCTCAAAGAGGTCTCGTACATCCACGCCGAGGGCTACGCCGCCGGCGAGATGAAACACGGGCCGATTGCGCTCATCGACGAACGCATGCCGACGGTCGCGATCGCTCCACGCGACGAGGTGTTCGACAAGATGCGTTCGAACATCGAACAGGTGCGCGCGCGGCACGGCCGCGTGATCGCGTTTGTCTCACACGGAGAGCGCGCGCTGGACGGCCTGGCGAACGACGTGATCGCGCTGCCCGAGGTCGACCCGCTGCTCTTCCCGCTCGTCGGCGTGGTGCCGATGCAGCTGCTCGCGTACCACATCGCCGTGCAACGCGGCGCCGACGTCGATCAGCCACGCAATCTCGCGAAGACCGTCACGGTCGAGTAGCGGAGCGCGCCCGCGAGCCGGGGACGGCTCGTGTTCGGCGCTCCCGGGCCCGCTCACCCTGCGCCCGTCGCGGGCCGCGCCGGCTGGCGCACGCAGTCACGGGCGCCCGGGTGCCCCCGGCTCGCCGTGACGCGGCCGAACCGCTTACCGCTCGGCGAGTGAGGCCTGCGCCGCGGCGAGGCGTGCGATCGGCACGCGGTAGGGCGAGCACGACACGTAGTCAAAGCCCTGCTCGTGGCAGAAGGCGACGGACGACGGATCGCCGCCGTGCTCGCCGCAGATGCCGACCTTGAGCTGGGGCTTCGTGCGGCGCCCGCGCTCGATGCCGATGCGGATGAGCTCGCCAACGCCTTCGCGGTCGAGGCGCACGAAGGGGTCGTATTCCAGCACGCGTTGGCGCAGGTACGCCGGGAGGAAGCGGCCGGCGTCGTCGCGCGAGAGGCCGAAGGTCGTCTGCGTGAGGTCGTTCGTGCCGAAGGAGAAGAAGTCCGCGTGCTCGGCGATGCGGTCCGCCACGACACATGCGCGCGGGAGTTCGATCATCGTGCCCACCGTGTACGCGACGCGCCGCCCGCGGTCCTCGAAGACGCGCTCCACCGTGCGTTCGACGAGCGTGCGCAGCCGCTCGAGCTCCATGGCCATGCCGACCAGCGGGATCATGATCTCCGGCTCGACCGCGATGCCTGCCGCTGCGAGATCGCACGCGGCTTCCATGATCGCCTGGACCTGGACCTCGTAGATCTCGGGGTAGGTGATCGCCAGGCGCACACCGCGGTGGCCGAGCATCGGGTTGAACTCGCGGAGCGACTCGAGGCGCCGCTCGACGTCGGCGACGCGCATGCCGAGGGCGCGCGCCAGCTCTGCCACGTCCTCGATGGTCTGCGGCAGGAACTCGTGGAGCGGGGGATCGAGCAGACGGATCGTGACGGGGAATCCGGCCATCGCGCGCAGGATGCCCGTGAAGTCCTCGCGCTGCATCGGGAGGATCTTGGCGAGCGCGACGCGCCGCTCCGCCTCCGACTGGGAGAGGATCATCTCGCGCACGGCGAGGATCCGGTCCGGGCCGAAGAACATGTGCTCGGTGCGACACAGGCCGATGCCCTCCGCCCCGAAGCCGCGCGCGCGCTCGGCGTCCTCGGGCGTGTCGGCGTTGGCGCGCACGCGCAACCGGCGGTGAGCGTCCACCCAGGTCATGAGGCGGGCGTATTCGGGCGGGAACACCGCCTCGGCGAGCGGAAGCTCACCGCGAATCACCTCGCCGCGCGTGCCGTCGATCGAGATCACATCACCCTCGGACACCACGATCGGGTTGCCGTCCTCGGTGCGCACGGTGAAGCGCCGTCTGGCGTAGTCGACCTCGAGCGCGGTGCAGCCCGTGACGCAGCACTTGCCCATGCCGCGTGCGACGACTGCGGCGTGCGAGGTCATGCCACCGCGCGCGGTCAGGATCGCGCGCGCTTCCTTCATGCCCTCGATGTCCTCCGGGCTCGTCTCCTCACGGACGAGGATGACGTGCTCGCCCCGCTTCGCCCAGTCCACGGCGTCGGCGGGCGTGAAGACCACCTTGCCCACGGCGGCGCCGGGAGACGCCGCAAGGCCTGTCGCGATCACGTCGCGCTGGCCGGTGGTCGCGAAGACGGGGTGGAGCAGCTCCTCCAGCTGACCGGCGTCGATGTCTCGGAGGGCCTCTGACTCGCCGATCAGCCCTTCGTCCACCATGTCGACGGCGATCTTGACCATCGCCTGGCCCGAGCGCTTGCCGCTGCGCGTCTGGAGAATCCAGAGCTTCGATTGCTGGACGGTGAACTCGATGTCCTGCATGTCCCGGAAGTGCTGCTCGAGCGTCGCGCACGCACGCTCGAGTTCCTCGAAGACGACGGGCATCGTCGCCTCGAGCGAGGGCGGGTCGCCCGGCCTTCGCGCGCGCTCGAGGATCGGCTGCGGATCGCGTGTGCCGGCGACCACATCCTCGCCCTGCGCGTTCACGAGGAACTCGCCGAAGAGCCGGCGCTCGCCGGTCGAAGGGTGGCGTGTGAAGAGCACGCCGGTCGCGCACTCGTCGCCGAGGTTGCCGAAGACCATGACCTGCACGGTCACGGCCGTGCCCCAGTCCGCGGGGTAGCCGTGCATGTCGCGATAGACCACGGCGCGCGGGTTCTCCCAGGACGCGAACACGGCGCCGACCGCGCCCCACAGCTGGTCCCATGGGTCGTCCGGGAAGTCCGCGCCGGTGCGCTCACTTACGAGCGCCTTGTAGTCGTGCACGAGCTCACGGAGCGCATCGGCGTCCAGGTCGGTGTCGAGTATCGCGCCGCGGGCGCGTTTCTTCGCGGTGAGCAGCTCCTCGAAGGGGTCCCCGTCGGTCTCGGACTGCCTCGAGACGCCGAGCACGACATCGCCGTACATCTGGATGAAGCGCCGGTACGAGTCGTACGCGAAGCGGGCGTTGCCGGAGCGGCGCGCCAGGCCTTCCACGGTGGTGTCGTTCAGGCCGAGGTTCAGGATCGTGTCCATCATGCCCGGCATGGAGACGCGAGCGCCGGAGCGTACAGAGACGAGCAGCGGGTTTTCGGGATCGGCGAAGCGCGAGCGGACGAGTCGTTCAACGTGCGCGATCCCGTCGCGTACCTGCGCGTCGAGTCCCTCCGGGTAGCGCCGGCCGAGGCGGTAGAACTCGTTGCAGACCTCGGTGGTGATCGTGAAGCCGGGCGGCACGGGGATGCCCAGATCGCTCATCTCGGCGAGCCCGGCGCCCTTGCCGCCGAGCAGCTCACCCATCGAACCCTGGCCCTCGGCGGTCCCGTCGCCAAAGCGGTACACCAGCTGGCTCAGCGGTGCGGGCGCGGGCCGGTCCGATACCGTGGTCATCGGGCAACCTCTCGCTGCGCACCGGCCGTCCACTCGCCGGGGGCCGCTGGACTTCCCGTGAGCCGCGCGCGCGTGCCGCTCGAGGTTGGAGCGGTGTGCGGCCGGCCGCCGGGGACGGCGTCAGGTGCGAACGGCGCTAGGTTATCTGTCCGCGCGCCTGTGCCCAAGTGATCATTGGAGTAGACGGATTGACCGCGATCGGCGACACTGGTCGCATGCCTGAGCCGCATCCCGCTCCGGTTCCGAGCCGGGTCGCCGCAGACGCGGCGCTCGCCGACGTCCGTCACATGCTCGAAGCCCGCGAGGCCGCGCTGCACGCGCGCGCGGCGCGCGAGGCAACCTCCGCCGGCCGCGCGCGACCGGAGCCTGCCTCGCCCATGCGCCTCGCGTACCAGGTCGATCGTGACCGCGTCATCCACACCCGGGCATTCCGGCGGCTGAAGCACAAGACACAGGTGTTCGTCGCGCCGGACTCGGATCACGTCGTGACGCGCATGACGCACACGATCGAGGTGCAACAGATCGCGCGCACGATCGCGCGCGCGATCAACCTGAATGAGGACCTCACCGAGGCGATCGCCCTGGCCCACGACCTCGGGCACACGCCGTTCGGGCATGCCGGCGAGGAGCGCCTTGCCGCCTTGCTGCCCGACGGCTTCCGCCACAACGAGCAGTCGCTGCGCATCGTGGACCTGCTCGAGCGCGACGGAACCGGGTTGAACCTCACCACGGAGACGCGGGAGGGCATCCTCAAGCACTCCAAGGTGCGCGACTCCGTTGCCGCAGAGGCGTGGGGCACTGCCTCCACGCTCGAGGGGCAGATCGTCAAGCTCGCCGACTCCATCGCCTATCTGAACCACGACATCCAGGATGCGATCCGTGCCGGGCTGATCACCGAGCGGGAGCTGCCGTCGGGCGCGCGACGCACGCTGGGCGAGGATCACTCGACGCGCGTCGACACGCTGATCACGGACTGCGTGCTGCGCTCGCGAGTGACCTTCGCCGATGACGATCCGCGGATCGCGCTGAGCGAGTCCGTGCTCGACGCCACGGACGAGCTGCTCGCCTCGCTCA
>JBBDXH010000131.1:13887-24048 GCA_040902395.1 Dehalococcoidia bacterium
GCCGACGCGCTGCGCGAGTTCATGTTCCGTCGTGTCTACCTGCACGAGTCGACGTTACGGGACGCACTCCGAGGGCAAGCGGTGGTGGCGTTCCTCTTCGCTCACTACGAGACGCACCCGGGAGAGATCCTCGGCTGGTCGCTCCCGGACGACCCGCCCTGGCGGCGCGCCGCGGATTACGTCTCGGGCATGACCGATGGCTTCGCGCTGCGGCGCGCGCACGATCTCGGGTACGCGCTCTGACGCGGCCGGGGCCGTCGCTACAATCTGGACGCGGGGGAGCTGGGAGCCGCCCACGAGACGCTACGTGCGAGCGCCCGCGGTCTTCGGGTTCGCGATCGTGCTGATCGCCGCCGCCACCCTCGCGGTGATCGTGCTGATCGACCGCGCGCGTGGCGCCGGAAGCGACTACGTGGCCGCGTCGGAAGCGACCGCTCTGCCCGTGGAAGGCGTCACGGTGTCACCCGCGCTGACGACGAACATGCGCGCCGCGCCGGACCGCCGGGCCGAGCTGATCGCGATCATCCCGGGCGAGCGCGTCGTGCTGGTCACCGGCCAGACGCCGGACCGCGCGTGGTTACGCGTGATCTACCCGATCGGCTCGCGGCTGGAGGGTTGGGTGCCGGCGGCGAACGTCGTGCCGCGCTCGGGCGACCCTGCGACGGTGGCCGTGATCGACGTCGCCGCGCCCGACGACGCCTCGCCGGCATCGACCACGGAGACAACGCTCACCGAGGGGGGCACGGCGCCCGACCTCCAGGTCACAAACGCGTTCGTCGCTCCGAACGGCACGCTCACGATTCGCGTCGCGAACGTCGGACGCGGCGAATTCGACGCGCCCACGAGTCTGCGCGTGACCAGCGCCGCCGGCGAGGTGATCGGCGTCGTCGACATCGAACGCACGCGGCTCTTGCCGGGGCAGAGCGCCACCGTCAACACGCAGATCACGATCCGGCGCACAGGCGAATACGTGCTCGAAGTGGACTGGCTCGACGACGTGAAGGAGTCAAACGAATTCGACAACACGTTCCGCGCGCTGCTGGTTCCTTCGACGCCGTGAGATGAGGCGCGTCGCGCCTCCCGGGCGCCCTGCCCTGATGGTGTGGATCGGTGGCGCTGCCATCGTGCTCGCGGTGGCAGCCGCGATCGCCGTCGGTGCGTTCTTCGTCTTCCGATACGACGCTAGCGGGCCCGTCGACGCGGTCGCGGCCCCCGAGCGCCCCACCCTGCTCCGCGACGCCGCGCTGCGTTCCGGTCCGCGTGCGGACGATGCGGAGCTCAACCGGCTCGCGGCCGGCGCGTTGCTGGAGCTCGTCGGTCGCTCCGACGACGGCCTCTGGCTTGTCGTCGCGCCCGTCGGCGAGCGCGATCTCGTCGGCTGGGTGCCGGCCGACGCCGTCGGGGGGGCCGGCGCCACCACGCACCTGACGGTGGTCGCCGGCACGAACACCCGCCTTGCCGGGACCACGGACGGCGTGGCGGGGCCCTCCACCAATCCGACGTTCACGCCCGACCGTCCGGATCTGGCGATCGAGGCGATCTCCTCGCGCGACAACCGGCTCGCCGTTTCGATCGCGAATCTCGGCGCCGGGGACGTGACCGGGCAGGTGCTCGTGACCGTCAACGGCGGCACACCACAGGTCGTCGGCGCAAAGCCGGGAGAGCCGCTGCGGGCCGGCGCTCGCATCGAGTGGGTGTTGCCCCGGGAGTACGTGCAGCGACGCGCCGTGGCGGTGGTCACCGTGACGGCCGAACCACCGGTCGCGGAGGACACGCTCGACAACAACACGCTCGAGGCGATCGTCGAGCCTGACCTCGACAACGACCTCGAGCTGCTCAACGCCGAGAACGTGCCGCCCGACCTGCACCTTCGGGCGACCATCCGCAACAACAGCCCGATCCCGATCGTCGGACCCGCGACCGTCACCGTACGCACCACAGACGGCACGAGCACGTTGCTGGGCCGCCGGGACGTGGCGCTCGCGCTGGCGCCCGGCGCCAGCCTCGCGGTCGACTTCCCCACGCTCTCGAGTGTGGACTTCACACGCGCCCAGCTGCTGCTGGTGACCGAGTCGATCAACGACGCCGTCGCGCTCAACAACGTCTTCCCGCGATGACCGAGGGCGCGATCACGGCCGTCGACGCGTGGCGCACGCGGCTCGCGGCCTCGCGCGCCGCGCTGCTCCGTGCGCTCGAGGGCGTCACCGAGCGCGACTTCGCGGCGGCGTTCGACGGCGATCGCAGCCTCGTGCATGTGCTTGCCGAGTTGGCGGTCGCCGAGCGGATGGCCGTCGCGCGCGCGCGGGGGGACGAGCGGGAGGCGCGCGTCCCGGACAGGCCGCTCGCGCCACAGGTGATCCACGACCTCGCCGGTGCGCGCTACACGACGGAGCGGCTGCTCGCGGACGCCGCGGCGGCGGGCGAGGCGTCGGACCGCCTCGCGGCGCTCGTGGACGGGATCGTCGATCGCGAGCAGGCGGTCGCCGCGCGGCTCGCTGCGCGTGCGCGCGAATAAGCGCGGCCGGGACACATCGCCTGTGCGAGTCAGCCCGGCCGGCCGGCGATCCATGTCCATCGGGCGGAACCCGTAACCAAACGGCTGTTCTGGTGTCTAACCAGATACACAATGAGCACGATCGACGAAGTCAAAGCCCGTCTCGATATCGTCGAGACCGTGGGGCAGTACGTCCCTGATCTGAAGAAGAGCGGCCGCACCTTCAAGGCGCGCTGCCCCTTCCACCAGGAACGCACGCCCTCGTTCGTGGTCGACAGCGACCGCGGCACCTGGCATTGCTTCGGCGCGTGCTCGACCGGTGGCGATGTGATCGAGTTCGTGCGCCGGGTCGAGGGCCTCGACTTCAAGGAGGCGTTACGGCTTTGCGCCGACCGCGCCGGCATCGAACTGCGGCCCCCGTCGAAGCGCGACATCGAGGAGCGCGAACAGCACGAGCGCCTGCTGCAGGCGAACGAGGCCGCCGCCGTCTACTTCCAGGCCGCGCTGCGCGGTCCGCTGGGCGGCGACGCGCGCGCGTATCTCGAGGGCCGTGGCCTCGATGCCGAGACGCTGGAGACGTGGCAGCTCGGCTATGCGCCCGACGGCTGGCGCGGGCTGATCGATCATCTCTCCGCGCGCGGCTTCGCCGAGCGCGACGTCGTCGACTGCGGGCTCGCGATCGAGGGCGATCGCGGCGCGTACGACCGCTTCCGCGATCGCGTGATCTTCCCGACGCGCGACGCCCGTCGCCGGCTGATCGGCTTCGGCGCACGCGCGCTCCGGCCGGAGGACGAGCCGAAGTACCTCAACACGCCACAGACGCCGCTGTTCGACAAGAGCGGCACGCTCTACGGCCTCGACCGCGCCGCCGACGCGATTCGCCGCGCCGATCGGGCCGTGATCGTCGAGGGCTACATGGACGTGATCGCCGCGCACCAGTTCGGCGTCGTGAACGTGGTCGCCTCGAACGGCACCGCGATCACCGAGAAGCAGATGGCGCTGCTCAAGCGCTACACCGAGAACGTGGTGCTCGCGCTCGACGCGGACAACGCGGGCTCCGAGGCGACGCTGCGCGGCGTGCAGGTCGCCGCCGGCGCAGCCGACCACATGTCCGTTCCGGTGATCGACTGGCGCGGCCTCGTGCACGTCCAGGACGTGCTGCGCGCCGACATCCGCGTGGCCACCCTCCCCGACGGCGACGATCCGGACTCGCTCGTCCGGCGCGACCCGGATCGCTTCAAGGAGCTGATCGCGGCGGCGTTGCCGGTCGCGGATCACCTCTTCGAGGCGGTGTCGTCCGCGATCCCGCGCGGGGACGCGCTCGCGCGGTCGAAGGCGGTGCAGGCGCTCGCCCCGACCGTCGCCGCAATGACCGATCCCGTCGTAAGATCACATTATGTTCAGAAACTGGCACGCATCGGCCAGGTCGACGAGCACATTGTCACGCGCATGATCGCGCGGGGTGGACGCCCCCGCCCGGTCGAGCCACCGTCCGGCCTTGCGGGCGCGACCGCGCCGCGCCGCGCCACCGCTCCGCCCGACGGCGAAACGCAGCTGCTCCGCCTGCTGGTCCAGCGCAAGGAAGCCCGCGGCAGCGGCCTGGCGGTCGCCGCGGAGACCTTCGAGGACTCGCTCAACCGGGCGCTCTTCGAGTGGTGGACGCAGTCGCCCGAGTTCGCAGAGCGGCTCGATGAGCTCGACCTCGATCTGCGCGCGCGCTACGACGAACTCGTCGTGGCTGCGCTTCCGGAGTTCGATCCGCGCCACATCGACCAGATGGTGGGCGACATCGCCGGGCGCGTGCGCCTCCTGCGGACGCAGCGGCGCCTGCTCGTGGTCGCGGTGGAGCAGGCCGAGGCCGTGCGCACGCTGCGTCGTGCAGAGCCGTCGCTTCCCGACGAAGACGAGCTGCGCGAGCAGTTCGAACAAACCACCGTGCGTCAGCGGGAACTGACGCGTGAGTATCAGCGCATTGCAGGCCCGTCCGGGAAACCCGGAAGGGCGTCCGCGGAAGCCGGACCGGATCTGATGGAGGAGGCACGATGACCCAGACCTTCGACGACGCCACCATTGCGGAGGCGGGGATCGAAGCGTTGCTCGCGAAGGGACGGCGCTCCGGCATCGTCAGCGCCGAGGACGTGCTCGAAGCGATTCCGGAGTCCGAAGCGAGCCGCGAGCGGCTGGCGACGGTGATCTCCCAGCTGTCCGAGAACGGCATCTCCGTCCGCGTCGACGCCGTCGCCGGCCGCGAGGCGACGACCGTGGTCGACGCTGCTCGCCGTATCGTTGACGAGGCCGCCGGCATCGACGACCCGGTGCGCATGTACCTGCGCGAAATCGGGAAGGTGCCGCTGCTCACGGCCGACGACGAGAAGCGCCTCTCCCGTGCGATCGAGGAGTGGATCCATATCGAGCAGATCGTCGAAGACCACCGCGAGGAAAGCGGTGACGACCCCAGCTGGGGTGAGGTCTTCGTCGAGCTCCTCCGCCAGTTCCACCAGGACCGCCTGGTCTACCAGTCCGTCAGCAAGTATCTGAAGCTCCCGCGACAGTCGATCTCCGATCGCATCGCCGACCGCCGGTTCCGCGGCTGCATCGATGGCGATCTGGACGAGGGCGCCCACCGGCGGCTGATGAAGGACCTGAAATGGGACGAGGCCCGCGCGCACCAGGCGCTGATCCGGCTCTCGATCATCACCCACATCATGCGTCCGGAGCACGTGCGCTGGGGTGCGGAGTTCGTCGGCGCGGAGTCGAAGCTCACGCCGCCGCCGAAGATCCTCGCCGAGAAGCTCGACGCCGAGCACGGCGGCGCGCTCCAGTACTACTTCGAGAAGATCATCTTTGACGGCAAGCGCTCGGAACGTCAGCTCACCGAGGCGAACCTGCGGCTGGTCGTCTCGGTCGCGAAGAAGTACATCGGCCGCGGCATGTCGCTGCTGGACCTGATCCAGGAAGGCAACATCGGCCTGATCCGGGCGGTCGAGAAGTTCGACTATCGCAAGGGCTTCAAGTTCTCGACGTACGCGACGTGGTGGATCCGGCAGGCAATCACGCGCGCCATCGCCGACCAGGCGCGCACGATCCGCATTCCCGTGCACATGGTCGAGACGATCAACAAGCTGGTGCGCATCCAGCGCCGGCTCGTGCAGGAGTTCGGACGCGAGCCGACATCCGAGGAGATCGGCCGCGAGCTCGAACTGCCCGCCGACCGCGTGCGCGAGATCATGAAGGTGTCGCAGGAGCCGGTTTCGCTCGAGACGCCGATCGGCGAGGAGGAGGACTCCCACCTCGGAGACTTCCTCGAGGATCCGTCCGCACTGGCGCCGTCCGACGCGGCGTCCCACCAGCTGCTCAAGGAGCAGGTGATGGACGTGCTCTCCTCGCTCACGCCGCGCGAGCGGAAGGTGCTCGAGCTGCGCTTCGGGCTCGAGGACGGCCGTTCGCGGACGCTCGAGGAGGTCGGTCGCGAGTTCAACGTGACGCGCGAGCGCATCCGCCAGATCGAGGCGAAGGCGCTGCGCAAGCTGCGACACCCGACGCGCTCGAAGAAGCTCAAGGACTACCTCGACTAGTCGAGGTAGCGACCAGTCCGACCGGCAGAAGGCGCCTCGCATGGCGCCCTCTGCTTGTCTGAGGGTTCGTGCGGGCGGAGAGGCCGCGCGACCCTGCGGAAGCGGAGGCTGGAACGTGCTGCACGCCGCTGGTGAGATCGCGCGTGCGATCGAAGAGAACGCGGTGGAGTTTCTGCTCGCGATGGGGCGGGCAGGGGGCGGCGAGGAGCGGGACGAACGCGATGTCGCGCCGTCCGGGGAGACGGGGCGCCTCCAGTGGACGATCGGGGGCTCGCCGATCGCCTATCACAATGCCGTGGTGCGGGCCGATCTGACGGCGTCACAGGCGGACGCGGCGATCGACGCCAGCATCGAGCGCCTGAGAGCGCTGGGTGTGCCCGGTTCGTGGCACATCGGTCCGTCCATGCGTCCGTCGGACCTCCGAGAGCGCTTGCGGGCGCGAGGCTTCACCGGCTGCGAGCCCGGCGGTGAGCCGGGTATGGCGGCGCCGCTCGACGCGCTCCCGGACGATGTGCACCCGCCCGCCGGCCTCGATCTGCAGCGCGTGCGTGCTCCGCTCGACCTCGAGCAGTTCGGGGCCGTGCTTGCCTCCGGCTTTGGCGAAGGACCGCCCGAGGCGGACTGGGTGTGCGCGACCTTCGCCCGCATCGGGCTTCACGACGAAAGCGGCTGGCTCCACTATCTCGGCCGCATCGACGAGACGCCCGTGTCGACGGTGTCCGTGTTCTTCGCGGCCGGGGTCGCCGGCCTCTACTTCGTGTGCACGGCCCCCGATCATCGACGCCGCGGAGTCGCCCGCGCGACGGCGCTGACGGCAATGCGCGCCGCGCGAGAGCGGGGTGCACCGCTCGCGGTCCTGACCTCGTCGCCGATGGGCTACCGCGTGTACGAGCAGCTGGGCTTCCGGGAGTTCTGCCAGATCGGCGTGCCCGAATACGACCCGCGCGCGTGACCCGTGATCCGCGTCGCATGCGCTGAGGCGACGAGTCGAGTGGCGACCGCAGAGATGACGATGATCGCCCGCGTCCCCGCGGTGTGCGACACTCGCCCGACCGGTCCGAGTGGCGGGCCGGACCCCTTCAAGCTGCGGGAGCGAGTACACCGTGCCGATCTATGAGTTCCGCTGCAAGAAGTGCGAGAAGCGCTTCGAGCTGAGGCGCCGGCTGGGCGACCGCGACAACGCCGCGACCTGCCCCGAGTGCAAATCGAAGCGCACCGTGCGATCGAGCGTGACGGCGTTCGCCGTGCTTGGCGGGGCGTCGGCGGACGCCGGGATGGGCGAGGGCGACTCCGAGGACTTCATGGGCGGCGACGGCCACGGCCACGATCACGGCGGCTTCGACATGGGCGACGATTTCGACTTCTAGTTCCGGTCCGCCCGTCCGCCGCGAGCGGCGCCCCCGACCGCGATCGTGTGACGCAAAGCGCAGAGGGCAGGCCTTTCAGCCTGCCCTCTGCGCTTTGCGCAGCCGGTGGGCGTTACCAGCGTGGGACGGGGAGTGGCCAGTGCGGGCGCCAGCGCGGACGGTCGCGGGCGAGCCACGTCAGGTAGCCGAGAGCGAGCGCGGTCAGCAGTCCGCCCTCGAGGATCGACATCACCCCCACTCCCAGCGTCACGTCGTACCAGAAGCCCTCCGGGAACATCTGGATGAGGTGGTCGCGCGCGGGGTCGAGTTGCCAGAAGTCGTTCGAGAACGAGAGCACGTGGAACTGCGTGAACAGGGTGTCGAAGCCCACGAGCACGGCCATCGCGCCGAGGGCGAACAGGCCGGCCGTGAGCGCGCCGGCCGTCGCGAGCTGGCGCGCGAGGCGCTGCATCGAGCGCTCGCGGCTCCACAACACCGCGGTCGCGATGTAGCCGACCGCGTAGACGAATGCGAGCTCGTGGATGCGGAACACGAGTTGGAACAGGTCGCGGACGTCGCGCATGTGGAGCACTTCGCGCTCACTGAAGAGCGGCTGCTGTTCTCCGGCGATGGCGACCCGGATGTCGAGCAGCGAATCGCGTTCGCTCGCCTGGAAGTACTGCACAATCTCGCGCGCCGCGCGGTCAAGCTCCGGTCGCTCGATTCCGGTGCGCGTGGGAGCGTCGTATTGCGAGAACGCATAGTCGTAGACGTGGCTGTCCGTCGTGGCGATACGAACGTTGCTCAGCACGAGGAACACGGGGATCGCCACGATGAAGAGCGCGGCGGTGAACCAGCGGAGTGCGAGCACGGCGCGATTATACTCTCGCCATGGCTGACGGCCCGCCCGGCGCCCCGACGCTGATCGCCATCATGGACGCGCTCGGGCTCGCGCCGCACGAGCTGCAGACCTTCGACCCCGCGTATTCCCGCTTCGACGCGCAGCGTCCGCTGCTCGTGCTCGACGAGCAGTTCGTGGCCGCGCGACCGCTGCTCGGCGACCGCTATCCCGCGCGGGCCCCGGCGCGCGCGGTCGTCCGCGGAGCCGTGCGGGACGGCGTCGCAGTCGCCGATCTCCCGGAGGACGCCGATGCGTGGCTCTTGCCCGCCCTGCCGCCCGAGCAGGACAGCCGTGCGCTCGCCGGACTGCGCGGCGTGATGGAGCGCCTGTACGCCCCGGACGGTTGCCCGTGGGACCGCGAGCAAACGCACGAATCGCTCCGCCGCTACTTCCTCGACGAGGCGTACGAGCTGGTCGACGCCATCGATCACGGCGACGTGCGCGGGCTCGAGGAGGAGATCGGCGACGTGCTCGCGCACCTCTTCATGCAGACGGCGCTCGCCCAGCTCGCGGGGACGTTCACCGTCGAGGACGTGGTGGCCCACGCCTCGGCGAAGTTCGTGCGTCGCCATCCGCACGTGTTTGGCGACGAGGCGGCGGGCTCACAGGAGGCGCTGCTCGATCGCTGGGAACAGATCAAGGCCGCGGAGCGTGCGCAGCGCGGCGAGGCAGCGGGTGCCGAAGCGCCCGAGGGCGCGCTCGACTCGGTGCCCGCGGCGGCGCCGGCGCTCCAGCGGGCCTCCGCGCTGATCGGGCGGGCGCTCCGCGCCGGTGTGACCCCCGACCGCGCGCCGAGGCGCGCGCGGAGCTTGTCGCGCTGGTGGATGCGCTGCCGGCGCAGCCGAACGCGGCTGCGGTCGGGGCGCTCCTGTGGAGCGTCGTCCGTGTTGCGCGCGAGGCGGACGTCGACGCCGAGGAGGGGTTGCGCGCGGCGTGCACCCGCTTCATCGAGGCGGTTGCGGCGCTGGAGCGCGAGGCGCGTGCCCGCGGGCACGGACCGTCCGCGGTCGGCGCAGACGCCCTGTCGGCGACATGGACGGCGGTGACGTTGCCTGGCGCGTGAGCGCAGTAAAAAAGACAGCGTGCGGTGTACAATTCGCACTCAATCTGCCACGTGTACCGGAAAGCGTCGTCGCCGGCGACGACGCCGATGCGGTGAACAAAGGAGCCACGATGACGACAGCGACCTCAACGATCACGCGCAAGGCGGCCGAGGCCCGGCCCGACTCCGTGGTCACGCCCGAGCGCTTCGCGCAGGGCATGACCGACTTCGCGAGTTGGATGGGAGCGATCGAAAAGAACAAGGAGTCGTTCCAGCGCCACTACGACGAATTCACGCCCGGCGCGCAGGACATCGCTGCGCTGAAGCGCCTCGTCGACGAGCACGGCGTGAAGATGCTGGTGCTGGGCGAGGACTGGTGCCCGGACGTGTGGCGCGGGCTCCCCGTCGCCTGCAAGATCGCAGAGCAGTCGGGCATGGAGTCGCGGCTGTTCCTTCGTGACCAGAACAAGGACATCATGTCCGAGTTCCTGAAGCAGGGCGAGTTCGAGTCGATCCCGACGATCGTCTTCTTCGACCGCACGCACCGCTACCTCGGTCACTGGATCGAGCGCGCGGACCAGGCGAACGAGGAGATGGGGCCGTTGCGCGAGATCCTCGCCGGCGTCGAACGCGACACGCCGGCGTGGGAAGAGGCGCGCGCGAAGTACAACACGAAGACGTGGGAGCTCGCCGAGGGCTGGCGCCAGGCCCAGGTGCGCGAGCTGATCGCGTTGCTGCGCGAGGCACTGAGCTAGCGCTCAGCACAAGAGCGCACAGACAGCAAAGCGGGCCGCCTTTCGGCG
>JBBDXH010000132.1:0-3500 GCA_040902395.1 Dehalococcoidia bacterium
GATGGTGCTCCGCGTGATCGCGCTGCTCGGCGCGCCCGGCTCCGCCGAGGCGACGCGGCTCTCGGCGCCGCTCCCCACGGTCATGGAGCTCGCGACGACGACCACGGGCGGCACCGGCGGCTACACCGCGGTCGGCGTGATCGCCCTCGTCGAAGATCAGCCCGGCGACTTCGCACCGTCACGGGGCCACGGCCTCCGTGCGGGCGTGGATCGCGTCGAGTGCGTGAATGATGAGATCGCTCGAAGCGCCGGTCCGTAAGTTGGTCAGCCGCCGCACGACGTTCCGAGCCCGGCCGATCTTGACGCGAAGTCCACTGTAGCGATGGCTGCCTTCTGGAGGGCCGTCACGCGCGTGGCGATCGCGGTCGTGGAGCTCCCGCTATTCGACGCGGGAGCGATCGCCAGGCCGGTGGGGGCGTCCGGAGCAACCGTCAGCACGGTGATCGTCAGCACGAGAGACGTCGCTGAGACGTTCCCGGCCGCGTCGCGTGCGGTGACGGTGATCAGCCGCACGCCCTCGGCGAGCGCGCCGGTCACCCGGTACCGTGAGCGACCACGCACCATCAGCAGCGGCCGGTGTGGTGCCTGCCGCACTCCCGTCCACGAACAGTTCGACGGTTGCCCCCCGCTCGGCCTGCCCCGTGAACGTCGGATGCGTGACCGCGGTCACACCGTCCGCGTTCGACGGACCGGAGTCGGAGAGCGGATCCAGGCGTGGCGCCTCCGGCCGTGCGGCGACAGCGAGTCGATCACGATCGCCGCGTTTGCGGAGAGCGAGCCCGGGGCACCGGCATCGGGCAGTGTGGTGATCGCGCCCAGCCCCTGTGCGCTGACGAGGGGTTCCACCCGACAGCGCTCCGCGACCGCTGTACGCGAGCCGGGGTGAGTTGTCACCGGGCGCAACCACGTAACCGAAGACCAGCGTCGCGGTTCCCGTGCCGCGGACGTACGCCGCGGACGCGGGGATCGCGCCCGTCGCCAGTGCCAGTTCGGGCGTACCGGTGACGGAGACCACCTGGTCGAAGTCGACCGCGAGCTCGACCGTGGCCCCGGCGCGGTACGCGCCATCCACCGAGAGCGCTCGCACCGTCGTCACCCGTGGCGGCGTCGCGCCGTCTCGGAACGCGGCGTAGTAATAGAGTTCGTCCCTGGCGTTGACGTTCGCACCCCTGGCGACGGTGAAGCTCTCGCCGCCAAGTCCGGTGACCAGGTTCGTCACCAGCTTCGTGGAGGTGACCGGGATCGATCCCGCGCCCGGCATCGCCTCCGTGCGGTAGACGAGCGGGCGTGCGCGGCTCGAACCGTCGTTGCGTACGAACAGCGCCTGGGCGTCGAGTCCGACGCCCGAGACCGTGAGCTCGTTGTCGTGCGTGCCGGTGTACGACCCGGCGGCGACCTGGCCCGGCGCGGCCGCCCATGCGACGTACTACAGCGTCTCGCCTGACTCGTTCACGTCGTCGGCCGAGCCGACCGTAAAGCCGCTCTCCGTCAGAGCCGTGACGTGTCGGGTGGCAGCGCTGGCGCTCGCGCCGAAGACGCTCGCATCGCCGGTCTGGTCCCCGAAACGGAGGGTGACGTTCTGGTCACGCTGACTGTTGATCACCATCACGAGCGCCGGCTTGAAGCCGGTCGTGACCTCGATCGCCGTACCGTTTCCGGCGTACGACCCGACGACCATGACGTCGGGCGCCGCGCCGAACGCGGTCCAGTAGTAGATGCTGCCGCGCTTGTTCGCGCCCACATCGGTACCGATGTCGAAACCCGTGTCGGTGAGCGCGTCGATCACGCCATCGGAGGCGGCGCCCGAGCTGCCGAATGGCTTGCTCGCGGTCATCCCGCTCGCACGCACGAAGCGGACGGTGTGCGTACTTCGCTTCACGATCACCAGCGCCGGCTCGAAGCCGACGGAGACCGGGCGGGCGGTGCCGGTACCGACGTACGACCCGCTGGCGACGCGGAACACGTCCGCAGCGGCGGCGGCACGGGGTTCGCCGCGATGGCCGCTGAGCACGAGCGCCGCCGCCGTGAGCGCGAACAGCGCAGCAACCGAGACGCGGCGGAGCCGCGCCGGAAAAGCGAGGGAAGAGAGCATGCAACCGGCCTTCGTGTCTGCGGTAGACGCCTGGGATAGCGCCTTGGTCCGCATGGGGGAGCATTCACCGTAACAGGTCAACGTCCGGGGAGGTGGAATCGTTCGCCACGCGTCCGCATGTCACACGGAGCTGCTCGCAACGCCGCGCAATGCGTGCCCCTCTTCACGCGGGCGCGGACCGCGCCTTCCGCTGATCAGCGCCGCCGTCATTGCGATCGGCGCGATCGCCGTGGCGGTCGGCATCGCCTGCGGCGGCGGTGATGCCGCCACTCCCACGCTGGCGCCTTCGCCCACCGCCACCGCCAGGCCCACGCGCACGCCGCTCGCCACGCGCACGCCCACGCCGTCGCCGACCGGCGAAGCGAGCGTGGGCGCCGAGGTCGACGCGCTCACGAATCTCCGCGATTTCGTCGCCCAGTACGGTGAGCCGCGGAACACGCACTTCGCGCGCGTTCGCATCCCGCTGTTCCGCGTGGACGGGCCGGTGAGTGCCGCGGCCGTCGGCGGCGAGATCATCTGGTACGACATGCGGCTGTGGCCGGGCGTGGCCGGCCGGCCCGGCGAGGGCGGGAACGCGATCTTCTCCGGCCACGTCGATTACGCCTGGACCATCGACTACGCGGAGGGCGCGTACTACCGCGGCAAGGCCATCTTCGGGAGCCTCGCGCTGCACTCGCCGGGCGACCTGATCGAGGCCGTCTACAACGGCGAGGTGCTCACCTATGCCGTGACCTGGCAGCGCGATGTCTCGGCGACCGGCGGCGACTGGGGCGCGATCCGGAGCAACGACGTCGCGATCGACTCGATCACGCTGTACACCTGCGGCGGCGACTTCAACTTCGAGACGCGGGAGTACGCCCACCGCCTCGTCGTGCGCGCGGAACGGGTGGGGTAGGACGTCACCAGCGCGTGCCACCGGCCGGCCGGAACCTGCCCCCGCGTAGCGCGCACATCGCATTCGCCGGCGAGCCGGGTGCGTAGCCGCCGCTCGTTCTTGCGCCGTTCGCGAGGCGGACCTTTACCTCATCTCTACCGGCGCTCGACGTGGGGGTGTGAGACAGATTTGTAGGTAGCGGGGTCATGCCGCGCTCGTCTGGTTGTGGATACGCGACCAGACGTCATCCCAGCGACCGCTGGCCTCGTGGCAGCGCAGGGCGATGATGCCGGTAGCGCCGCGGACGCTCCAGCGCATGCCGGAGAGCTTCAGGCGCTGGCCGATCACGGCCTTGCAGCCGGCCTCCACCGCGCCCGAGCCGACGAAGTGCCCGGCCTCGCGGAAGGCGGCGTAGCGCATGCGTTGGGCGTTGGTCTCGAAGTAGGCGAGCGCCTTCTCGACGTGCCGCGCGGTCGTGTCTCGGAGCGCGAGGGCGCGCGTCGCGGCGAGCAGCGCCGGCAGGTCGCCGCGGTC
>JBBDXH010000133.1:0-3489 GCA_040902395.1 Dehalococcoidia bacterium
CGCTGCGTTGACGTTCGTCGTGGGATCGCTGATCGGCGGGGCAGCCGGGATCTAGCGCATCCATCGAGGCGTGGCCCACGGCCGTCAGGCCGTCAGATCTGCGCCCAGACTCGCAGGTTTGCGACGGTCGGGAGGCCTTCCCGGGGTGCGGCGCGCACGAACATGGCCCGTTGCCTTGTCGGCTCGCCGAACGCGTCCGTATACTCGCCGCAAGCCGGCACTCCTCCCCACAGCCAGCGGTCCCCCCTCTCCCCAAGACGGGCAGATTCGCTCAAGTGATTAATCCGCTGTCCTCTTTCCTGGGGATGTTTTCCCACGACATCGGCATCGACCTCGGGACCGCGAACACACTGGTGAGCGTGCGTGGTCGCGGCATCGTGATCGACGAGCCGTCGGTCGTCGCCATCGACAAGGTCACCAAGCGCATCCTCGCCATTGGCGCGGAGGCCAAGCGCATGGTCGGGCGCACGCCATCGACCATTGTCGCGGTGCGTCCGCTCCGCGACGGGGTGATCTCCGACTTCGCGGTGACTGAGCGAATGCTCCAGTACTTCATCCGCTCGGTGCACGAGCGCTTCGGGCTCGGCATCCCCAAGCCGCGAGTGGTCGTGGGCATACCTTCGGGCGCGACCGAGGTCGAGAAGCGCGCAGTGCATGACGCCGCCGTCGCCGCGGGCGCACGCGCGGCCTACCTGATCGAGGAGCCGATGGCGGCGGCGATCGGCGCCCGGCTGCCCGTGATGGACGCCGCGGGCTCAATGATCGTCGACATCGGCGGCGGGACGACCGAGGTCGCCGTGATCGCGCTCGGCGGGATCGTGCGTTCGCAATCCGTGCGCGCCGCCGGCGACGCGATGGATCTCGCGATCGTCAACTACGCCCGGCAGGTGCACAACATGCTGATCGGGGAACGCACGGCCGAGCAGGTGAAGATCGACGCCGGTTCGGCGTACCCGCTCGACGAAGAGGCGACCGTGGATCTGCGCGGCCGAGACCTCGCCACCGGTTTACCGAAGTCCGTCGAGGTCTCGACGATCGAGCTCCGCGACGCGTTGTCCTCGGTCACCAACGAGATCGTGCGGACGGTGCGCGCGACGATCGAGACGACGCCACCGGAACTGGTCGCGGACCTCATGATGCACGGCATCGCGATGACCGGCGGTGGCTCGCTGCTCCGTGGCCTCGATCGTCGCGTCGCCGCCGAGACGCGCTTCCCCGTCTACGTCACCGACGATCCGCTGCGTACGGTCGTGCGAGGCTGCGGGGATGCGCTCGAAGAGGCGGAGACGCTCCAAAAAGTGCAATCCCTGATCTCTGCCCGACGCGCGCCGCGATGATCTGACCCGCAGCAATGAGACTCGACGAGCGCCGCCCGTCCTTCCCCACGAAGGACGGCATTGCTCGCCTGTCCGCCGTGCTGGTTGCCGGAGTGGTGCTGCTCGCGCTGTCGCCACTTCCGGTTGCGGACGACCTCGAGGCCCGCGCCGGCGCAGCGGTCGCGCCGGCCGCCGGCACGCTTCGGGACGTCGTCCGTCCGGTCGCCGAGGTCGTGCTCCGCGCCGGCCAGTTGCGCCAATTAACCGCCGAAAACGCGGGCCTGCGCAATCGCGTCGGTCGCCTCGAGGCCGACCTCGCCACCCTGCGCGAGCAACAGACCGCGATCGATCAGGCCGCTGCGCTGACTGATGCGGTCGGACCGAACGCGCAACGGTTCACGACCGCTGCCGTTGTGCTCCGCGACCCGGCGCCGGGCCGGCAATTGCTCCTCCTGGACCGCGGCCGGGAGGAGGGTGTTGCGATCGGCCAGCCCGTGCTCGGCTCCGGCGCGACGCTCGCCGGGGTCGTCGTGGAGGTCGGCGCGCACCGCTCACGTGTGCGGCTGCTCATCGACCGTGATTCGGCGGTCGCCGGCGTCATCCAGTCCTCGCGCACGCCCGGCGCAGCCTTCGGGACCGGCGATGGCATCCGGCTCGACTTCGTGCCGCTCGGCGCTGCCGTGGCCGCGGGCGATCACCTGCTGACTTCGGCGCTCGGCGGGCAGCTGCCGGGGGGGCTGTTGATCGGGCGCGTGAGCACGGTCACTGAGCGGCCCGAAGATCTGTTCGCGACGGTGACCGTCGAGCCCCTCGCCGACTTCAGTCGCCTCGAGCACGTGCTCGTGATGACCGGCTTCACGCCCGGGGCCGGCATCGACGAGGGCGGAGGCACGCCGTGATCGCGGTCATCGTCGCGGCGCTCGCCGTCGCCGCCGCACTCGTGCAGGTCGGCCCACTCTCGCTGCTCACGGTGGACGCGATCGCGTCGCCGCTGCTCCCGGTCGCCGTGGTGGCCGGTTGGGGCGTCGCGCGGCGCGCGGACGAGACATGGCTTGCGCTGTTGCTCGCGCCGGTGGTATTCGGCGCGGTCTCGCAAGACCGCGTGGGCGTGTTCGTGATCGCGCTCTGGCCGACCGCAGCCTTCGCGTTGCTCGCGCGACAGTCCGACCGCGATCCCGCCGGGTACACGCCCCGGCGGCTCGTCGGCGCCGCCGCCGCGGCCGCCGCCGGCGCGGCATGCTACGTCACGCTGCTCGCCGTGGCCGGCGGCCACGTCGCCTCCATCGCCGCGCAGCCACGGACGATCCTCGTCGCTATCGCAATCACCGCGGTCGCTGCGACTGCGGTCGCCGTCGCGGTCTGGCCGTGGCGCCCACGCCGACGTGGGCTCTTCGAATGAACGCACCTCCGCGCCTCCGCCGATTGCGCGTTCTCAGGCTCGTGACCCTGCTCGCGTTCGGCGTCGTGGCGCTACAGGCGGTCCGCCTCCAGTGGCTCGACCCCGTCGTCCCGCCCGGTTTCGACTCGGGCGTGCTGCCGCGCATCGTCAAGGACGAAGCGCCACGGGGGCTGATCACAGACCGCGAGGGTGTGGTGCTCGCTCACAACGTGCCACGCTTCTCACTGGTGGCCATACCGGGTGACATGCCGGACGACGCCTTCGCGCTCGCGAAAGCGATCGCCGAGCTGGCGCGGGTGAGCGGACGACCAGCGAGCGGTGTGCGCGCGGCGGTCGCGGGCGGCCTCGCGTCCGTGGATGCCCTCGCGCCGGTGACGATCGCGAGCGGGCTCTCGTCCGAGCAGGCGATCGCGCTCGTGGCCCGCACCGCCGGCATGCCCGGCGTCGAGGTGATCGCGACGCCCGGCCGGGTCTACGCGGGCGGTACGCTCTTCGCCCAGATCCTCGGACACGTGGGGCCGATCGAGCCGTCCGAAGTGGACGAGTTCCTCAGCGGTGGATACCCGCTGAACGCGACCGTCGGTCGCGACGGGGTTGAGCGTGCCTACGAGCCGCAACTGCGCGGAGCGCCGGAGCGACGGCTTGTGCTGGCGACCCCGGCGGGACATGAGCTTTCGACACTTGGCCGTGTGGCCTCCCAGCCCGGCGTCACGCTCGTGCTCTCACTCGACGCCGGGCTGCAGGCTGCAGTCACCGCCGCGCTCGAGCGCGGCA
>JBBDXH010000134.1:0-15604 GCA_040902395.1 Dehalococcoidia bacterium
GGGAACCACGCATCGCCGGAGCCGAAACGCCTCGCGATACGTCGGTCGCCGCGCGACGTCCTCGGAGCGCGCGTTGATGAAGCGCGCCGCGTCGCCGGTGCGCGCCCCGTCGGTGACCAGCCCCCACGAGGCACGTCGGGGAGCGCGTTCCTCGCCCCGCGCCGCGACGATCCAGTGCTGCTGTGTGGGCGCGATGTTGAAGCGCGGGATGACGACCTCGGAGATCTCGTCGAGGTCCTCAACGCGCACGCCGAACGCCTCCGCGAGCCACCCACGGTCGACCGAGGTGAGGGTGAAGCGGCCGCACATGGCGGTGAGTCTACGCGGGGTGCCGTCCGCGTCGACGCCGGCCACGGGGCGCCACAGGGGGCGCTCGGGTACCCTCCGTGCCGGAGGGACCACGATGCCGCGCGTGCTGGTCGTAGAGGACGATGCGTCGATCGGCGATGCGGTCTCGTACAACCTCGAGGCGGACGGCCACGAGGTGTTGCGCGCCAGCGACGGCATCTCCGCCCTCGAGCTCGCTCGCAGCGCGCACCCGGACCTGGTCGTGCTCGACGTGATGCTGCCGCGCATGTCGGGACTCGACGTCTGCCGCATCCTGCGCGACGAACAGTCGGTGCCGATCCTGATGCTCACGGCGCGCACGGGCGAGGCGGACAAGGTGCAGGGGCTGGACCTCGGCGCGGACGACTACGTCACGAAGCCGTTCTCCATGCGCGAGCTGCGCGCACGAGTCGCGTCGCTGCTCCGCCGCGATCGGCTTTCGCGCGAGGCCGGGAGCGACGGGCACGACGGCGCCCCGGTCGTGAGCGCCGGCGGCATCACGCTCGACGTCGGACGGCACGAGGTCTCATGCGACGGCCGCCAGGTGAATCTGCGGCCGCGTGAGTTCGAGCTGCTGGAGTACCTCATGCGCCACCCCGGGCAGGCGCTGACGCGGGAGATGATTCTCTCGGCGGTGTGGGGGTTCAGCTATGCAGGTGAGACCCGAACCGTCGACGTGCACATCCGCTGGCTCCGCGAGAAGCTCGAGACCGACCCCCCGCATCCCGTCCACATCCAGACCGTGCGGGGCGTCGGCTACAAGTTCGTGCCGTAGGCCGATCCGGTGAGGACGGTCCTCGCCCACCCACTGGTGATCGCCGCGATCGTCGCGGCAGCGGTCGCTGCGGCGGCCCTCCCGCCGGCGCCGGCCGCGATCACGGTCGCAGCACTCGCGGCCGCGGCGGTCGCGTTCGCCACGCGCCGGCGGCGCGGGCCGGGCGCGCGCGTCGCGGCCGGCGAGACCCCACCCTCGCCCGCCGGCAGCGCATTCGACGTCGTCATCGGACCCCTCCACCTCCCGATCGTGTTGCTGGACGACCTCCCGACCGTGCTCGCCGCGAGCGTCGGCGCCGCGGAGCTGTTCGATACGACCGTGGAGGACATGCGCGGCCGCTCGCTGATCCGAGCGGCCCGCGACCACCACCTGCTCCAACTCGTGCGCGAAGCCACCGGCGAAGCGCTCGAGCTCCGCATCGGCGACGGTCGGGTGGTGCGCGCCGCAGCCCATCGGGTCGAGATCGGCCGGGTGCGCGTGGTGCTGGCGATTGAAGACCTGACCGCGCTCCATGCGGCGCAGCGCGCACGGACCGATCTCGTGGCAAACGTGTCGCATGAGCTGCGTACGCCGATCGCCGCCGCGTTCGCGCTCGCGGAGACGCTCGAGTCCGGGGTGCCGGACGCACAGCGCCGCGCCCGCTTCCACCAGCAGCTCACGGCCGAGATCGAGCGGCTCGGGCTGATCGTCGACCGCCTGCTTCGGCTCTCGCGCATCGAATGGGCCGACGAGCAGTTCACGCTCGAAGTGCTCCGGCCGTCCGAGTTGCTGGACACGGCGGCGAGCCGTATCCAGCCGATCGTGCCGCCCGGGCAGCGCATCGTGGTCGTGCCGACAGACGCGCCGGCCGTGTTCGCCGACCGCGAGCGCGCGCTCGAAGTGATCTCGAACCTGCTCGACAACGCCCTCCACCACAGCCCGCCCACCGGCACCATCACGCTCAGCGCGACCCTCGCCGACCGCGAGGTCCAGTTCGCGGTCCAGGACGAAGGACCGGGGATCCTGCCGAGCGACCGCGTACGCGTCTTCGAACGCTTCTATACGGCCGACCGCGCGCGCACGACGAACGGCGGCGGCAGCGGTCTCGGCCTGGCCATCGCCCGCCACATCGTCTCCCGCCACCGCGGCCGCATCTGGGTCGCGCCGAGCACGCGCGGCGCGTTGATCCGCTTCACGCTGCCGCTCGCGCGCGAGGCCGAGCTGACGGGCGCGGACGCGGCGTCGCCGGACGCGGCACCGCCGGCCGGCGCGTGAGCCGTGCCGATCGCTCGCGCCTTCCCGCACGAGACCGACGGACGCCGGCGCCGTGCTCCTGCACGGGCGTCACGCGACAAGCGACGTATCATCGACGCCATCGACGGCCCCTCGGCGGGGGAGCAGTCGCCGGCGCCTGCCGTGGTGGGCCGGTCGCGGCTCACGAGCGCAGGGCCGGGTCGTAAGGAGACGCCGCGTGCCGCGAGAGCAGTTTCACCGTCAGCTCGAAGCGCTGAAGGACGGTGTGCTCGAGATGGGATCGATGGTCGATCGGGCGATCGACCGCGCCATGCGCTCGCTGATCGACCGCGATGCAGAACTCGCGCAGCAGGTCGTCGACGAGGACCGGGAGATCAACGCCACCGGCTTCCACATCCAGAACATGTGCCTCTCCCTGCTCGCGCAGCAGGCGCCGATGGCCACGGACCTCCGCGTGATCGTCTCGGTCACGTCGATCACCGCTGAGCTCGAGCGCATGGGCGACCACGCCGAGGGCATCGCGCGCATCGTGCTGCTCATGCGAGACGAACCGCTGGTCAAGCCGCTGGTCGACCTCCCGATCATGGCCGAGCGCGCGCGCGCGATGCTCAAGCAGGCCGTGCACGGCTTCGTCGATCGCGAGGTCGAAGGCGCCTACCGCGTGGGCAGCGCGGACGACGCCGTCGACGAGCTGTACGACCGCATCTACAACGACCTCATCCAGATCATGATCAACGACCCGTCGACGGTGGAGCCGAGCACGCACCTGCTCTGGGTCGCGCACAACCTCGAGCGCATCGCCGACCGCGCGACGAACATCGCGGAACGCACCGTCTTCGCGGTGACGGGGATGCTCCCGCAGATGGACGTGTCGAGCTACTAGCCGCGCACTCAGCTACGGCGCGCCGGCCGGCTCGCCCTCCGCCATCGGCACGGCGCCCGCGCCCAGGGTCGAGCGCTCCGCGTGCTCGCGCACGGGCAGGTCGATGATCAGCACCCGCCCCGTCCCCTCCAGGCGCAGACGTTCGTGATCGAAGGTGACGCGTGCCGCGTCACCGCGCGCGAGCTCCTCGCCGTCGAGCACGGGCGCGCCGTCGATCACGTGCACGTACGCACCGCGCCCGGGCGCGATCGTGTGCTCGATCACCCCGGCAGTGTCTGCGATCGCCATCACGACGTCCTGGTAGATCGGCACGCCCCCGGCCCCGCCGGCCGGCGAGCCCACGACCACGAGCCCGCTCTCGGTCACCGAGTAGGCCTGCTGCGCGTAGGACGGCGTCAAGCCGTCGCGCTTCGGCATGAACCAGATCTGCATGAGCCGGACCGGCTCGCGCTCGTAGTTCCACTCGGAGTGCTGGATGCCCGCGCCGGCGGACATCTTCTGCACCTCGCCGGGCACGATCTGCCCCGCGTTCCCGCTGGTGTCGTAGTGCGAGAGCTTCCCGTCCGTGAGCACGGTGACGATCTCCATGTTCCGGTGCGGGTGCAACGGGAACCCGCTCTCCCCGTCGATCACGTCGTCGTTGAAGACGCGCAGCGGGCCGAAGTTGACGTTCTCCGGGTCGTGGTAGTGCGAGAACGAGAAGTGCCACCGCGCGTCGAGCCAGCCGTTGCGATAGGCGAAGTGCTGGTTCCGCTGTCGAATCTGGTACACGGCGCTCTCTTGTCGTTGGACTCATGATTCGTTAGTTACTATACACGAGTATGCGGCTGGCGGAGCAGTCCGGCGCCGGAAACCCGCGGACCCTCTCCGGTCGCCCGCGGCGTGGTCCGATTGACCCGTCGATGGCCGTGCGACTATGCTTCCGCGTATTCACGAGTTGTTCGATTAACAAAGTCAGCATCTGGCAGGGGGGCGCCATGACGACGACAGCACGGAACGCCGGCGCGGGGCGCGTCATCCCCATCCTCGATGACGAGCTCGGCGACTTCCAGACGGAAGCGAAGGTGTTCCTCGACGGGGACCGCGATGAGCAGAAGTTCATCGGCTTCCGGCTGAAGCAGGGCGTCTACGGGCAGCGACAGCCCGCCCGCCAGATGATCCGCGTGAAGCTGCCGTTCGGCGGCGTGAACGTCGATCAGCTCAACGCGCTCGCGGACGTGGCCGAGCAGTTCGCGCCGCTGGGCAAGGGCCACATCACGACCCGCGAGAACATCCAGTACCACCACATCCCGCTCGCGAAGGCGTACGACGCGCTCCGCCGGCTCGGCGATGCCGGGCTCTCCACGCGCGAGGCGTGCGGCAATGTCGTGCGCAACGTGACCGGCGATCCATGGGCCGGCATCCGTGACGACGAGCCGTTCGACATCACCCCGTACGCGGGCGCCTTCGTGCGCTACTTCGTGCGCAACCCGCTATCGCAGGCACTCCCCCGCAAGTTCAAGGTGACCTTCTCCGGCAGCGACGAGGACGCCGCGATGACGGCGATCCACGACATCGGCTTCATCCCGCGCATCCGCGACATCGGCGGCAAGCAGGTCAAGGGCTTCCGCATGGTCGTCGGCGGCGGCCTCTCGACGATGCCGAAGGACGCCGTGCTGATCTCGGACTTCGTGCCCGTTGCGGACTTCCTCACATACTCAGAGGCCGTCGTCCGCATCTTCAACCGGGCGGACGAGCTGCGCGTGAACATCCTCAAGGCCCGCCTGAAGTTTCTCGTCCACCGCGTCGGCGAGGAGGAGTTCCGCCGCATGGTGGAAGAGGAGCTGAAGGGCGACTGGGCGAAACAGCGCCCGGACGTGCAGTCACTGCTCTACCTCGACGACGAAGCGGCGGAGGCACCCCCCCTGCCCGCGCAGGCCGACGCCGTGCCGTCCGAGGACGCGGCGCGATTCGCGCGCTTCATGGCCGTCGCCGTGCGCAAGCAGAAGCAGGCGGGGTACTCGGCGATCACCGCGAAGGTGCGCCAGGGCGATCTCACGCCGCAGCAGTTCCGCGAGCTCGGGCGCATCATCGAGACCCACGGCAACGGGCGCGCGCGCGTGACGCAGGATCAGAACATCGTGCTGCGCTGGATCCCGGACGGCCGGGTGTACTCCGTCTTCAAGGAGCTGGATGCGCACGGCCTGGGTGACGCGGACGCCACGGAGATCACGGACGTCGTGAGCTGCCCGGGCACCGATAGCTGCAAGCTCGGCATCACATCCTCCATGGGGCTCAACCGCGCGATTCAGCAGCACCTCGAGTCGCTGCACATCGAGGACCCGCTGGCGCGGCGCGTGCTGATCAACATCAGCGGCTGCCCGAACTCGTGCGGCCAGCACCACATCGGCAACATCGGCTTCCACGGCGCGTCGATGAAGAACGACGACCGCCAGATCCCCGCGTACAACGTCTTCCTCGCCGGGCAGCGGCGCGCCGGCCAGAAGCTGCGCATGGGGACGCTCGCCCGCCTCCGCATCCCCGCCAAGCGCGTGCCGGTTGCCATCGAGCGCTTCATCAACGTCTACCAGGCGCAGCGCCAGGCGGGCGAAGAGTTCAACGACTTCTTCGACCGCGTGGGCGTGAAGCCGTTCGAAGAGGCCGTGCGCGATCTCACGCTCACGCCGCAGTTCTCCACGGACAACCTCCAGGAGTTCATCGACTGGGAACGCCAGGGCCTCTACGTGCTCGAACGCGGCGAAGGCGAGTGCGCCGTCTAGCGAGCGACGATCACGAGCAGCGGCCGGCAAGGCGCTGCTCGTGTTTGTCATCGGCGAGCGGTGATGGCTTTCACAAGCGATCACCGGAGCATGAGCAGGAGACGACACGGACATGGCTGAAGCACCGACGGCGCGCGTCGAGGCGCCCCCCGAAGAGGACGCGGCGCTGCACGCCGCCTCCGTCGCCCTCGATCAGGCCGGCCCAGACGCCATCCTCGACTGGCTCTTCCAGCGCTACCCCACCGGCATCTCGCTGGCGAGCGCGTTCGGAAACACCTCGGACATCGTGCTCATGGACATGGTGGCGAAGCGCGGCCCGGGCACCGAGGTCTTCTACCTCGATACGGACTTCCTCTTCGACGAGACCTACCAGCTGATCGAGCGCGCGCGCGCGTTCTGGCCGCAGCTCGACTTCCAGCTGTACCGGACGCCCCTCAGCCCCGCGCAGCAGGCGCTCGAGTACGGCGAGGCGCTGTGGTCGCGCGAACCGGACCTGTGCTGCGACATCCGCAAGGTGCGCCCGATCCACGAAGCGCTCTCGGGCAAGCGCGCGTGGATCACCGGCGTGCGCCGCGATCAGTCCGCAGCGCGCGCGAACACTCCGGCGGTGCAGTGGGACGCGAAGTTCGGCCTGGCGAAGGCCAACCCGCTCGTGACGTGGAGCGAGAAGGACGCCTGGTCCTACATCTTCGCTCACGGCCTCCCCTACAACCCGCTGTTCGACCGGGGCTTCCCCACCGTCGGCTGCACGCACTGCACCCGCGCGGTGAAACCCGGGGAGGATCAGCGGGCGGGCCGCTGGTCGGACAGCGACAAGGTCGAGTGCGGCCTGCACACGGCGTAGGGGACGGGCGATGACCACCACAGTCGAACGCGCCGAAGTCGCGCGCCTCAGCCACCTGGAGGCGCTCGAAGCGGAGTCGATCCACATCCTCCGCGAGGTCGCGGCGGAGTTTGAGCGGCCGGCGCTGCTGTTCTCCGGCGGCAAGGACTCGATCGTCATGCTCCGGCTCGCCGAGAAGGCGTTCTGGCCGGCGAAGATCCCGTTTCCGGCGGTGCACATCGACACCGGCCACAACTTCCCGGAGGCGATCGAGTACCGCGACCGGCGCGTCGCCGAGCTCGGGATTCGCCTGATCGTCGGCTCCGTGCAGCAGGCGATCGACGAGGGCCGCGTGCGCGACGAGACCGGTCCGCGAGCGTCACGCAACCGCCTGCAGACGCAGGTGCTGCTCGACACGATCGCCGGCCACGGCTTCGACGCGGTCTTCGGCGGCGCCCGGCGCGACGAGGAGAAGGCACGCGCGAAGGAGCGCGTCTACTCGTTCCGCGACGAATTCGGCCAGTGGGACCCGAAGAGCCAGCGTCCCGAGCTGTGGAACCTCTACAACGGCCGCCATCAGAAGGGCGAGCACATCCGCGTGTTCCCGCTGTCGAACTGGACCGAACTCGACATCTGGGAGTACGTCGGCGCCGAGGGCATCGAGATCCCCGCGATCTACTTCGCGCACCGGCGCGAGGTCTTCCGCCGGGACGGGATGCTCATGGCGGCCGGTCCGTTCGTGGAGCGGTTGCCGGGCGAGGAGCCGTTCGCGGCGACCGTGCGCTTCCGCACCGTCGGCGACATGACGTGCACCGCCGCCGTCGAGTCCGAGGCCGCTTCGCTCCAGCAGGTGATGGCCGAGATTGCGATCACGCGCGTCTCCGAGCGCGGGCAGACCCGGGCGGATGACCGCTTCTCGGAAGCGGCGATGGAAGACCGCAAACGCGAAGGCTATTTCTAGGTGACCGCATCGTCGCCCCTGCACTCCGCTTCCGCGTACCCGCGCCGCAAATCGAGCAGCACGTGAGACTCGTCACCCGGGCCACTCCGTTCGTCCCGGGTGAGGCGAGAGACGTCTCGGCGTCGCCTGGCAACCACCGGCTCGCGCCCGCTCGGGAACGTCCCTCGTTCGACCCGGGACGAACGGGGACCCACCTGGCGGAGGTGCCGTAGTGGAACTGCTGCGCTTCGCGACCGTCGGCTCCGTCGATGACGGGAAGAGCACGCTGATCGGTCGCCTGCTCTACGACTCGAAGGCGATCCTCCAGGACACCTGGGACGCGATGGAGCTGAGCAGCCGCAACCACGGCGACGAGTACGTGAACCTCGCGCTGCTCACGGACGGCCTGCGCGCCGAGCGTGAACAGGGCATCACGATCGATGTGGCGTACCGCTATTTCTCCACGCCGAGACGGAAGTTCATCATCGCGGACACGCCCGGGCACGTGCAGTACACGCGCAACATGGTCACCGGCGCCTCGACGGCACATCTCGCGCTCATCCTGATCGACGCGCGCCAGGGCATCGTCGAACAGTCCCGCCGGCACGCGATCATCGCGTCACTGCTGGGCATCCCGCACCTCGTCGTGTGCGTGAACAAGATGGATCTCGTCGCATACGACCGCGCCGTGTTCGAACGCATCCGTGACGAGTTCGCGGCGTTCGCCCGCAAGCTGACGACGCGCGACATCGCGTACATCCCGATCTCGGCGCTCAAGGGCGACAACGTCGTTGAACGCTCGGAGCACATGCCGTGGTTCGACGGCCTGCCCCTGCTCCAGCACCTGGAGGAGGTGGAGATCGCGCTCGACGAGGACCTGGACGACCCGCGCTTCCCCGTGCAGTACGTCATCCGCCCGATGAGCGACGCGCACCACGACTACCGCGGCTACGCCGGGACGGTCGCCGGCGGCGTCTTTCGGGCGGGCGACGCCGTCCGCGTGCTGCCCTCCGGGCTGACGTCGCGCATCCTCGCGATCGATCGCTTCGAAGGTCCGATCGCGGCCGCGGTGCCGCCGATGGCGGTGACGCTGCGGCTCGAGGACGACCTCGACATCTCGCGTGGCGACATGATCGTCGGCGCGGACCGGGGACCGGCAATCGCGCAGGAGTTCGAGGCCGTCGTGTGCTGGATGACGGAGCAGAGCCAGCTCACGCCGGGCACGCGGCTGGCGATCAAGCACACCACGCGCGTCGCTCGTGCGCTCGTGCGCAGCGTCGAGTCCCGCCTCGACGTAAACACGCTGGACGAGGATCCCACGATCGAGGCGCTGCGCCTGAACGAGATCGGGCGCGTCCGGCTGAGGACCACACAACCGCTCTTCATGGACCCGTACGAGCGCAATCGCGCCACCGGCAGCTTCATCCTGATCGACGAGGCGAGGAACACGACCGTCGCCGCCGGCATGATCCGCCGCGCGCTCCCCTAGTGCCGGCCGCCCACGCCGCGCCGCGGGCGCGGTTGCGCCGTGCCCGCGGCGAGAGCGAAGAGGCGCTCGGCGCGCGCGCGGCGAACGCCGAGTACGCCGAGCGCCGGCGCGCGCCAGGCCCGGCGCCTCGCCGCGGCGCGCGTCGCACGGCCGGCATCGCCCGGTATGTCGCGGGCGTGCCCGCCGCGCTCTACCTGTTCGTGCTCGCGCTGAAGCTGCTCTCCGCGTCCGCGCCCCACGTCTCCGCGCTGTTCGCGCGGCTCGGGGTCGACGGCGTGGTGAACCTCATCGGCTTCGGCTGGCTCGCCGCGTACGCGTCGCTCTCCGGTTCGCCCGTCGCCGCGCTGGCGATGTCGCTGCTCGACGGCGGCGCGATCGACGGCCGGGGCGCCCTCGGCATGCTCGCGGGATCGCGCATGGGCGCGTCGTTCGTGGTGCTGCTCGTGGGCTTCATCGCGTACCTGCGCGGCCGCCGGCGTCCCGACGGCGTGTACGTCGGCGTGCTCGCGCTGCTCACGACGATCACGATCTATGTCCCCGCCACGCTGGTCGCGCTCTGGCTGCTGGGCACCGGCTGGCTCGACGGTCCGTCCGCTGCGATCCCCTCCGGCTGGGCGGACGCGCCGGGCGCGCTCGCACGCCCGGTCGTGCGCGCGCTCGAGGCGCGGCTGCCGGGCGTGCTGCTCTTCGGCGCGGGCGTGAGCGCGCTGCTCGGCGCCTTCGCGATCGTCGACCGCCTGCTCCCGAACCTCGACCCGCCGCCCGAGCGCTTCGAGCGCTTCGCCGGGCAGTTCCGCTCGGTGCGCGCGATGTTCGTCTTCGGCGCGCTCGTCACCGCGCTCACGATGTCGGTCTCACTTTCGGTGACGATGCTCGTGCCGCTCACGTTGAAGGGTTACCTGCGGCGGACGGACGTGGTGCCGTACATCATGGGCGCGAACATCACGACCTTCCTCGACACGCTGTTCGCGTCGCTGATCCTCAACGCGGCAAGCGCCACGCCGGTCGTGCTCGCGGAGATGCTCGCGGTGGCGGCGGTGTCGTCGCTCGTGCTGATCTGCGCGTGGCGACCGTACGTGCGCGGGCTGCTCGCCCTCGGACACCTCGTGCTGTCGGATCGCCGCGCGCTCGGCGCCTTCCTCGCTGCGCTGGCAGGCATCCCGCTCGCGCTACTCTTCGTTTCCTGATGGAGCACCCTCGCCGCCGCGCAGGCGGGTTAGGATCGTGATCGCATGAGTGCTCAGCCCGCCGACCAGCCCGTGCGGCCCGCGCTGCTCAGCCGCCGGCGCGTGCTCACCCTCGCCGGCGGGGCGCTGCTCGCTACCGCGTGCGGCGGCGGACGCCCGCCGCAGCCGTCCCCGGCGAGCGCGGCGGACGACGTGCTCGCCACCCCATCCCCGGCGCCGACATCGACCCCGACGCCCACGCCTACGCCGCGCCCGGTGCCGCGGGCCGGCCGCGAAGTGCGCACGCTGCTCCCCGGCGCCGAGTACGAGACCACCGCGGTGATCACGCACAGCGGCGTCGAGGGGCCGCGCGTGCTCGTGCTCGGCGGCGTCCACGGCAACGAGCCCGGCGGCTGGATGGCGGCAGAGGCGATTGCGGAGTGGACGGTCACGCGCGGCAGCCTGGTGGTGGTGCCGCGGGCAAACATCCTCGCCACGTACGCCTTCCAGCGCACGCTGGACGGCTTCGGCGACCTCAATCGCATGTACCCGGGCGCCGTCGACGGCCTGCCGATGGCACGCATGGCCCACGCGATCGTCCAGCTGGCACGGGAGGTCGATACCGATCTGCTGATCGATTTGCATGAGTCGTGGGGCTTCTGGAACGAGCGCACGGGGGACCAGGGCGGTACGGCGTTCATCGGCCAGACGGTCACGACCGTCGCCCCGCCGGCGCCGCGCGCTGCGCTCGCCGAGACGATCACGCGCGTGAACACGCAGCTCACCGAGCGCGAACAGCTCGTCTTCCGCGATCGGAACTGGGGTCGTCGCCGGCGACCGTTCGGCGGCATGGATCCCGACCTCATGGGCTTCGGCGCTTCCTCGCTCTCGCTGGGCGACTTCGTGAGCGGGGTGACGCCAATCCTCGTGGAGGTAGGCCAGCGCGATCAGCTGGAGGACCGGCGCGCCGAGATCCACCGCACCATCGTCGGCGCGCTGCTCGGCGAACGCGCGATGCTCTAGCCGCCAGGCGTATCGACCACTCGCACCGAGCTTGGTGCCACCCGTCCGGACGCGCCCGCGGAGCGAGCGATGTGGCTGCGATCCCTGACGTGCATATACTTCGTCCGGTCTCGCCCGTGCCGGAGCGCCCGATGAACGAGCCTGCATTCGTCGCGCGCGTTCTCAACCTCGCTGACCAGGGGTGACGGTCCACGACATCGCCGCCGCGCTCGGCGTTTCCCGCGCGCGGGTCGAGCGGACGCTCGCGGTGCGTCCGCCGACCGTCGGTGGCGAAGACCCTGCGCGCGTATTTGTCGGTCGAAGGCGCGAGCTGGTCGAGCTGCAGCACACACTCGCCACGGCGAGCGCCGGCCGCGGCTCCCTGGTATTCGTCGTCGGCGAAGCGGGCGTGGGGAAAACACGGCTGGTGCGCGAGCTCATCGCCGGCACAGCCCGCCGCCGCTCCGCCGTCGCGACCGGTCACTGCTACGAAGACCACTTGGCGCCCCCGTACCGGCCGTGGACGGAGCTGCTACGGCAGCTCAGCCGGCAACTCGGTCCGGCGTGGCTTGCGAAGCAGCATCCGTCCAGCCTCGTCATCCTCGCCACGCTCCTCCCCGAGCTCGACACCGCCGCCGCCGGAGCGTCCGGCGCACCGGCCGACCCGATCGATTCGCGGTTCTGGCTGTTCGACGCCGTGGCGGCGTTCATTCTCGACGCGGCCCGGAACAGACAGCTCGTCCTCGTGCTCGAGGATCTGCATGCGGCGGACGAATCCTCGATTGACCTGCTGGCATTCGTCGGACGGCACCTCTCCAACGCTCGCATCCTGCTGATCGGAACGTATCGCGAGACCGAGCTCGGCGGCGCGCGTGCCGGCGCGCTCGCCACGCTGGTGCGCGAAGCGCAGGTGCGCCACATCGCGCTGGGACGGCTGACGCGGGACGAGGTCGCTGAGTACCTGGAGCGAGTCGCGTCTGGGCGCGGAGAGGAGCTCGTGGACACCGTCTACGAGCGCACGGACGGAAACGCGTTCTACCTCGCGCAGGTGGCGAACCTCATGCGCGCAGAGGCGCTCGCGCCCGGAGCGGCGCAGCCCTCGACGCGCGGGGTGCCCGAGGGGGTACGTCACGCCGTGCTCGGTCGCCTGGCCCGACTGTCGCCGGACGCGCGCGACCTCCTGCTGACCGCGTCGATCGTAGGGCGAGAGTTCGACCTCGAGGTCCTCCGCGGTGCGAGCAACGTGGCGTCCGCCCAGCGGCTGGCGGCGCTCATCGACGAAAGCCACGCCGCGGGGATTCTGGAGGCGGTGGCTGAGCTAGGGCGCTTTCGCTTTGCGCATGAACTCGTCCACGAGGCGATCACGGCGGAGCTCGGACCGGCCCGCGCCGCACAGCTGCATATGCGCGTCGCCCAAGTGCTGGAGGCGCTGTACCGGGAAGGCCGTGATGCGCACGCCGCGGAGATTCTCGCCCACCTCACACTGGCGGGTTCCGCTGCTTCCCCCCACCACGTCGGTCGCTACGCCTACCTGGCGGGCGAGCAGGCGCTCGGCGCGTACGCCTTCAGGGAAGCAACCGGGTACTTCCGCCGGGCGCTCGCGCTGTTGCAGGACACGCCATTGGACGACCTGCAGGCGGCCGTGCTCCTCGGCCTCGCACGCGCGGGAGCGCTCTCGGCGGAGTTCGCGCACCCGGGGGAGGCGCTCGTGTACCTGCGCCGCGGGCTCGACTTCCACCGCGCCCGGGGCGACCTGCCGCGCGCGCTCGCCGCAATCGAGGCGCTTCCGATGTCTTACCTCCAGGAAGTGGTGCGCGAGCACGCCGAGCTGATCGACGACTTGCTGCCTGCTCTGCCTGCGGGGTCGACGGAGCGCGCCCGCGCGCTCGCCGTGCATGGCGAGCTGCTGGGCATGTCGGGCGACCGCGATGGCGCCGAGCGCGCGTTCGACGAGGCGCTGACGATCGCGCGCGCCGCCGGCGAAACCGCCATCGAGATCGGCACGCTCGTTCGGCGCGCGACGGTGCGCTCGTACCACGAGCTCGATCCGCTTGCCGACGCCGACGCTGCGGCACGGCTGGCGCGCCAGCTCGGCGCCCCGATGCCCGAACTCCAGGCTTGCGCCGACCGCGCGCCTCTCGTGCGGCTCGCGGCTACTCCGGGAGCACCACGAAGGTGATCGTCCCCGCCGGCAGGATCCCGGTTGCGAACAGGCGCGCGAACGCCGCGTTCGCGAACTCCGGCGCGCCGGCGATGTAGCCGTACGGCCTGCCGCCGTCGAAGACCCAGATCGAGCGTGCCGTCGGAACCCGTGCGAGCAGCTTCGCCGTGGCGCCGCCGCGCCAGAGCGCCGCGGTCACGCCCGGCTCCGTCACCGGTCGATCGAAGGTGCCACGGAACGGCGTCCGCAGCACCGCGAAGACCGTGAAGTGATCCGTGAGTGCCGCGAGCGTGAACGTGCCATCCGCATTCACGGTGACCGCCGTGTTCACCTCGACCCATGAGCGGCCGTTCCAGAACGCAACGACGAGCTCATCCGCCGTCCCCCCGGACGGAATCGCGTCCGCACTCACGGTGAACTCCAGCGCGACCGCCTCAGCGAAGGGCGCGAGGATCTCGTCGCCGTCCGCCGTCGTCGCCGTGACCTCGAAGCCAAGCGCGAGCTGGACGCCGGGCGGCGGTGGTACCTGGGCGACAAGCGATGCGAGGTCGCCGATGACGCCCACCGAGACGTCCGTGTTCGCCGGCAGCGCGGCCGGCGGCACCGTCACCGCCGCGCGACCCAGCGCGCCGGCCGTCTCCGCCTTCGTCGCCTCCGTGCTCGACACGGGGGTGGTGATCTTGTTGACCACGGTCACCGCCGGTCGCACGCCGCCGCCGGCCGGCACCGCCGCCGGCGCCGGCGCCGGTATGGGCGTGGGCGCCGGCACAGGCGCGGGGGACGGCGTCGCGATGTCGTCGCCGCCGCTGCCGTTGTCGGCGGGCGCCGCCCGCGTGACGGTGATGGTGTACGTCCTGGTGGCGCCGCTCTCGGCGGTCACAACCACCGCGATCGCGTTGGCGCCCACGTTCAGCGCCACGGCGCTGGGCACGCCGCTCATGCCGGCGCTGCCGGCGACGGTGAGCGTCGCCGTCGAGTCGGCGAGCGTCGGCGTCACGTTCACGGAGGTGGTGCCATTGCCCACGCTCGCTGCGTACGCCGTCGTACCCGCGGCGAACGCCGGCGACAGCGTGCCGGCGCTCAGCGCCAGCGCGGACAGGTTCGCATTCGTCGAGAGCGCCTGCTGCAGGCTCACGGTCCCGCTGGAGTAGCTGACGTCGATGTCGACGCGCATGCCGCCGGCCTCCGGGGTCACCGTGAGCCCCGACGACCCCTCGGTGTAGACGGCAGTGATGTCGGACGGCTGGGTGACGCCCCAGTTGGTCAGCAGCGCCTGCGGGAGGTGCGCTTCGAAGAAGCCGAAGTGCGCCGTCACGCCGTCGCTGAGGAAGTGTGGGCCGGCGATGTCGATGCTCAGCACCTTCGTCACAGCGTCGTAGGCAGGCTGCGTGAACGCCTGGGCGTCGGTGACCAGCACGGCGCCGGTGAGCAACGCCTGGTCGCCCGCCGGGAACATCGAGAGGTCGGAGATCGCGAGACTCACCATCTGACTGACATGCAGGTTGGCCTTGTCGGCGGCACCCGTCGGCCACGCGCTCATGCTCGGCGCCGGCTGTATCTGATCGGCCGTGACGGGCTTCGCGACGATCGTGACCAGCGTGTGATCCGGCTGCGGCGCGGTGTCGATGGTGAAGCCGACGTCGCGGCCGCCGCCGATCAGCATCCGCGGCGTGTAGTCGCGGAGCCTCAGACCGATGGTGTAGACAGTCGAGCCGTTCGCGCCGAGGGTCGCCAACTCATACGTCGACGAGGCGTTCATCAGCTGGACCTGCACGAGCCCTGCTGCGAGAAACACCTTTGGCGTGGGCAGCGTCGAGGCGTCCGAGACGTTCAGCGTGCTGACGCACGAGACCGTGTTGTCGACGGAGCAGAGCGGGAAGTCGCTACCGAAGCCGGTGCTGTTCGAGACGGCCTGGTTCGTGAGCGCCGCGGCGTCATTGCCTGCCGAGTCCTGGATGGGATTCGCGCCGGCGGTGTAGCTGACCGTGACCACGTCGTCCGCATCCGCGGGCGACGTCAGGGTGAGGATGACGGCGTTGCCGACGA
>JBBDXH010000134.1:15704-21951 GCA_040902395.1 Dehalococcoidia bacterium
ATTGTTTGCGAAGACGCCCTGGTCGAACGTCACCAGCACGGTCTGGCCGCCGGTCTGCGCAGTCACCGCGGTGATGACGGGCGCGGCCGCTCGGGCGGCCCGCGGAGAGACCAGCAGCGCGAGCGCCGCGACCAGGATCGCGGCCAGCGCGAGGGCGTCGAGCCGACGTGGCGACGGGCCGCCGCGCCGCCACAGCGGGCGTGGCGGAGGTGCTGCCGCGTGTTCGGCGAGCCCTGGATCTCGTCGATGCCTCGCCATGTCCAGCCTCCTCTTCGCCACTGAGCGAGAGCCGGCGCGACACGTTCCAATCTCCAGCGCGTCGTCGATCGGTCGCGCGCTACCATCCCGGCGGGACCGCGGGCGAGGAGCCTCGCGATCGGGTCGACACGGGGGTGCGCGGCGGAGGAAGCCTGACGGTCGAGCGCCCTCCATCCCGGCGGCGGAAGAGTAGCGAAGGTGGGGGACGCTGCCCAGGGTCTAGCGACCCATTATTTACCGATGGCGTCGGGAGCGCCCGGTGGTCAACTGTGACCAGGCGCATGCGCCGCGCCGGAGGGGGAAACGGCCACCTGCTCGCGGCCCCGTGCCTCGCCGCCGCTCGGCCCGCGCGTGCCGGGCCGGGATGGGCCCGGCGGGATCAGCCCGAGGCGCGACGCCATGGTCAGCTGCCCGGCCGCCGCGGGGCGTGGTCGGCGAACGCGAGCTGCGCGCGCGAAGGGGGCGAATCTCCAGCCGGCACGAGGGCGCGCCTTGATGCCCGCCGTGCAGGCTGCGTATGGTCCGCTCAACACACGCGCGCATCGCGGCTCGATCCGGGGGGTTCGTATGGCGGTTGACCGGGCGACGGGGATGTTCCTCGAACAGATGGCGGCGGCCGGCGGGAAGCCGCTGCACGAGAGCACGCCGGAAGAGGCACGCGCGCTGGGCGGAATGCTCGCGGCGCTGGCGGGGCCCGCGCCGAAGATGGCGCGCGTGGAGAATCACGCCGTCAAGGTGCCGGGCGGCGAACTCCCGGTGCGCGTGCTCGTTCCCATCGAGCCTCCCCGCGGCGTGATCGTCTACTACCACGGCGGCGGCTGGGTCCTGGGGACCATCGACGAGTTCGATACGATGGCGCGCAAGCTCGCCGAGCGGACCTCATGCGCGATCGTGCTGGTCGACTACCGGCTCGCGCCCGAGCATCGCTACCCGGTGGCCGTGGACGACTCCTACGCCGCGCTGGAGTGGGTCGGGGAGCACCTGCGCGACATCGCGGGGGCGACGAACGCGCCGCTGATCGTGGCCGGCGACAGCGCCGGCGGCAATCTCGCCGCGGTGATGGCACTGCGCGCGCGTGACCGCAACGGCCCGCACCTCGACCTGCAGGTGCTGATCTACCCGGTCACCGACGCGGACTTCGACCGGCCCTCGTACACCGCCCCCGAGAACCAGCTGCTGCTCACGCGCGACGCCATGATCTGGTTCTGGAACCATTACCTCCCGGATGCGTCGCGCCGCACCGAACCCGACGCGTCGCCGATCCGCGCCACAAACCTCGCCGGTCTGCCGCCGGCGGTCGTGCTCACCGCCGAGCACGACCCGCTGCGCGACGAGGGCGAAGCCTACGCGGCGCGGCTGGCTGAGGCGGGAGTGCCCGTTTCGCTCCAGCGGTATGCGGGCCAGATGCATGCGTTCTTCTCGCTGCTGATGCTGCCGGGCAGCGAGCAGGGCTTCCAGCAGGTGGTGAAGGCCGTCAGGGCGTGTATCGTTCGGCAGTCGAAGGCGCAGCCCGCGCTGCCGTCCCGCTAACCCCGGCGCCGGCCGAACCGGCGTCTCACATCGAGCGATTGGTCATGTCCGACCGAACAGAGGAGACGAAGATGGCTGACAGCGCGAAGGCGACCGAGCTCGATGCGGTAGTGATCGGAGCGGGGTTCTCCGGGCTCTACATGCTCCGCCGCCTGCGCGACGAACTCGGGGTCTCTGCCCGCGTGTTCGAGGCAGGCGATGAAGTCGGCGGCACGTGGTACTGGAATCGCTACCCGGGGGCGCGCTGCGACTCCGAGGCGTACATGTACTGCTTCTCGTTCGACAAGGAGCTCCTCCAGGAGTGGAACTGGAGCGGCAAGTACCCGGAACAGCCGGAGATCCTGCGCTACCTGAGCCACGTCGCGGATCGCTTCGACCTCCGCCGCGACATCCAGTTCAACACCCGTGTCACCGCGGCCCGCTTCAACGAGGCGACCAACCGCTGGGAGATCGAGACCGATCAGGGCGACCACGTCACGGCCCAGTTCCTGATCACCGGCATCGGCTGCCTCTCCGCCGGCCAGGTCCCCGACATCAAGGGGCTCGATACGTTCGAGGGCGACTGGTACCACACCGGCGCATGGCCGCATGAGGGCGTCGACCTCAAGGGCAAGCGCGTCGGCGTGATCGGCACGGGCTCCAGCGGCGTCCAGTCGATCCCGGTGATCGCCGCGCAGGCGGCGCACCTGACCGTGTTCCAGCGCACGCCGCAGTTCACCATCCCCGCCCGCCACCACACGGTGGACCGTGATTACCTCAACGACGTCAAGGCAAACTACGACGAGCTCTGGGACAAGGCACGGAAGTCGGCAGGCGGCTTCCCGGTCGACCCCAGCGAGCTGTCGGCGCTCGAGGTCGGCGACGAGCAGCGACAGGCGATCTACGAGGCCGGGTGGGCAGAGGGCGGCTTCAAGTTCTTCTTCGGTTCCTTCAAGGACATCGCCGTCGACCGGCGCGCGAACGACACCGCCTCCGAGTTCATCCGCTCGAAGATCCGCGAGATCGTGAAGGACCCCGAGACCGCAGACAAGCTGGTGCCGACGGATCACCCGTTCTCGTCGAAGCGCGCGCTGATCGATACGAACTACTTCGAAACCTACAACCGCGACAACGTCGAACTGGTGGATATCCGACACTCGCCCATCCAGGAGATCACGCCGAAGGGCATCCGCACGGAGGACGGCGAGTACGAGCTCGACATCATCGTCTTCGCGACCGGCTTCGACGCGATGACGGGCACGTTCTTCAAGATGGACATCCGCGGCCGCAACGACCTGCCGCTGAAGGAGAAGTGGGCCACGGGACCGAAGACATACCTCGGGCTCTCGACTCACGGCTTCCCGAACATGTTCATGATCACCGGCCCGGGCAGCCCGTCTGTGCTGAGCAACATGCCGGTGTCGATCGAGCAGCACGTCGAGTTCATCTCGGACTTCATCGAGTACCTGCGTGAGCGCGACATCAGCGTGGTGGAGGCCGACGCCGATGCCGAGGAGGCGTGGGTAGCCCACGTCAACGAGATCGCGAACATGACGCTCTACCCGCTCGCGAATTCGTGGTACCTCGGGGCGAACATCCCCGGGAAGCCGCGCGTCTTCATGCCGTACCCCGGCGGCGTCGGCGCTTACCGTGAGAAGTGCGACGAAGTCGCTGCCAACGACTACGACGGCTTCGTGCTGGGGAACGCGTCCGAGCACTTCGCCCGGGTGCCGCACGAATCCGCGAGAATCCAGATCCCGTAGCGGACCGCCCGCACGCGACGACGCTTGATGCGACAGCCGGTCTCACGACCGGCTGTCGTGGCGTTCGCGGGCGCGCTGCGCGACACGGTCCCGGTAACCGGTGACCGGTGCGACGCGCCCCGCCCCGGCTGCACGTTCGAGACGCGAACGGATGCACGCCAGCCACGGGACGCCCGCACCGTGGCGTCCCGTGACTGGCGCGACAGCGCCGTCCGGACGCCGAGAGCGTGCGTGAGGCTTCGGCGCGCGCAAGCGGCGATTATGCGAGCGGGCGCTCCTCCGACAGCGCGTGGACGTTGTCCTCGCCGTCGCGGAAGAACGCCATCCACAGCTCGTGCCGGTCGTCCCTGTGCACGATGTGCGGATCGCTCACGAACTCCACGCCGCGCGCCTTGAGCGAGGCATGCGCCGCCGGTACGTCGGGGACGCGGAAGTAGAGGATCGACCCGGCGTGGTCGAACTCGCCGCCTGCGTCCTCCGGGATGTCGAGCAGCAAACGCACGCCGTCGAGATCGAAGAACGCCAGGTTGCCCGCCCGGAAGAGGAATGGGAGGCCGAGCACGTCGCGGTAGAACGCCACGGCACGGTCGACGTTGCGCACGCGGATGGCGATCTGGAGCAGGCTCGAAAGACGTACGGCGGGCTCGGTGGTCACGGGCGATCCTCCGTCCATTTTCGTTAGCGTGGCTAAGAATGTAGAACGGCCTGTCAACGCCTCCGTCGCCGCACACGAGGCGGGCGCTCAGTTGATCACGTTCTGCGGTCGGCCCTCGAAGAATGCGATCACGTTGTCGACTGCGACGCGGTTGAGCGACTCGTTGCCCTCGGGCGTGGCGTCGGCGCTGTGTGGTGTGAGCACGACGTTCTCGATGTTTAGCAACGGGTGATCCGCCGGGAGCGGCTCCTGCTCGAAGACGTCGAGCCCCGCGCCGCCGAGATGCCCCGAGCGCAGCGCCGCGACGAGCGCGTCCGTGTCCACGACGGCGCCGCGCGCGCCGTTCACCAGCAGCGCACCCGGACGCATCAGCGCCAGCTCGCGCGCGCCGATCAGGTGGTGCGTGTCGGGTGAGAGCGCGACGTGCAGGCTCACGACGTCCGCGGTCGCGAGCAGCTCGTCGAGCGCGACGAAGCGCACGCCCAGCCTGCGCGCGCGCTCGTCGCTCGGGTGGAAGGTCCACGCGATCACGTCCATGCCGATGGCGCGCGCCAGGCGCGCCATCTCCGCGCCGGTGTTGCCCGTGCCCACGACGCCCAGCGTCTTGCCGCGTAGCGTCACGTGCTCGCCCGCGTGCCAGCGGCCCGCGCGTAGCTCGGCGGTCTGGTACGCCAGCCGCTTCGCCGCGGCGAGCATCAGCGCGAGTTCGTGCTCCGCGACGATCGGCGCCGTACCGGCGCCCTGGTTGCTCACGGTGATCCCGAGCGCCCGCGCCGCCGCGAGGTCGATGCGATCTGCGCCGATTGCGCACAACGAGATCAGCCGCAGCCGCGGAAGCTGACGCAGCAGCTCCGCCGGCCACCCGACCGCACTCCGGGAGTTCACGATCACGTCCGCGTCCCGCACACGGGCGAGTTGCTCGTCGGGCGACGCCGGCCGGTCGCGATGAAGCTGGACGTCGCCGATCGCCGCGAGCCGGGCGAGGTGGGGCGAGTCGCCGATCTGGGTGGGCGCGTCGCCGGGGATCACGATGCGCGGCCGGCCGGGAGCGTCGGGCATGCGCGCGAGCATACCCGCGCGCCGGGTCGATCATGTAGCGTGTCGCGCGCCAACCGACACACCAGCGCGACGGGAGAAGACAGCATGCGCTTCAGCGCGTGGCCGGGTTCGGCCACGGAATGGGGGAAGCTGCTCGACCTGTGCACACACATCGAGCAGACGGGCTGGGATGGCCTCTGGATCGCCGATCACTTCATGCCGAACCAGGCCGACACCAGCGGTCCGACCCAGGAGGCATGGACGCTTCTCGCCGCGATTGCCGCGCGCGTCCCGCGCGTGCGCGTCGGCACGCTCGTCACGGGCAACACCTACCGCCACCCGGCGGTGCTCGCGAAGCAGGCGGCGCAGGTCGACATCATCAGCGGCGGCCGGCTCGTGCTCGGCATCGGTTCTGCGTGGCAGGACAACGAGCACGCGGCGTACGGCATCCCGTTCTACACCGTGGGTGGCCGCCTGCACCGGCTCGAGGAGTCCGTGCAGATCATCAAGAGCCTCTTCGCGAACGAGCAGACCACCTTCGAAGGTAAGTACTACCAGGTGAAGGACGCGCCACTCGCGCCGAAGCCGATACAGCGACCGGGCCCGCCGATCCTGATCGGCGGCGGCGGCGAGCAGGTGACGCTCCGGCTCGCCGCGACCTATGCCGACGAGTGGAACGTGTGGGGCGGTCCCGAGCTCCTCGCGCAGAAGGGCGAGGTGCTCGATCGCCACTGCGAGGCGGTCGGTCGCGACCCGAAGTCGATCCATCGCTCGGCGAACGCGCTGGTCGTGCTGTCCGAGGATCAGCAGGTGCTCGACGCCGCGCGGGCGCGCGGCGGTCGCCAGATGATCGTGGGGAGCAAGGCCGAGCTCCAGGACACGATGGGCCGGTACGTCGAGGCCGGCGTCGCCGAGCTCGTCATGCCGGACTTCAACCTCGGCCGCGAGATCGGCGAGCGGAAGGAGGCGTACGACCGCTTCATGCAGGAGGTTGCCGCGCCGTTCCGCTGACCCCGACACAGCG
>JBBDXH010000134.1:22051-23355 GCA_040902395.1 Dehalococcoidia bacterium
CAGGCAGGAATGCCTGCCCCACACAAGACAGGCAGGAATGCCTGCCCCACACAAGGCAGGCAGGAATGCCTGCCCCACACAAGGCAGGCAGGGATGCCTGCCCCGCACAAGGCAGGCAGGAATGCCTGCCCCACACGAGACAGGCAGGGATGCCTGCCCCAGACAAGACAGGCAGCGATGCCTGCCGCCTGGCTCAGTCGCGCGCGCCCGGCCACTCGTCGTCGCCCTGGAGCAGTGCGCGCAGGTGGTTGATCTCGCCGGCGTGGTAGAGATCGTGCTCCACGAGGACGGCGAGCGCGCGGCGCAGCGGGATCTGCGCGCCCCAGTGCGTGGGGCGCGGCGACGCCAGCGCGTCGTCGTCGAGCGGTGCGAGCAGCGCCAGCAGGCGCTCGTGACCCTGGCGGAGCCAGGCGACCAGCGCGTCGCGCTCGCGCGGCGCGTGGTGGAGGGCCTCCGCGAACGTGCGCCTGCCCCGGCCGAGCGCGCTCTCCGTGTACGCATGCTTCGCCGCCGCCACGTGCGCAACGATGCCGGCGACGCTGCGTTGCGCCAGGCCGGGCGTGCGTCCCCACTCGTCGTCGGCGAGGCTCGCGAGGTTCGCCATCAACGAGTGCTCGTCATCGCCTTCGAACGCCTGCGCGATCAGCCACTCGTACTCGGCGATCGTGGCTCGCCCCATCACGGTCCCCTACATCGAGCCGGCGCGGCTCATGGCCCGCGTATTCTAGGCACGCGCCGAGGGGACCCGGTATGCCGTACCACGCTCTGCCGGACGGCACGCGGCTCTTCTTTCGGCTCGCGGGCGCCGGGGAGCCGACGCTGATCCTGCTCCACGGCTGGTGCTCGAACCTCGGTCACTGGCAGCCCACCGCACGACGGCTGCGTCGCACGCACCGCGTGTTGAGCGTCGACATGCGCGGTCACGGTCGCTCAAACGCGCCCGCGGATGGCTATGACAGCGCGCAGCTCGCCGACGACATCGAGGCGATCGCGCGGTCGTCGGGAATCCGGGCGGCGGTGATCGCCGGCCACTCGATGGGCGGTCTGCTCGCACTCGAGCTCGCGCGGCGCCACCCCGCGCTCGCGCAGGCGCTGGTGCTGGTGGACAGCGCGTACGACCAGTACGCGACCCCCGAGGCGCTCGAAGAAACCCGCCTGTGGAAGACCGTTGCCGGCGCGCCCGGCACCGAGGGCGTCGCGCGGCTGTACCGCGCGTTCTTCCCGCCCGGCACGTCGCCCGCGGTGCGTGCGCTCGGCCGCAGCGTCGTCGCCGACGCCGCACGTACGCCCCGCCACGCGGCGCT
>JBBDXH010000135.1:0-3360 GCA_040902395.1 Dehalococcoidia bacterium
GGCGCCCTGTGACGCCTTGACGGCGCGCGTAAGGTGGCACCCCACACGTCGCCTCGCTCACGAGATGCTTCGTCACCGCGAGCAGGCCCACGCCGGAGATCGTGCCGGGATCTTCGTCCTCGACCGGGAGGGCGACGTGCGGCGATCGGCGTTCCGCCAGGGAGAGAAGGGAGGCAGGGAACCTGTCGGGCGTCGCCCTGTGAGGGCCGGTAAGTGCAAGGAACGACGCATGTCCCGCACTGTCGCAAGCATTGTTTCCCTGTTCGCCATTGTCGTCGCCCTGGCGGCCGCCTCCGCGATGACGGGCGGCCTCGCAGACACCGCATTGGCGGCGCCGGCGGCCAAGGTCACGATCTGTCACGCCACCAGCAGCACCACCAACCCGTGGGTCGAGATCACGGTCAGCGCGAACGCGCTGCCCGCGCATCTCGCACACGGAGACTTCGTGGTCGACGCGGCCAACTCGTGTCCGCCCGCCCCGCCGCCCCCGCCGCCAGCAAACGCGTGCGTCACGCCCGGCATCGCAGATATGTGCATCGACACGGACGGCATCGCGACGTTTGGTGATGGCTTCGCTACGCCGGTCACCGCGGGTTCCGTCCAAGTGACGGTCGGCTCGGTGCTCTCGACGTTCCCGGTGGCCCTGTTCAACGACTCAGGGCTCGATGGGTTCGACAACGACGCGAGCGGCACGTGGACGATGGGCGACGACCTCCACCTGGAGGGCATGACGTTCTGCCCAACCGCCCTCCGCGACGCTGACTTCGACAACAACGCGCTGAACCAGGACTGCCGCGTGCTCGACTACGACCTCAGCCTGTTCGACGGGCAGCCTGTCACTTTCGACCTCGAGGTCGGCGCCTTCGCCCCGCTGGACCCGCGAGTGAAGTACTTCGATGTGAACGGCAACACGTCGTACGACGACGGTGACGACATCGTCCTCGACAACAACGCGAACGGGGTCTTCGACTAGCGCCCGATGACGAGCCGCGCGCCGGGCACGTGCACGGCGCGCGAGGGGCCCCGGTCGGCGGCCGGGGCCCCTCCCTGTGTCGTGCGCCCGGCATGGGCGCCCCTATCCCGATTGCCGCTCGGCCGCCGCGTCGTCAGGCCGCGCCGACCACCCCGGCCGCGCGCAGCAGCTCGAGTCCGCGCGCGACGTCGTCGTCGCTCTCGTGCTGGTCGATCTCGAACGTGCGCGCCGCGGTCGCGGGGATGCGCGCGGCGAGCCACGCGTAGTCGACGTCGCCGTTGCCGGGCGCGCGGTGATCGGTGAGCCGGCGCACGTCGTGGAGGTGCATCCCGACCACGCGGTCGCCGAGCAGGTCGAACCACGTCGCGCGGTCGACGAGGCCGAGGCGGTGGAGCACCTCCGCGTGGCCAACGTCGTGCAGGTAGCCGGCGACCGTGCTCGGGTACGGCGCGATCAGATCGGCGCACTCCTGCGGCAGCGGGATCTCGTGATAGTGCAGCCGGCACTCGAGGCCGATCGTGACGCCGCGCGCCTGGGCGCGCTCGGCGAGCACGTCGAGGCTCCGGCGCGCATTGGCGAGATAGGGTGCGGCCATCGCGGCGCGCTCGCGCAGCGTCTGGTCGACCGTGCGTTCCCATTCCTCGCGGAAGGTGGTGACCGCGGTCGGGCGCGTGGCCGCGTCGCCGGGCGGTCGCCGCTCGTAGAGCGAGCGCAGCCGCCGCTCGCCGGCGAGCGCGCGCTTGCCCACGGCGCCCAGGTGGACGACGACATGGCGCGCGCCGGCCTCCGCCGCGAGCTCGACGGACTGGAGGTGCGCTTCGACCGCGGCCGTGCGCTCGGTCTCGTCGGTGGACGCGATGTTCAGCTCACGGTTCCAGCCGAGCGTTGCGTGGCGCGCGAGCGGCGCCGGCGCGTGTACTCCGGTCACCGGCAGGCGATGGATGGCGAGGATCGCACCGATCTGCTCGGGATCCATCGAGTGGTTGATCTCGATGCCCTGGTAGCCGAGCTCCGCGGCGCGCTCCATGAACGCGCCGAGGTCGCGCTCGAAACGCGGTTGCATGGCCCACATCGTGGACAGCGAGGGTGCGGGGGGCGCCTCGGTCACGACCGGGCGGGCGCCTTCGCGCCGGGTGTGCCGGCGATCACCTCGTCGAGCAGCGTGCGTGTGCGCTCGAGCACCTCGTCGTAGGGGAAGTGACCCACCAGCTCCGGCCCGCGCTTGAGGTTCACCCCGGTCGGCCCGCACCACAGTCCGATGTCCGCACCGTCCGTCTCGCCCGGGCCGTTCACGCGGCAGCCCATCACGGCGATCGTGACGTCGTGGTCCTTCGCATACGCGGACATCGCCTTGACGTCCTGCGCCAGTTCGATGAACGCCTCGTTCTCGACGCGCGAGCACGATGGACACGAGATGATGTTCAGGCCGTGGTCGAAGGCGTCCGGCACCGAGCGGAACCGGCCCGCGTTCACGTCTGCGATGATCTGGCGTCCTGCCTCGATCTCTTCGCCCTTGCGCTCGAACGGCAGCGTGAGCGATACGCGCAGCGTGTCGCCGATGCCCTCCGCGAGCAGCTGTTCGAAGGCGATCCGCGTCTTGATCACGCCGTCGGGGGGCATGCCCGCCTCGGTCACGCCGAGGTGTAGCGGGACGTCGGGGCGCAGGGCAGCGAAGCGGCGGTTGCCCTCCACCACCTTGCGCCAGTCCGAGTCCTTCAACGAAACGACATAACGCGTGAAGCCGAGGTCATCGAGCAGCTGTGAGTGCTCGAGCGCGCTCTCCACCATCGCGCCGACGTCGTCCGCGCCGAACTTCGCGATCTTGTCCGGGTCGACCGAGCCACAGTTCACGCCGACGCGCAGCGCGACGTCGTGCTTCACGGCCTGTTCGGCGATGAACGCCACCTTGTCGCGGATCGTCTTGTTGCGTTCGTGGTGGTGGAGGTGGCCGGGGTTGTAGCGGACCTTGTCGACGTGCGGCGCGACGAGCGCGACCAGCCGGTAGTTCTCCTGGAGGTCGACGGAGAGCGTGGCCGGCGTGCGCGCACGGATCTCGACGAGCGCGTCCACGTCCTTCTTCGAGTCGACGGCGATGCGCACGAGGTCCGCGCCGGCGGCGTGGATCAGCTCGACCTGGCGGGCCGTCGCCTCGACGTCCTGCGTGCGCGTCGCCGCCATGGATTGCACGGCGATCGGTGCGCCGCCGCCGACCTGGAGCGGACCGATGCGCACGGCGCGCGTGGGCTTGCGGCGGATGGTCATCGGCATGGCGTCCGGCCTCTCGAAACTCAGGGTACGGCCTGCGCGATCCCGTCGCCAGAACGGTCCGCAGGCGCCGCTCATGCCGGCGCTGCCGCGCCGGTCGCGGCAGGCACGGGCGGATGCGG
>JBBDXH010000136.1:0-22971 GCA_040902395.1 Dehalococcoidia bacterium
ACGCCGAGCGTGCGGAGGTGCGGGGCGAGGTCGGGGCGCGTGGCCATGGCGTGCATGCCGCCCTCGAGGCCCGGGTCGCCCGCGTACGCGTCCGCCCAGCGGCTCGTCGAGACCGGTGCCCGCTCGTCGCGCGGAACCGAGTCTGAGATCACGAGCGCGTGCACGTCCTGCGCGTGATCCACCGCGTACTGGAGCGCGATCATCCCGCCGAAGGACATGCCGCCGATCACGGCATCGCGCGTCGCGTCCAGTGCCTCCAGCAGCCCGCGCAGATCCTCCGCGAGCGCCGACATCGTGTAGCTCTCGGGGTCCTCCGGCGCGCTGCTGCCGCCGTGCCCGCGCGCATCCCACGTGATCAGGCGATGCGCGTGCGAGAGCGCGTCGAACTGCGGGAACCACATCTCCAGCCCCACGCCGAAGCCGTGCGCGAGCACGAGCGGGCGGCCGTCGGCGGGGCCGCGCTCGTCGTAGCGGATGCGGATGCCCGCCGGCGTCTCGATGTGCGGCATGGCCGTCCCTCTCGTGCTGCGCGCCGGCGCGGATGGTACGCGGCGCGTCAGGCGTGGCGTCAGGCGTCGCGGCGCGTGGCGAGGGGCAGCGTCACCTCGAGGAAGTCGAGCCAGCGCTGGCGCAGCGGATGCGACTCCTCGACGGCGCGGCGGATGCGATGGAGCGCGACGACGATGGCGAGCTGATACGCCTCGGCGAGCCGCACCTCGCGCATGACGCCGCTTGCCTCGTACCCCTCGAGCAGCGCGCGCGTGAGCGGCCAGCCGTAGAAGGCCGCGAACGACGCGAGCTCGCAGGCGGGCGGCGCCACCCAGGCGCTGCCGAAGTCGATCAAGCCGCCGAGCCGCTCGCCGTCGATGAAGACGTTGCCCTCGTGGAGGTCGCCGTGGAGGACGGTGACCCGCCCTGCGGTGGCGTAGCGCAGGAGCGGATCGCGGAGCGCGGAGAGCGCGCCGAGCGTGTGCGGCGCGACGCGCGCGACGGGATGTGCGACGAGCGGGGCGCCCGAGTAGGGCCATGCGTCGCGATAGCGGGCGAGCATGCCCGCGACGAAGTCGCCGGCGGTGCCGGCGAGGGCATCGCGGCGGTCGTCGAGCATGCCGTAGCCGGTGCACGGCAGCGCGTGCAGGCGCGCGAGCAGCGCGCCGAGCTCGCGCGCGGCCGCGGGCGGGAGCTCGGCCTCGCCTGGACCGCGTGCTCGCGGCGCGCCGGCCATCGCGCCGTCGACGCTCCACGCTGCGCGCCCGCTGAGCGGATCGCGATCGCCGACGCTGCGGTTCGTGGCGATCGGCGCGGGGACGTGCGGGTCGAGCGGATGCAGCCGCTCGAGAATCGCCGCCTGCGCCTCGAAACGCGGCGCGTCGGCTTCCGCGCGCGGCCGGTCCGCGCGCTCGACGCGTACGACCACCGGGCCGCCCGACGTCTCGACGCGCCATGCGTGGCTCGTCACGCCGCCGGCGAGCGGTGCACTCGCGAGCGGCTCGAGACCGCTCGCGCGCACGATCGCGGCAACGTCGATCGCGGCCGGGTCGCCGGCGGTCATCGCCGCCGCGGCGTGGCGCAACGGGGTCGACCCACGCTTCAGGCGCCCGCGAGGATCGCGTCGAGTTCGTCCTCGCTCGCGGACGGCCCGACGACCGCGAGTGCGTACTGCTTCGGCCCGAACACGCGCGCCGCCACGCGACGGACGTCGTCCGCCGTTACGGCGCGGACGCGTTCAACCGTGAGGTCCGGCGGTTCGATCTCGCCGTCGTGCAGCAGCTGATTGCCGCGGCGCTGACCCACGGACATCGGCGTCTCGAGCGAGAGTCGGAAGCTGCCGACCGCGAAGTCCTTCGTGCGCTGCAGCTCCGGTTCGGGCATCGGCTCGTCCACGAGCCGGTTCAGCTCGGCGAGGATGACCTGGAGCGCCTCGATCAGGTGCTCGCGGGTGACGCCTGCGCTCACGCTCACGGCCCCGATGTCGAGGTAGCGCGAAGAGCCCGACGACACGGAGTACGCGAGGCCGCGCTTCTCGCGGACCTCCTTGAACAGCCGCGACGACATGCCGCGCCCGAGCGCCGTGTTCAGGACGTCGAGCGCGTAGCGATCCGGGTCGTGGCGTGCGATTGCCTGCGTGGAGAGCACGAAGTTGGTCTGCTCCAGCTCGCGCGTGTCGATGCGGATGTACTCGGCCGGCGGGCCCCAGCGCGCCGTGGCGCGGGGGGGGGCCGGCTCCGCCGGCAGATCCACGATGCACCGCTCCGCGATCGCCAGCACCGCCTCGTGAGTGACGTTGCCGGCGACGGACAGCACGCAGCTCGGCCCGCGATAATGCGTGGCCATGTGCTCGATGAAGTCGTCGCGTTGCACCCCGTCGACGGTCTCGAGCGTGCCCGTGACCGGCCAGCCGATCGGCTGGTCTCCGTAGATCGCTTCGCCGATCAGATCGCCGACGTGCGAGCCGGGACTGTCGTGCGAGCGGCGGATCTCCTGCTGGACGACGGTGCGCTCACGCTCGATCTCCTCCGGCGCGAACACGCTGTGCTGGAGCATGTCGGCCAGCACCTCGATGCCGGTGTCGTAGCGCTCGAACGGGAGGTTCGCCCAGTAGCAGGTGAGCTCCCGGGTGGTATACGCGTTGAGACCGCCTCCGGCGCCTTCGATCGCCTCCGAGATCTGCGCGTGGTCGGGTCGTTGAGCGGTGCCCTTGAAGAGCATGTGCTCGATGTAGTGCGAGAGCCCGTTGGTACGTGGGGCCTCGTGGCGCGAGCCGACCCCGACAAAGAACGCGACCGCGGCGGATTGCGCGGTCGGCATCGGCGTGGTGAGCACGCGGAGGCCGTTGGCGAGGGTGGTGATTTCGGAACCGTCCGGCATGGGCCAATCCGATCGCAGCGCGGCGCGGGCGCGAGGTCGCTAGACTGGCCCCGGCGGCGCAGGCCTGACGAGAAGCCTAGATGCGCCTGTAGGGGCGGGCAATCTCGCGATCCCTCGTATGTTCCGCGCCCGGGGGGCGTGACCAGGTAGAGCATCCTGAAAGGACGAGCACAGTGGCAGAGGCAATCAACGGCCGGATCCTGAACGTCAACCTCACCACGGGCGAGATCGAGCCCGAGGAGATCCCGGAGCAGATGTACCGGGAGCTGCTCGGCGGATACGGGCTCGGTGCGCGCCTGCTCTTCGACCGCATCCCGGCCGATGCGGACCCGCTGGGGCCAGACAACATCCTCGGCTTCTTCCCCGGCCTGCTCACCGGCACGCCGCTGTTCGGCCAGCGCTTCCAGGTGGTGTGCAAGTCGCCGAAGAACGGCGGCTGGGGCGACGCGAACTGCGGCGGCGACTTCGGCCCCGCGCTCAAGTTCGTCGGCTACGACGGCATCCTCTTCTCCGGCGCCTCCGACCACCCGGTGTACCTCTACATCGACGACGACACGGTCGAGCTGCGCGACGCCGCAGCCTACTGGGGCGGGCTGGCGATCGACGTTGAAGATCAGATGAAGGAAGACCTGGGCAAGAAGATCAGCGTTGCCCTGATCGGTCCTGCCGGTGAGCACGTCAACCTCATGGCGGGCATCGCCAACGAGCGCGGCCGCCTTGCCGCCCGCTCGGGCGTGGGCGCGGTCATGGGTTCGAAGAAGCTCAAGGCCGTGGTCTGCAAGCCGACCGCGAAGATCATGGCGCAGAGCAAGGAAGTGCTGCTCACGGTCAAGGACAGCCTGACCGGCTTCAACCAGGGCGCGCGCAACTTCTTCACCACGTTCGGCACCACCGGCATCACGGCGAACTCGGCAATCAACGGGGACGCTCCTGTGAAGAACTGGGGCGGCATCGGCGTCATCGACCTCGTCGGACCGCTCGACGTCTCCAACATGACCGGCCCGAACATGAACGTGGACATGGAGAAGAAGTACGCGTGCTGGCACTGCCCGGTGGCGTGCGGCGCGGAGTCGGTAGACGGCAGCGACCGTGGCGAGTTCGCGTTCCCGAAGCACACCCACAGGCCCGAGTACGAGTCGATGGGTGCGTTCGGCGCGTCCAACGGCATCGGGGACCAGGACGCGATGCTCGCGGCGAATCACTGGTCGAACCAGTACGGCCTCGACACGATCTCGACGGGCGCGACCATCGGCTTCGCGATCGAGTGCTACGAGAAGGGCATCCTCACCAAGGAGGACACCGAGGGCATCGACCTGCGCTGGGGGAACGCCTCGGCCATGCTCCAGACCCTGCACAAGATCGGCCGGCGCGAAGGCCGGCTCGGCGAGCTGCTCGCGGACGGCGTGCAGCGCGCCGCCGAGCGGATCGGCGGCCGCGCCGGCGAGTTCGTGACGTCGATCGACGGCGAAGAGCCGCCGATGCACGACCCGAAGCTCGACATCGGCTTCGCCGCCTCGTACGCGCTCGACCCGACGCCGGCGCGCCACACGTTGTGGTCGCCCGGCAAGTCGTCGAAGTTCCCGACGATGCCGAAGGCGCCCGAAGACAAGAAGCAGTTCGCGGGCCGCGGCAAGATCCACAAGGCGGCGCACGAGCAGGCGCACATCATGAACTCCGCCGGCATGTGCTACTTCATCTACACGATGGCGCCCACGAACCGCATCCCCGAGTGGATCAACCTCGTCACCGGCTGGGACACGACGCACGAGGAGTTGAACGAGGTTGGTGAGCGTATCGCCAACCTGCGCCTCGCCTTCGCCGTGAAGCACGGCAACAACCCCGCGAAGCGTCACATCCCCGGCCGCCTGCTCGGCGACCCGGCCCAGGGCGCCGGTCCGCACGAGGGCTTCACGATCGACCTCGAGACCATGAAGCGCGAGTGGTACGACGAGGCCGGCTGGGACCAGGAGACGAGCAAGCCGAGCCGCGTGAAGCTCGAGTCGCTCGGCCTGCGCGACGTGGCGGACGCGATCGGCGTCTAGCCGGCGCTCACGGCGGGACACCCGAGGCCCCTCCCGCACGGAGGGGCCTCTTCGTGCGGTGCGCGGGGTCGCAACTCGCCGCGCGGCGTCAGCGCACGAGTGCGAGGCGCTCACGCGGCGCCGCCGGTTCGGCGGTGCGTTCCGCATCGGTCTGCGGCACGACGAAGCCGCTGTTGAACGCGAGCACGGCGGCCTGTGTGCGGTCACGCACGTCGAGCTTCGCGAGCACGCGCTTCACGTGTGTCTTCACGGGGCCCTCGCTCACGAAGAAGGCCTCCGCGATCTCCGCATTCGAGTGGCCGCGCGCGATCAGCCGCAGCACCTCGCGTTCGCGACGCGTGAGCGACGCGAGCGCCGGCGCGGCCGGCGATCCAACGGCGTCATGCGGCGTCTCGCTCTCCGGCGGGACGTCGTCGAGCGGTGGCGAGGTGGGGACGTGTGGCGGGATGTTGCGCGCGCGGCTGCCGAGCATGAGCCCCGCCCACCGCGCGTACAGATACGCCGCCGCGTTCACGAGGTGCACGAGGATGGTCGCGAAGACCAGCCCGACGGGCGCCAGCAAGATCGCCTCGCCTGCGGTGTCCACCGTCCACACGCCCAGGTCGAACACGGCGTCCGGATCGTCGAATGGGGGAGACGGCTCCAAGCGCGAAGGGCGCGAGCGCGAGCGTGACGGCGATCGCGACGCCCGCGACCAGGATCACGAATGACGCGATGCCGAGGGACAGATCGACGAGCAGGTAGATCAGCCCCGTCCACGTCGACGGATCGCCGAACACCTGGCGTGCCTGCTGCCGCAGCGAGACCTGGCGGTCGAACCACGTGGGCGGACGCCGGAACGGCACGCCGGCGAGAGGCCGCGCCAGCAGTGCCTCGAGATCGCCCAGCCAGCGTGCGCCGACGATCACCGCGATCAGCAGGGCGAGCCCGGGAATCGTCCACGCCAGCGCGCCGCCCACTGCGAGGCCGACGACGAGCGCGATGAAGTACGCCAGGGAGAGCAGGAAGCGCGCGGCCACGTATGCCACGCGCCGCACGGTCCACTGTGTCGTGAACGGAGCGACGAGCGTCATCCACCCGCGCGTCGCCGGCGGATACAGCGGGATGCGGTCCATGGAGCACCGTCCTTTCTCCCGCGAATAGTGCCCGCGGACGGCGCCCCGGCGCGTCCCCCGGAAGGGGGATATTCGCCGCGCGCGTTCACGATCCCGGCTTCGTCACCATCAGCCAGAGAAAGACGACGAAGGACAGGTCGAGCGCGACGCCCATCGCCATCGTGAGCGGCGCGGCGGCCGCGCGACGTAGCTCGTCACCCACCTCGATGCCCTCCGCGAGCATGCGATCGGCGACACGGCGGGCGCGGCGGTTGCGCGGGATCAGGCCACCGAAGTCGAGCACGAGCGACAGCACCAGCAGGACGATCGCGCCTGTGATCCAGCCGTCAGACAGGCTGTAGCCGGCGGTGTCGACCAGCAACAGGCCGGCGACGAGCACGAGGATCGCGCCGGGCAGGGTGACGAACCACTCCACCCGATGCTGGAGATCGAGCAGGAACGCGGCCGTGCGGACGCGCGTGATCCGCCCCGTCGCCACGCCGGCGGCCGTGCTGACCCCGGCCGCCGCGATCAGAATGAAGACACCGAGCAGGTGCAGAAAGAGCAGGATCTCGTAGCGTGACATGCTGCCTCCCGCGTGCGTTCCATCCGCCTGTGCGCGCAGCCTAGCAACGCGGCGCGCAGCGCACGCGAGAGGCGTGCCTGTAGTCCCGCGTCGCGGACGTGGTCGCTCCGCGCTCGTTCTGCGCGGGCGGCAAGCCTGAGGTTTGACACCCTCCGGACGAGCACGGAAACTGGGCCAAACCGGGACCTCCCCGCAGACCGAAGGCCCCATGACCAAGTACATCTTCGTGACGGGCGGCGTCGTCAGTTCGGTCGGCAAGGGCATCGTCACCGCCTCCCTCGGCCGCATCCTCAAGTCCCGCGGTCTTTCCGTCTCCATCCTCAAGCTCGACCCCTACATCAACGTCGATCCCGGCACGATGTCGCCGTACCAGCACGGTGAGGTGTTCGTCACGGACGACGGCGCCGAAACCGACCTCGATCTCGGTCACTACGAACGCTTTCTCGACGACGAGCTGACCGCCGCGAACTCGTCGTCGAGCGGCCAGATCTACGACGAGGTGATCCGCAAGGAGCGGCGCGGCGACTACCTCGGCGGCACGATCCAGGCGATCCCTCACGTCACGAACGAGATCAAGCGCCGCATCCGCTACGCCGGCCAGGCGCTGAAGGCGGATGTGGTGGTGGTCGAAGTCGGCGGGACCGTCGGCGACATCGAGAGCCAGCCGTTCCTCGAGGCGATCAGCCAGATGCGCTACGCGGCCGGGCGCGAAGACACCATGTCCATCCACGTCACGCTGTTGCCGTATATCGGCGCCACGCGTGAGCTGAAGACGAAGCCGACGCAGCACTCCGTGCGCGAACTCCGCACGTTTGGCATTCAGCCGGACGTGATCCTGGCGCGCTCGGACTATCCCGTGCCCGAGGCGCTGCGCGACAAGATCGCGCTCTTCTGCAACATCGAACGGCAGGCCGTGATCGCGCTGGAGACCGCCGATTCGATCTACGAGGTGCCGCTGATCCTCGAGGCGGCGGGTCTCGGCGACCTCGCGGTGCGGCATCTCGGGACGGGTGAGAAGACGCCCGATCTCGACGAGTGGCGATCGTTCGTTGAGCGTCTGCGCAACCCGAAGCGCTTCGCGCGGATCGCGGTCGTCGGCAAGTACGTTGAGCTGCACGACGCCTACCTCTCGATCAAGGAGGCGCTGGTGCACGCCGGGGTGCACCACTCGGCGTCGCTCGACATCCGCTGGGTGCATGCTGAGGACCTCGAACACCGCACACCCGAAGCAGTGATCGGCGACGTGGACGGCATCCTCCTCTGCCCGGGCTTCGGCGATCGTGGGCTCGAGGGCAAGGTCAACGCCGTGCGCTACGCGCGCGAGGGGCGCATTCCCTACCTCGGCGACTGCCTCGGGCTGCAGATGCTGGTCGTCGAGTTCGCGCGCAACGTCGCACGGATGCCTGAGGCGAACACCACCGAAGCCGATCCACGCACCCCCTTCCCGGTGATCTCGCTGCTCTCCGAGCAGCGAGAGATCCTCGACATGGGCGGGACGATGCGGCTTGGGGGCTACGACTGCCGGATCGTGCCGGGGACACTCGCGGCGGCGGCGTACGGCGAGTCCGTGGTGCGGGAGCGGCACCGGCACCGCTACGAGGTGAACAATGAGCTGCTCCCACAGCTCGTGCAGCACGGGCTGGTCGTCGCCGGCCGGACCATGGACGGACTGCTCGTCGAGATCGTTGAGGTACGCGACCATCCGTGGATGGTCGGAGCGCAGTTCCATCCAGAGTTCACGAGCCGGCCCAACCGACCGAACCCGCTCTTTCGTGACTTCGTGGGCGCAGCGCTCGCGCACGCAGACGACGCCGGCCGCGGCGAGGCCGCGCCCGTGTTCCAGGTACAGGAGGCTGCCCCGGGCGGAGCCGGCGGAGCGTGACGGTCTGGCGGTTCCTGCACACCCTCGCGCTCTTCTGGTTGATGGCGGGGATCGGCAACACGGTCGTGCCGATCTGGCGCGCGTGGTTCGCCGAGACCATCGAGGAGAAGGCGCTGCTGCTCGTCGAGGCGCAGCGCAACGAAGCCTCGTGGCTGCTGCCCGGCATGATCGCGACGGTGTTCAGTGGCTACGCCTGGGCCGCGTCGGCGGACTACAACGTGATCACGACCGGTTGGCTCGCCGCGCTCCAGGCGCTGCTCGCGCTCGACATCTTCGTCTTCCTGCCGCTGATGGGCGTCGGACTGCGACGCGCGCGGATGCTTGCGCTCCAGGCACGCAAGCAGGGCGAGATCACGGATGCGCTGCGCGACGCGCTCGCAGACAACGTGCCGCTCGTCTTCGGCACGCTGATCACCGCGACCATCCCGATCATGGTCTGGCTTTCGGTGTTCAAGCCGTTCTAGCATCCCCGGCCGCGCGGCCGGTCGGTCCATGCACACGCGTCGAGAGGGGGACGCGATGCGCATCTTCATGGACACCGCCAACATCGACGACATCCGGCGCGGCGCGCGCATGGGCGTGCTCGACGGCGTCACCACCAACCCGTCGCTGCTGGCGCGCGAGGGCGTGGAGTACCGCGATCGCGTGCTCGAGATCTGCGAGCTCGTCGACGGTCCGATCTCCGCGGAGTGCATCTCGAGCGATCCCGACGAGCTCGTGGCCGAAGCGCGGCGCGTCGCGTCGTGGCACCCGAACGTCGTCGTCAAGATCGCGATGAGCGAGGCCGGGCTCGAGGCCATCCACCGCGTGAGCGCGGAGGGCATCCGCGTGAACACCACACTGATCTTTTCGGCGAACCAGGCGCTGCTGGCCGCACGCGCGGGTGCGGCGTTCGTGTCGCCGTTCGTCGGGCGGCTGCAGGATGCCGGACACGACGGCCTCGAGGTCGTGCGCGAGATGGTCACGATCTTCGAGCGGCACGATCTCTCCACGCAGGTACTCGCCGCCAGCATTCGCGGGGCACGTGACGTGACGGACGCAGCGCTCGCCGGCGCGCACATCGCGACGCTCCCTCCGAACGTGCTCTTCCAGATGGTGCACCACCCACTCACGGATGCCGGCATCGAACGGTTCCTCGCGGACGCGGCAAAGTACGCAGCCGTTTGAGGGCGATGGCGGCGAGCCGACGCGCCGCCCGTCGGTCTGCGGGGCACGACGTACGTGTGTGTGCTCTTGTGAGATGCGGGGGGATTCGCTAACATGTGGCAGCCAGCTCTTCTAGCGGCACTCTTCTCCACCTGCCACAGGCGCAAGGTTTTATCGTCTACATGACAAGCACACCCCCACGTGGGCATGACGGCGTGCCCGCAGACGCATCGAGCGAGTCTCGCCGCCGCGGGCGGCGTCCGGCGCGCAACGGTAACGGTCGAGATCGCGACCTGCGCGACCCCCGCGACATGCGCGACGCCCAGCCCTACGAGCAGGAGCGCACGGATCCCGATGTCCCCGCGGTCAACATCGCGGACATGGACAAGTGGACGCGCGAGCAGCTGATCGAGTTCGGCGCCGGCGAGATGGTGATCGAGAACGCCGCCGCTCTGCCCAAGCAGGAGTTGATCTTCCGCATCCTCCAGCGGCAGGCCGAACGCAACGGCACGATCTACTCCGGTGGCGTGCTCACGATCGTCGATGATGGCTTTGGGTTCCTGCGCGGCGAACGTCTGCTCCCGGGTTCCAGCGACGTCTACGTCTCGCAGTCGCAGATTCGGCGCTTCGGCCTCCGCTCGGGCGACTACGTCACGGGCCAGGTGCGACAGCCGAAGGAGTCCGAGAAGTACTACGGGCTGCTGCGCGTCGACACCGTCAACGGCATGGACCCCGAGGACGCGAAGCGGCGACCGGACTTCGAGAGCCTGACCCCAATCTTCCCCAACAAGATGCTGCGGCTCGAGACGACACAGTCGGAGACGTCACAGCGCATGGTCGATCTGTTCGCGCCCGTCGGGCGCGGGCAGCGTGGTCTGCTCGTCTCGCCGCCCAAGGCCGGCAAGACGATGCTGCTGAAGTCGATCGCGCACGGCATCGTCCAGAACCACCCCGAGATTCACCTGATGATCCTGCTGATCGGGGAGCGCCCCGAAGAGGTGACCGACATGCGGCGCTCGGTGCGCGGCGAGGTCATCGCCTCCACGTTCGATGAGCCGGTCGAGGACCACACGCGCGTGACCGAAGCCGCGCTCGAGCGCGCCAAGCGCCTCGTCGAAGGCGGCGTGGACGTCGTGATCCTGATGGATTCGATCACGCGTCTTTCGCGCGCTTACAACACCGCGATGCCCACCAGCGGGCGCACGCTGTCCGGCGGCATGGACCCGATCGCCCTCTATCCGCCGAAGCGCTTCTTCGGTTCGGCGCGAAACACCGAAGAGGGTGGCTCGCTCACGATCATCGCGACGTGCCTCGTGGAAACCGGGTCGCGCATGGACGACGTGATCTTCGAAGAGTTCAAGGGCACAGGCAACATGGAGCTGCGGCTCGTTCGGCGCCTCGCCGAGAAGCGAGTCTTCCCCGCGATCGACGTCCTCGCATCGTCGACCCGTCGCGAGGATCTGCTCTTCGGCGAAGAGGAGCTCCGGCAGATCTGGTTGCTGCGGCGCATGGCCTCCATGCTCGAAGAGGACGGCTCGGACGCTGCGGAACGCGTGATCGAGCGCCTCAGCAAGACGAAGACGAACGCTGAGTTCCTCTCGACCCTGAAGACGGACGTGATTTAGCCAAGGCGCCTTGCCTCAGCCGTGTGCCGATGGCTGCATGCGATCCGGCCGCAAAGCTTCGCCCTCCGGCTCGGAAACGCACAGAGTTGTCCCCCGAGCGCGTTCTCAACACGGTCATTCTTTGTGGATAAGTAAAGCCCCTACTGGCGTTGCTACGCCGGTCCGGTGATACGATTCCGCAATGTTCGCGGGTGTGACCGCGGGCTCCATCCAGGGCGGGGATGGGCCCTCTCGGGCCTGGTAGGCAGGGATGCGCTATCCAGGGAACGGTCATACCGCCGTCGAGGCGGCCGCGCCGTAGCCGTCGGCTCCTTCGGGCGCGGCTTCATCCGGCGGCGGCACGCAGGCCACACGGCCGACCGATCGCCCATTTCGGCGTGATCGCTGTGTTGATCCTCAGCGTCGCGCTGATCGGCCGATTCCCCGTATCCGTCCCCGGTACCGTGCCCCAACCGACACTGCTCGCCAGCAACCTGTCGCTCCCCGGTCTCGCCAGCGCCGCGACGGCGGCGAGCGTATCCGGCGAGATCGGCGCCTCTCCCCTCCCGTTGACCGTGACCGCGCCGGCGACCGTGCAGGACGAAGTCGTGAGCGCGCAGGACGGGACGAGCGGCACTGTGACGGTGCTTGCCGATCAGCAACGCGGGGCTGCCGTCTCGAGTGAAGTTGTGACCGCAGCACGCGTCGAGCGCGTGCCGATCTTCTTCGAGTACCAGGTGCAGGACGGCGACACCGTCAGTTCGATCGCTTCCCGCTATCACGTCACTGCTGACTACATCGTGTGGAACAACAACGACATCAGCGACCGCAACGCGCTCGCCGTCGGGATCACCCTACAGGTCCCGTCCGTCGAGGGCATCATCCATTCCGTGCGCTTTGGCGAGACGGTGTCGGAGATCGCCGCTCGCTACGACGCCGAGGCGCGCGACATCATCGAGTTCACCGCGAACGGGCTCCAGGATGATCCGAACCGCCTGCGCTCCGATGCACTGATCCTCGTGCCCGGCGGTCGCAGGCTTGCGCCGGTTGCGCCGTCGCTCCGTCCCGCCGTCACGGTGGCGCCGCCTCTGGACGACGGGGACAGCTGGCGGTGGCCGATCACCGGTCGGATCACGTCTTACTTCGGGCCCTCTCACCCGCTCGGCATCGACATCTCCGCTCCGTGGGGTTCGGCGGTGTACGCGGCGCGTAGCGGCACGGTCTCGTTCGCGGGCGGCAACCCCTGCTGCTCGTACGGGCTTCACGTGATCATCGATCATGGCGGCGGATACGAGTCGCTGTACGCACACCTGTCTTCGATCAACGTCATCCGCGGGCAGAGCGTCGGCAAGGGCGACCTGCTTGGCGCTGAAGGCACGTCCGGTCGCTCCACGGGCCCGCACGTGCACTTCGAGATCATCCGCAACGGCGTGCCACAGGATCCGATCGGCGGCGGGTTCCTCCCGTAGCCGTGGCCTCGCCCTGCATGACGCCCCCGCTCATGCTGCGAGCCGGGGGCTTCTGTCATTACCGGGTCTGGCCGGAACATGGGAGCGTGGCCGGGGCGATGGTGATTAGCCGCGCGACTCCAGGAGCATGATCCGCGTGTTGTCGCCACCGATCGCTCGCCGATTGAGCGTCGCGCGCGACACGGGGTCCTCGAGCGAGAGGCCCATCGTCTGCACGAAGGCCTGGAGGGCGGGCGCGACCCCTTGCGCCGGTGGGGCGTAGGCGATCGGGATCACGATGCGCGGCTCGATCGCGCGCGCCATGCGCGCGGCCTGCTCGGCGGGCAGCGATTCCGGGCAATCGATAGGAATGAACAGCACGTCGAGGTTCGCGAGGTGCTCGGACTGTTGAGCGCTCAAGGGGACGCCGAGGCCCCCGAGATGCGCCAGTCGCAGCTCCTCGGCTTCGAAGATGAAGATCGTCCCCCGCGCCGCAGGCGGGTCCGCCCCTTCGACGGGCCGCAGCGAGGCGCGCATGCCCTCGATGTGGATGCCGGTGATCTCGTACTCGCCGGGCCCGTCGAGCACCATCGGCTCACCCTTGACCCCGGCGACATAGCTGTGGTGCGGGTGCGCGTGGCTGATCGTGACGATTTCGGCGGTCGGTCGTCCCATGTCGCAGCCGTCGGACTTGTCGGTCGGGTCCATCACGACGGCGGCGTCGCGCGCCCGCATGCGGATCGCGGCATGGCCAAGCCAGGTGATGTCCAACGAACCCTCCGAGTTGGGCGGGGAGTGGGTGCGATCCTACCGGTGGGGATCGTCACGGACCACCTGCGTGCGATCGGTGCGCGCCGCGGAATTCGCGTCGCGGCTACGGCAGGTCCGCGTTCGCGTCCGGGAGCGGCAGGGTCGCGGACTCGACGAACTCGGGGATGCGGCGCATCGCGCGCGGGTGGGTGAGCAGTACGAACGCCGCGTGCGACGCGCCGATGGCGTTGATCCCGACGACGCGCACGCTGTCCTCACGGATCCCGCGGGCGTTGCCGTCCAGCTCGATCTCCTCGCCTTCGTGATCGAGATTGCGTGTCGCCGGTATGCGCTGGCGCTCCAGCGCTTCGAGCATGAGCACGAGCGTGAGCGGACCAGAGGCGCCCAGCGCGTGGCCCGTGTGCGACTTGAGCGCCGGCGTGTACACGTGATGCCGCGCGGCCGCCCCGAAGACGCGGCGCACGCCGAGTGCCTCGATGCGATCGCCGTCCACCGTGCCGGCGGCGTCCAGGGCGATCACGTCGACTTCCGACTGGATGCGGCCGCTGACCGCGAGCGCCTGTTGCAGCGCCTGGCCGATCGGCGCAGCGTCGAGCGCCGGTTCGCCGCTGCGGCCGGGCGAGAAGCGCAGCCCTTCGCCCTCGATCTCGGCGAGGATGCGTGCGCCGCGCGCGACCGCGACCTCGAGCAGCTCGAGCACGACGATCGCGGCGCCCTCGGCGAGCACCATGCCGTCGCGATCGCGGTCGAGCGGTCGCGCGGCGGCGGCGGGGTCTGCGTTCCGGCGGGAAAGCAACCCGGCGCCCTGGTAGGCGGCGAGCGTGAGCGGCGTGATCGGGGCCTCGGCGCCGCCGGCGATCGCGACGAGTGCGTCTCCGCGACGGATGATCGCCGCGGCCTCGATCACCGCGTCGAGCCCCCCGGCCGTGCCGTGGCCCAGCTGCAGCACCGGGCCGGTGCTCCCCAGCAACGCGGCGACGCGCTCAGCCGGCGCCCACGGCCTCGCGGTGGAGGCGAGCGCGGCGGCCGCGCCGTCGACATCACCGGCGGCGAGCCGCTCCGCACCCGCCGCGAGCGCCTCGTCGGGCGGCCGCTCGGACGCCAGCACGACGGCGACCTGCGCCCGGTTCTGGGGCGTCAGCGAGAGGCCGGCGTGGCGCACCGCATCGAGCGTCGAGCGCACGGCGAAGCGTGAGCGGGCGTCGAGACGATCCCAGTAGGCTTCCTCGAAGCGCGGGTCTCGGCGATCCGCGTCCGCCACCTCGGCGGCGATGCGGGTCGCGAAGCGTGACGCGTCAAAGCGCGTGATCGGTCCGAAGGCCGAGCGGCCCTCCGCCATCGCGTCCCAGATCGCGGCGGGGGTGGGGCCGAGCGCGCAGACGGCGCCGGCGCCCGTGATCACGACGCGCGGACGCGGCGCCTCGTCCGACGCGGAGGGCCCGGACGTCACGCGGACGTGGTGGCGCCCGCGACGCGGGCGCTGACGCGGTCAGTCGACCGGGCGACGCGCACCCCCGACCACAGCAAGACCGCGGCGCCCCATGAGAGACCGCCGCCGAAGGCGGCGAAGAGGATGCGGTCCCCGGGCTGAAGGCGCCCCGTGGCGCAGGCCTCGGCGAGCGCCAGCGGGATGCTGGCGCTCGAGGTGTTGCCCGTGCGGTCGAGGTTCACGAACACGCGGTCCATCGGCAGCGAGAGACTCTTCGCCACGGCCTGAATGATGCGCACGTTCGCCTGGTGCGGGATGCAGAGCGCAATGTCGTCGATGGTGAGTCCCGCCTCGGCGATGGCGTCGGCAGCGGCGTTCGCCAGGCCGGTCACCGCGGAGCGGAAGACGGCCTGGCCGTCCATGACGATGTGCGCCTCCGCGCGCGCGCCGGCGAGCGCCGGCGTGCACGGTCCGTCCGCATAGAGCGATCCGGCCTGGCTGCCATCGGAGCGCAGGAGCAACGCGTCGATGCCGCCGAGCTCGCCCGGCGCCGCCGATTCCAGGAGCACCGCCCCTGCGCCGTCGCCGAAGAGCACGCAGGTGCCGCGATCTGTCCAGTCGAGGATGCGCGACATCGTCTCGCTGCCGATCACGAGCACGCGTTGCGCGCTGCCCGAGGCGACGTACTGCGCGCCCACGCTCAGCGCGTGGAGGAAGCCCGCGCAGGCGGCGTTCACGTCGAACGCGCCTGCGTGGGTAGCGCCGATGCCGTGCTGGATGCGGGTAGCGGTCGCCGGGAACATCCCGTCGGGCGTGGATGTGCCGACCACGATCATGTCGACGTCGGCTGCATCCACGTCGGCGGAGGCGAGGGCTGCGCGCGCAGCCGCGATGCCCATCGTGCTCGACGTCTCTTCCGGACCGGCGATGTGCCGTTCACGGATCCCGGTGCGGGAGAAGATCCAGTCGTCCGTAGTGTCGACCATCTGGGCGAGTTCGTGGTTGGTGAGCGTTCGCGGAGGCAGGTAGCCGCCGACTCCGGTAATCCGCACCGGCAGCCTCATGCATCACCCCTCGAGCCATCGGATGCGCCCGGCATGGCTCAGCCGCCCTGCCCGGTGTCGAGCCGCCGCTGTAGCTCTCGCAGCGTGCGGTGGTGGAGCGCCTTCACCGCGCCTTCGCTGCGGCCCATCATACGGCCGATCTCCGCGTTGGGCAGGCCGTCCACGTACTTCAGCGCGATGAGCCGCTGGCGATCCTCGCCCAGCGTGCTCACCGCATCGCGCACGCGCTGGATGAGTTCGTGCTTTTCGAGGCTCGACTCGGGACCGGGCGTGTCGGCGGGGATGGCGACCGCTGCGTCGAGCGCCTCGGTCGGCGGCCGGCGTCCGCGGTCGCGATACCAGTTCGCAAGCAGGTTGTGGGCGATGCTCATCAGCCACGATCCGAAGCCACTGCCGCGGCCGCGGTACTGATCGAGGTGGGTGAGCGCGTTGAGGAACGTGCGCGACGTCAGCTCTTCGGCGTCCGCAGGGCTGGACGTGCGTGACAGCAGATACCGGTACACGCGGTCAACGTGCGCGGCGTACAGGGCAGAGAACGCGCTGCGGTCGCTGCGCGCCCGCCGCGCCAGGCGATCCTCCTCGAGGGCAGCCACGGACCGCTCATCCTCGTCGCGAGACGCGTTATGTGGTGTCGTGATCGCCTCCGCCGGTCGTCGAGTGTGCGAGTATACGTGCCCGAAGGTCACTCGCACGCGAGCGGCGCGTCGCCCGCAGGCGTCTGCTCGGGTTTGACCGGCGAAGCCTCGCTGAATACAATCGTCGGGTGATTAGCACTCTCTGTCTGAGAGTGCTAACGACGATCGAAGGACGGTACACGTGCTGACAGAGCGCCAGGCAGCGATCCTGCGCCTGGTTGTGCAGCAGTACATCGAGACGGCCGAGCCGGTGTCGTCGCGGTCGCTCGTGGAGAAGCACCGGCTCCCCGTATCGAGCGCGACCATCCGGAACGAGATGGCGCGCCTCGAGGACGACGGCTACATCACACATCCCCACACGTCGGCCGGCCGCGTGCCGGCCGAGCTCGGGTATCGGCACTACGTCGAATCGCTGATGGCGGAAGACCCGGTGGCCCCCGAGGAGCAGCGCACGATCGAGCACCAGCTCCACCAGGTGCTGGGCGGGCTGGACGAGTGGCTGAGCCTCGCCGCGACGATCCTCGCCGCGTCCGTGGGCAACGTGGCCGTCGTGACGCGACCGCAGGTCGCCGGCGCGCACCTCAAGCACATGCAGCTCGTGGAACTGCACGGCGACTCGGCGTTGCTCGTCGCCGTGATGGACGACGGCCGCGTGCGGCAGCGCATCGTGCCCCAGCACTCGCCGGCCGGACAGGAGCTCCTGAACGAGCGCACGATCCGGCTGAACGCGCAGATGTCCGGCCGCGGTGCCGCTGCCACGCTCGCGCTTGCCGCGGAGATGGGCGACATCGAGGACGCGATGATCGTGCGCGCCGTGGCCGAGCTCATCGAGGAGCAGCGCTACACCGACGAGACGTTCCTCGACGGCCTGCGCGCCGCGCTCGAGCAGCCGGAGTTCGCCAGCGTCGAGCGCATGTTGCTCGCCGTGCAGCAGATGCAGGCGTACCGCGTGCGCCGGCTCGTCGAGCACGCCCGTACGGAGCGGATCGGTCTCACCCGCGTCTTGATCGGACGCGAGCACGGTGATGAGGGCATGCTGGAGTGGAGTGTCGTGGTGTCGAGTTACGGCGACGCGGCCGGCTCGGTCGGTACGGTGGCTGTGCTCGGGCCCACGCGTATGCGGTACGAGCGCACGATTCCGCGCGTCCGCTACGTCGCCACTCTGATGAGCCATCTCATTGAGGGTGTGCGCTGAGCGCTCGGCGCGGCGGAGCTCTCGTCTCATGACAGCGAGCGAGGAGCGTATGACGAATTCGCCAGCGGATGAGCGTGCCGCCGAGGCCCGCGCAGACGCCGCGTCCGCAGGGGCGGGCGGCGAGTCCGGCGAGTCCATCCAAGACGAGCTGGCCGCCCTGCGCGCGGAGCTCGAACAGGCCAACGCGCACTATCAGCGCGCCGTGGCGGACTACCAGAACCTCCAGCGGCGGTCCCAGCAGGAACGGATCGAGCACACTCGCTCCACGCTCACGTCGGTCGTGCGCGGGTTCCTGCCGATCGCCGATGACCTCGGCCGCGCGCTGGACTCCGTTCCGCCGGAGCTTGCCCGGCACCAGTGGCTTGAAGGCGTGCGGCTCGTTCGCCAGAAGTTCCAGAGCGTACTGGAGGCAGCCGGGGTGAGCGAGATCGCCGCGCTCGGCGAGCGCTTCGATCCGCAGATACACGAGGCCGTCGGCTATGGGCCTGGAGACGACGGCAAGGTGGTCCAGCTGGTGCAGGCGGGCTACGCGATCGGCGATCGCGTGATTCGGCCGGCCATGGTTCTCGTGGGCAGCGGCGCTTCGGACGGGATCCCCCCGCGCGATGCCGGCGCCGACTCGTTCGAAGACTGAACCCAACAGGGCGAGAGGGAAGAGCGATGGCCAAGGTAATCGGGATTGACCTGGGGACGACGAACTCGTGCATGGCCGTCATGGAGGGCGGGGAGCCACAGGTGATTCCCAACGCGGAGGGCGGCCGCACGACGCCGTCGGTGGTCGCAGTCGCCAAGGACGGGGAGCGCCTGGTGGGGACGGTCGCCAAGCGCCAGGCCGTCACCAACCCGACGAACACGATCTACTCCGTGAAGCGCCTCATGGGCCGTCGTTTCGACGACGTCGAAGTGCAGCGCTTCAAGCACGCGTCCGGCTTCCCGATCGTCGCGCTCGACAACGGCGACGCGGGTGTCGAGATGGGCGGTCGCAAGTACAGCCCACCCGAGATCAGCGCGATGATCCTGCAGAAGCTGAAGGCCGATGCGGAGGCCTACCTCGGCGAAGAGGTGAGGGAGGCCGTGATCACGGTCCCCGCATACTTCAACGACAACCAGCGCCAGGCCACCCGCGACGCCGGCCGCATCGCCGGGCTCGAGGTCCTGCGCATCATCAACGAACCGACCGCCGCGTCGCTCGCCTACGGCCTCGACAAGAAGGAGGACGAGGTCATCGCGGTCTACGACCTCGGTGGCGGCACGTTCGACATCTCCGTGCTCGAGCTGGGCGACGGCACCTTCCACGTGAAGGCCACCAACGGCGACACGTTCCTCGGTGGCGATGACTTCGACACGCGTCTGATCGACTACCTCGCGTCCGAGTTCAAGAAGGACCAGGGCGTCGACCTTGCGCAGGACCGCACCGCCCTTCAGCGCCTGAAGGAAGCCGCAGAGAAGGCGAAGATCGAGCTATCGTCTGCGCAGTCGACGGAGATCAACCTGCCGTTCATCACGGCCGACTCGTCCGGACCGAAGCACCTCGTAATGAACATCGCGCGCTCGAAGTTCGAGCAACTGATCGGCGACCTCGTCGACCGTTCGCTCGAGCCGTGCAAGAAGGCCCTGGCCGACGCGGAGATGCCGGCGAGCGCGATCGACGAGACAGTGCTCGTCGGGGGCATGACGCGCATGCCGCTCGTGCAGAGGAAGGTGCAGGAGTTCTTCGGCAAGGAGCCGCACAAGGGCGTGAACCCCGACGAGGTCGTCGCCGTAGGTGCCGCCATCCAGGCCGGCGTGCTCAAGGGCGAGGTCAAGGACGTCCTGCTGCTCGACGTCACGCCGCTGACGCTCGGCATCGAGACGCTCGGCGGGGTGATGACGCCGCTGATCGAGCGCAACACGACGATCCCCACGAGCGCGTCGCAGACGTTCTCGACCGCGGCGGACAACCAGCCGTCCGTCGAGATCCACGTGCTCCAGGGCGAGCGACCGATGGCCGCCGACAACAAGTCGCTCGCGCGCTTCATCCTCGACGGCATCCTGCCGGCGCCGCGTGGCCTCCCGCAGGTCGGCGTCACCTTCGACATCGACGCGAACGGCATCGTCAAGGTCTCGGCGAGCGACAAGGCGACCGGCAAGCAGCAGCACGTCACGATCCAGGCGGCATCCGGCCTCTCCGAGGAAGAGGTGAAGCGCCTGCAGCGCGAGGCCGAGGAGCACGCCACCGAAGACCAGGCAAAGCGCGTGGCGGCGGAGTCCCGGAACACGGCCGACACGCTCGCGTACTCCGCGGAGAAGATGCTCCGCGACCACGCCGACAAGATCGGCGAGCAGCAGAAGTCGACCGTCGAGGGAGCGATCAAGGAGCTGCGCGACGCGCTCGCCGGCACAGAGGTCGACGTGATCCAGCGCAAGTCCGAGGCGCTCTCGACGGCGATGCAGGAGATCGGCCAGGCGATCTACGGTGCGGAAGCCGCCGGCGCGAACGGCACGTCCGAGGAAGGTGCGCCCGCGGGCGAGGAGGCCGGGACGGTCGAAGGCGAGTTCCGCGAGGTCTAGCGCCGGATCGCGTGCACGAATCCCGGTCGCGGGGGGGGGGGGGGGGGGGGGGGGGGGGGGGGGGCCCCCCGCGTTTCCGTCGATCAGCGACGGAGAGCGAAGGCGGACCATGACGCTCGAGCGGTCGTTCCAGTTCGAGCGCGTCTACAACTTCCGAGACCTCGGCGGCTACCCGATCGCGGATGGCCGGGTGGTGCGCTGGCGCCGGCTGTTCCGCTCCGGTGAGCTGCAGCGCATGTCGGCCGAGGAAGTCGCGCGCGTGCGGGCGGAGCTCCGCATCGCCACGGTCATCGACTTCCGCAGCGTCGATGAAGCCAACGACCCGCGCGGGTTCGGTGGACTCGCCGAGGCGCCGGCGCAACGTCATCACCTGCCGATGGGCAACGCGCGCTCGAAGTTCGAGGCGCGCGCCTCGGGCCGCTGGGATCCCGCGTACGTCGCGATGCTCGAGGAGTACGGCGCGGTGTGGGCGCGGGCCGTGCAGCTGCTCGCCCGCGAGGAGGCGTATCCGGCGCTCTTTCACTGCGTGACCGGCAAGGACCGCACCGGTGTGCTCGCCGCCCTCGTGCTCGACGCGCTCGGCGTGGACGAGGAGACGATCCTCACCGACTACGCGGAGAGCCGGCGAGCGATGGATCTGCTGGTCGAGCGCCTCCGTGCCGGCGGCGCGATCGCGCCGGACGAGGCGCCGAACCCGGCGCTTGGCGTCGTGCCCGAGGCGATGGCCGAGATGCTCGCGACGCTGCGTGAACGCTACGGCTCGGCGCGCGGCTTCCTCGGTACGCAGGGCGTGCGGCCGCGTGTCTTCGACGAGCTCGAGGCGCGGCTGCTCGAAGCGCCGGCGCGTGGTTGACGGGGCACGCTCGCATGCGAGCGAGGGTGTTCACCGAAGGCGACCGAGCGAGCCGCGTGGTTAGAATGGCTGAGTGAATTCGCAGGCCGACCTCTACGAGACCCTCGGTGTGACGCGCGATGCCCCGGCGGCGGACATCAAGCGCGCGTTCCGTCGCCTCGCGATGGAGTACCACCCCGACCGCAACAAGGAAGACGGCGCCGAGCAGCGCTTCAAGCAGATCAACGCGGCCTATGAAGTGCTCTCCGATCCGGAGAAGCGGGCGCGGTACGACCGGCTCGGACTCGCCGGCGTGGGCGCCGGAGGCGCCCAGGGCTTCGACGGCGTCCAGGGTTTCGGCGGCTTCGGCGACATCTTCGACGCATTCTTCCGCGGCACCGCGACCCGCCGCGCCGGTCCGCAGCGTGGCGCCGATCTCCAGACGCGCCTGCGCATCAGCTTCGTGGAGGCCGTCTTCGGCGCCGAGAAGGAGCTGACATACGACCGCACGGAGACGTGCGCGGACTGCAGGGGGTCAGGGCAGACGAAGGGGTCGCAGCGCGAAACGTGCGCCGAGTGCAAGGGCTCGGGCGAACTCCGGCGCGTACAGCAGTCGCTCTTCGGTCAGTTCGTGAACGTCACCGCGTGCTCGACCTGTCGCGGCGAGGGCACGGTCGTCACGGACCCGTGCACGACCTGCCGGGGACGAGGCATCCGCCGCCGGAGCGCCACGCGCGTCGTGAAGATCCCCGCGGGCGTGGACGAGGGCGCGCAGATCCGCCTCGCCGGCGAAGGCGACAACGGGCTGCGCGGCGGACCCGCCGGCAGTCTGTTCATCGAGCTGGATGTCGAGCCGCACGAGCAGTTCCGCCGCATGGACGACCACCTGGTGTACGACCTGCCACTCAACATCGCGCAGGCAGCGCTGGGCGCGACCGTTCAGATTCCGACGCTCGACGGCGAAGACGTCGAGGTCGAGCTGAAGCCAGGCATCCAACACGGCGAGGTCCATCCGCTGCGGGGCAGGGGCGTGCCGCACCTCCGCGGTTCCGGGCGCGGGGACTTGCTCGTTCGCCTGCACGTGGTGACGCCGACGAAGCTCAACGCCGAGCAACGTCGCACGCTCGAGGAGTTGAGCCGCTCGCTCGGGGCGCCGGATCTGCCGAAGGAGCAGGGCGCCGGCTCCGGCTTCTTCGACCGGATCCGGGAGGCCTTCTCGTAGGCGTGCGATGAGCGCGACGGCCGGCGACGACAGCGATCGCTGGGTGCAGATCGCCGTTCGCGTCGCGCCGATCGACGTCGAGCTGGTCGCGGATGCGCTCTCCGCCTTCTCGCCCGCCGGCGTTGCCATCCACCCCGCGATCCGCGTCGACGAGGGCGGCGAGTTCGCGTACGAGGAGCTGCCCGAGCCGTCGACGCTCGCGGCCACGGTGCGCGCGCCGTTCCCCGAGGAGGCCCGGCGCCGGCTCGAGGCCACGCTCGCGGCACTCCCGCTGAGCGAGGCGATCACGACCGTTGCCTACATCGACATCGAGCCGCAGGACTGGGCGCAGGAGTGGAAGCGCTTCTACACGCTCCAGCGCATCGGACACCGGCTGGTGGTGCACCCGTCGTGGGAGCCGTACGACGCGGCGCCGGGCGAAGCGGTGGTTGCGCTCGACCCCGGCGCCGCGTTCGGGACCGGCCAGCATGAGAGCACGCGGCTCTGCCTCGCGGCGCTCGAGGCGCTTGTGCGCGACGGCGACGCGGTGCTCGACGTCGGCGCGGGCTCGGGCGTGCTCGCGATCGCCGCGATCAAGCTCGGCGCGCGCGGTGTCCGCGCGCT
>JBBDXH010000137.1:0-3317 GCA_040902395.1 Dehalococcoidia bacterium
TCCGCTTCCTCGGCGCGGCCGGGAGCGTCACCGGTTCGCGCTTCCTCGTGGAAGCGGCCGGCTCGCGCGTGCTCGTCGACTGCGGGCTGTTCCAGGAGCGGCAGTTCGCCGACCGCGACTGGGCGGACTTTCCCGTCGCCCCGTCGAGCATCGACGCCGTGGTGCTCACCCACGCCCACCTCGACCACACCGGCTACCTCCCGAAGCTCGTACGCGACGGCTTCCGCGGGCGCATCTTCTGCACGAAGCCGACCGCCGAGATCGCGGCGATCCTGCTCGAAGATGCTGCGCACATCCTCGAGGAGGACGCCGCCGGGCGGCGTCGCCGTCACGACCGCGAGGGGCGCCGCGGCCCGCATGATGAGCGCCCGCTGTACACCGTGCGCGATGCCCGGGCGGTGCCCGCGCACTTCAGCCACGTGCGCTACCGGCGCCGCGCGGCCATCGTCCCCGGCGTGACCGCGGAGTTCTTCGACGCCGGACACATCCTCGGCTCCGCCATCCTGCGACTGACGCTCGGCGATTGCCGGGTCGTCTTCTCGGGTGACCTCGGCCGGTCGGGCGGCGGACCGATCCTGCAGCGGCCGGCGGACCTCCCGGAGGCCGAAGCCGTCGTCGTCGAATCGACGTACGGCGACCGGCTGCACCCGGCAGGCGACGTGGAGACCCGCCTCCAGGACGCGATCGCCGGCGCCGTCGCGCGCGGCGGCAACGTGGTGATCCCATCGTTCGCGGTCGAGCGAGCGCAGGACGTGCTGTACCACCTCGGCCGGCTCGTGGCAGCCGCGCGCATCCCGCGGCTGATGATCTTCGTCGACAGCCCGATGGCGACATCCGTGACGCAGCTGTTCGCACGCCACCGCGACCTGCTCGCGCCGGCGATCGCGGACGCGTTCGCGCGCGGCGACTCGCCGTTCGAGTGGCCCGGCCTGACCTTCGTACACTCCGTGGAGCAGTCGAAGGCGATCAACCAGATCCGCGGCAGCGCGGTGATCATCGCCGGCGCCGGGATGTGCAACGGCGGGCGCGTAAAGCACCACCTCGCTGCGAACATCGGGCGAGCGGAGAGCACGATCCTCTTCGTCGGGTACCAGGCGCAGGGCACGCTCGGGCGGCAGATCGTCGACGGCGAGAGCCCCGTGCGCATCCTCGGTCGCTGGTACGACGTGCGCGCTCGCATCGAGCGCGTCGACGAGTTCTCGGCGCACGCCGACCGGTCGGAGCTGATCGACTGGCTGACCGCATCGCCGACGGCGACGCAGCCGCCACGGCGCGTGTTCGTCGTGCACGGCGAAGCGGCGGCATCCGCCGCGCTCGCCGACGCGCTGCGCGCGCGGCTGCCGTCCGAGGTGATCGAGGCGCGCTACGGTGAGCGCGTGGCGATCTGCTGACGCGGAAGGAGGCGCCGCGATGGCGGGTGAGTCGTGGCTGACGAGGCGGGTGGCGCTGATCGCGAGCTCGATGGCGCTGATCGCGACGTTCGCCCTCTCCGCATGGGCGTGGCGCGTAGCGGAGCCGCGTGATGCGCCGACCGCCGAGCGCGCAGTCGCGCACGCGCGATCGCCGGGCGCAGCGCCCTGTGCTCTGGCTCGCGGCGCTGGTGGTCATCGAGCCGACCCGTCGAACGTCCGGACGAGCGCACGCGACGCCTGGCAGCGCCACGCGTCCACGATCAGCTCTTCGAGCTCGTCGTCGTCGATCGCCGGCAGGCGCACGAGCACAGCCGGGAAGCCGTGGTAGTGCGGCTCGGTGAAGAACTTCTCGTCGTCGAGCGCGAGCAGCGCTTCCTTGTCGTCCTGCCCGCCGACGCGCACTGCGATCACGTCGGGACGCGGCACGCGCGGCCGCTTCGGCTGGGTGCGTTCCATCCACACCCACGCGAAGGCCTTCCGCTTTCCGCGGTTGAGCACGAAGAACGCGAAGCGGCCGTCCTCCTCGCCGGCCTCCGGCAGCGACAGCGCGATGCGACGCACGTCCGCCTGATCGGCCACGACCCGCCCCCTTCTGTTGCCGTGCGCCAGCACCCCGGGACCCCCGCACGACTGCGGCCCATCTGCGCCGCTACCGCCGCACCGGCACCGTCGCCACCAACCGCTTCGGCGCGGCCATCCGATAGCTGTCCTCGACGAAATCGGTGACCTCGTCCCAGTCCACGTCCGCGAGATCGAGGTGGAGTCCGGCCCAGCCGCGCGGCCCGATGTACGGGGGCATGAAGAATCGCACCGGGTCCGCGGCGACGAGGTCGCCGTTCTCACCGGGCGGCGCGCGAAAGCACAGCGTGACGCGCCCGTCCCCGTGGTGATCGTCCAGGTGGTAGGCGAACTTCTTCGCGCGTACGAGGAACGTGGTGTGCGTGTTGCGGCGCTCTGCGGCTGCCTCGGGCAGCGCGAGGCAGATGCGTTCGAGCCGAGCGAAACGCCGGCGCTTCTCGGCGTCCGTGGTCATGGCGTGCCTCCCTCGCCCCGATTCGGAGCGAAGATAGACGCCGCGACCGAGGCACGGACACTGCGCGGCGCCGAAGCAAGCTGGCATCCGAGGGTCCGATGACCATCGACCTACCGCCGTGGCCGGACGACTTCCCCGCGCACGCGCTCCGCGCCGAAGTGCGCGCGATGGCGGACGCATGGATCGAGGTGCTCACCGACGCGTTGCCCGACGGCGCGATCCGTGGGCTCTACCTCTAGGGCTCGGCGAACAAGCCATGGGCGTCGTCGATCGACTACGTGCCCGAGCGCAGTGACGTCGACATCCACCTCGCGCTGCGCTCGCCCGACGACGACCGCCGTTTCGACGACCTCGCGTTCGCGCTCCACGTCGCCGCGCGTGTCGAGCGCGCGTTTGCCGCGCGCGTCGCGCAGCCGCTCCACCGCCCGAGGCCGCAGCTCACGTTCGTGAGCGCGTTGCACGCGCTGCCGGGCTACGCGCCGTCGCCGGCGGGGACGGTGACGACGCTCGCCGGTGAGCCGTACGCGGACGCGCCGCTCGACGAAGCACAGCGTGCGGCGCAGCGCGTACGCGACCGCGAGCAGCTGCTCGCGCACGCTGCCTTCCTCGCAGAGCTGCCCCGGCGCGCGATCGACCGGCCCGGGCACCTCATCGCGAGGCTTGTGGAGGAGCTGGCGTGGCGCGTCTCGCCGACCGCGCCGCGCGTGCTCTCGCTCGGCGGCGACGCGTACGAGGACGCGTGGACGATGCACCGCACGGCGCTCGTGCGGCGGCTCGAGGCGCACGGGCACGCCGCGCTCGCCCGCGCGTACGCGACCTACTACCTCGCAGGCTGGGATGCCTTCCGCGCGAGCCGCGCCGGCGAGGCGGAC
>JBBDXH010000138.1:0-3298 GCA_040902395.1 Dehalococcoidia bacterium
CGCCGACGACGCCCGCGTCGTTGAGCTTCGCGGCGATCGTCCCGGCGACGTGCGTTCCGTGCCCGTTGCCGTCGTCGATCGTGTTCTTGCCCCTTACGCAGTTCGTTCCACCGACCCTGTTGAGGTCGCTGTGCGGGCCGCTGCCGGTGTCGATCACCGCGACGGCCGGGCCCTCGTTGTTCGCCGCGGCCTTCGAGCTGTTGTCGGCCTCGATCCGGTCGACGCCCGTCGGGACCGTGTCGGTGGCCCAGACCTCGCGGTCTTCGGATATGAAGGCGACACGCGGATCGTTCGCGAGTGCCGCCAGAGCGCTGGCGGGGATGTGAGCCGCGTAGCCGCGCAGTGCGGCCTCGTACACGTGAGACACGGCCGCTCCGTAGCGGGCACGGTGCTGAGCCGCTGCCTGATGCGAGTCGACGCCGTCGCGCAGGACGACGATGACGGAGGTCGACTGGGCTGCAGTGGCCACGCTCGCCGATCGGTCCAACCCGATGCCGGCGACGAGCAGCGCGACGGCCAAGAACGCGGCGGAATGCGCAAGACGCTTCATTCGTTCCCTTCCCTCGGTCGTGTCGAAATGGCTTGTCCTCGACGTCCCCAAAACGCCGACCGCAACGCATCATGCGCCCAGCCGGCGGTCCTTGGCGAGCATTTAGGTTGCAATGCCCGAGAGGACCAGGTTGCACTGTTACCGGGCCATCGTCGGACTGGACCCACCCAGTCCGCGGCGCGCCTGGGCCCCCCAGCTCACGGGCAGTCCCGCGAGCGCGGACCACAGCGCGGCGAACGTGACCGCGGAGAGCAGCTGGCGGTAGCCCAGCTGCATCGGGATCACGAGAAGCGACCAGCGCAGGGACTCGCCGTCGAGCCGCAGCGCCAGCGTCGCGGCAAGGACCTGCGCCAGGGTGAAGACGCCGAAGAGCACCACGGCGGCCTCGCTCCCCTGGACCAGCGCGTCCCGGACGAAGATCACGTCGATCGCCGGGGCCAGTAGCGGCAGCGCGTACCCGTACACCAGCACGTACGGCAGGCCAAGACGCCCTACGTTCGTGGCACCGCGGGCGCGGACCGCGGCGCGGTGCTTCCAGAGCACCTGCAGCATCCCGTACGACCAGCGAAAGCGCTGGCGGTAGAGGAGACGCGGGGTTACCGGGACTTCCGTCCACACGCGGGCGTGGGGCACGTGCCGGACGCGGTAACCCGCCGCGCCGATTGCGAGCGTGAGGTCCGCGTCCTCGGCGAGCGTGTCCACGGGAAAGCCGCCCACACGCTCGATCGCCTCCCGGCGGAACGCGCCGAGCGCCCCAGGCACCACCGAGACCGCATTCACGACATCGAAGAACCGCCGGTCGAGATTGATCCCCATGACGTACTCGAGGTGCTGAGGCGCACCCAGGATCGACGCGCGGTTGCCGACTTTCACGTTGCCTGCCGTCGCGCCCACGAGCGGATCCGCGAGCGGCGCGACGAGGGCGGCGATGGCACGCCGCTCGATCAGCGAGTCCGCGTCGACGACCACGACCGTCGGCGCATCGGTCAGCGCGAGGCCGCGTCGCAGCGCCACCGCCTTGCCGGCGTTGTCCTGCCTGACCACGCGAAGGCGCGGATCGCCGTCGGCAGCGCGGAGCGCCACTACCGACGTGTCGTCGGTGGATCCGTCATCGATGACGACGATCTCGAGCTCCACGCCCTGGCTCGCCAGAAGGGCGCGTACGCACGCGTCGATCACGCGCGCCTCGTTATGCGCGGGCACGAGCACGGCGACCCGGCTTGCGCGCCCGGCCGGGGGCGTCCGCCGGGCGTGGGCCACCGCGAGGATGACGACGATGACGAGACGCACCACGATCAGCAGCGTCGCGAGCAGCGCCAGGGCCAGAAGCGCGTCGTGGACCGCCACCAGCAGCAGCGCCACGCTCACCAGCAGAACCCCGCTGGCGATGTCGATCGCCGGTGGCCCATCGGCGCGAGCGATCCCCGCGACCGTGGCGGCGGTCACGAGCGACACGCCTCGCTGGCTCGCCCCGGCGATCTCGCGGTGCGCCTCGTCCGCGTTCGCGACGACCACGAGCCCGTCGAGCGCGCTGCCGTCCGCCGGGGGCGTGCTCCGCGTCACGGCCACGAGGCCAATACGCTCCGCGCGCGCCGCCTCACGCGCCACGTTCGGTCCCGCGAGCAGGGCGGAGGGGCCGGCGAAAACGACGACGGAGGCGCCTCGCCGCGACTCGACCATCCGCAGGCCGACGAGCTCCACGGCGGTGGCGATGGGCTCGGGCAGGCCGTTGACGTCGGCCCCGATGCCGGCGAACGCGACGTCATGACCCTGCGCGACGAGATCGCCCACGACCGCCGGATCGTCGACCACGTCGCGAGCGGTCAGCGCCACCGTCACACGCACCGCGCGTGAGGTGAAGATGCTCGCCAGCTCGCGCGTCTGCCGCGTCAGTGGTGCGATGACGATCGCCTCGCGCCCGAAGCCGAGCGCGCCGCGTGTGAGCCCGTCCGCGGTCCGCAGGACGGGTCCGTCACGCTGGAACGTGGCGGGGGCGGACGTTTCCGTCGAGGCGAATGCACCCGCCACCGCGGCGTCGATGAACAGCGCGCCGGCGAGGACGAGGAGAAGCAGCGCGACGATGACGCGCGCCATCGGTCAGCGCGGCGCGGGTGTCGAGCGCGGGGGTGGCGTGCGACCCGGGAACGTCTCGAGGGGGGCTCCGGAGGCCGCGGGCGACGGCGACGGCTGCGGGACGGCGGATGTTGCGCTTGGCGCGCCGGTCGGAGCCGGGGAGCCCGGGAGCGTCGCCGCGGGCGTTTCGGTCGGTGCCTCGGACGCGGTGGGGGACGCTGCCGGCGTCGGCCCTCCGGCGAGCGGCGGCGGTGAAAGGAGGATCGGTCCGGGCGTCTGGGATGGCGCGGCACTCGGGGCTGCCTGGCTGGGCGGCGGTTCGTCGGAGGATGCGGGGATGGGCGCTGGCGGCGGCCCGAGGAGTCGCGGGATCGCGCGCTCGACGAACGCCGGCAGGTGCGCCATACCGTCAGCCGTCCGCAGGCTTGCCAGGATCACGACGAATGCGGCGACGGCGACCAGCGCGCCGAGCGCGAGGAGAGCGGTGGCGATGCGGCGTCGCGTGGAAGCGCCTCGGGCGAAGACCTTCATATACGCACTAACGGGCGCAAGTCTTGTGCCCTTAGGGCGCGCCGGTCATCACCTTCGCATCCGCGTCGCGGGCGACCGCCGCCAGCGCACGGATGAACGCAGCCTGTGTGTTCGCCATCGCCACCCGCCGGTAACGGAGGCCGC
>JBBDXH010000139.1:0-10493 GCA_040902395.1 Dehalococcoidia bacterium
GATGGGTGGCGGCTGTGAGATGGCGCTGGCGTGCGACATCGTGATTGCCTCCGAGAACGCACGCTTCGGGCTGCCCGAGCCGCGGGTTGGCCTCTTCGCCGGCGCCGGTGGCATCCACCGCCTGCCCCGCCAGGTTCCGCTCAAGATCGCGATGGGCATGATGCTCACGGGCAAGGACATCGACGCGCGCACGGCCGAGCGGTACGGCCTGGTGAACGAGGTCGTCGCCCATGATCAGCTGATCCCGGCGGCAGAGAAGTGGGCCACATGGATCCTCGAGTGCGCCCCGCTCTCCGTGCGCGGCACGAAGGAAGGATCGATGCGCGGGCTGGAGCTCCCGCTCGAGTCGGCGATGAGCCGCAGCTACTACTGGCTCCAGCGCCACAACAACAGCGACGACCGCGTCGAGGGGCCGCGCGCCTTCTCGGAAAAGCGCCAGCCGAACTGGACCGGCGGCTAGCTCGCCGAGCGCGCACGAACGGCTCGCGGTCGCGCGCCGGCGCCCACGGGGGGCCGGCGCGCCTTCGCGTTTGGGCGGGTCTCACTCCGGCGAAGACAGGTACGCCTCGGCGAGCCACCCGCGGACCTCGTCGTCGACGTCGCCTTCGTCCCGGAGGTCGATGAAGTGCGCGGCGCGATCACCTGCCCGGCGTCGGACCGTGCGCCGAATGCGCGGGTGCTCGACAGCCCGGGAGAGCAGCACAGACAGCACGAAGCGGTCGCGGCGCGGCCGCAGCTCCGCGAAGGTACGGGCGCGCTTGATCAGCACCCCCACCTCGACCACGTCGACGGCGATCGGGCCCACGCGCTCGAGGTGCGCGATGACCGCGTCGTAGACGCGGCGGAACGCCGGTGGGCGGCCGTCGAAGTACTCGTCCGCCGTCATCGCCGGCGCGCACATGTGCGACTGGTTCCGCCGGCCGAACTGGCGATCGCATTCCGGGCAGACCCACGGCGCCACGAGCGCGCCGCTACGCCTCGAACATCGCCGTGTGCTCGAGGTAGTGGCCGAACGAGTTGCCGGCGATCGTGTGTGAGGCGGGGAAGCCGAGCCAGGCGAAGCGATCGGGCGCGGCGAGGTCGTCGTCGGTGAGCCACTCGACGATGCGCGTGATCGCGAGATGCGCTTCGTGGAAGTCGCTCAAGATCGCCTCGCGCGGGCGCTCTCGCGCACGCTCGTAGTCGCGCGCGTTGAGCGCGTCGATCTGGTCGAAGGTGTAGCCCGGCTCCGGCCGTACGGGCGTGCGGCCCGCTGCGTCCTCGGCGAACCAGGCGATCAGCCGGCGCTGCCACGCCACGACGTGGGCAACGTGGTCCGCGGTCGTCCAGCCGTTCGCGTCGACCGCGTCCCAGCCGCGCCGCTCGGCGGCGCGGAACAGCTCGCGACGCGACTCGTCCAGCCGTGCGAGCGTCTCGGCGCGGGTGAGCGGCACGCGCTCCGTCACCGGCGCTACACCTCGTCGAGCCGGACTGCGCGGCCCTCCGTGCGCGAGCGATCGACCGCCTCGGTCACGCGCATGTAGTGCACACCGTCCGCGAAGCTCGTGAGCGCCACGGGCGCGCCGTCGCGGATGGAGTCGACGAAGTCGCCCTCCACCCGCCACTCGCCGGCCGTGCCTGCGTCGGGCTCGAGCGGCGCCGGCTCGTCGCCGAGCTTCGCGAAGCGCATGCGGTCGCCCATCTCCCAGTGCAGCGTCCCGGCGGAGCCGTAGACCGAGATGCCGTTGGCGTCGCGCGGCGCGTGCAGCACCGTGCTCACGCGATAGCTGACGCGCCCGCCGCGCTCGAGCTCCGCGAAGACGCCGAGGCTGTCGGGCACCGCGATCGCGTGCGCGCGACCGTCGGCGTCGCGACGCTCGCGCACGAACACCGCGCCGTCCGCGAGCACGCGTCGCGTCGGGCCGAGCCAGCGCGTCACCACTTCGACCAGGATCCCGAAGATCATCACGTTCATGCCCGAGTAGTCGACACGCTCGCGCCAGTGCAGCGGCGCGCCGGCGTTGAGCGATCCGCCGGTGAGTTGCGTGACGTGCACCTCACGGATGTCGCCGAGCGAGCCGTCGGCGACCAGCCGGCGGATGGTCCGCCACGAACGCAGGTCGAATGGCCCCGGCACGATCTGCGCGACGAGCTCGGGCCGCGCCTCTGACGCGGCCAGCATCTGGCGCGCCTCCGTGGCGTTCATGGCCATGCGCGCTTCGCAGAGGACGTGCTTGCCGGCCTCGAGCGCGCTCACCGCGTACGCGCGGTGCATGTACGGCCACGTACCGATGCACACGGCGTCGACGTCGTCGGCGGCGAAGATCGCCGCGGGGTCCGTCTCCACGCGCGTGATGCCGAACTCGTCGGCGACGCGCTGTCCGCTCTCGCGCGAGCGGTTGCACACCGCCACGAGCTCCACCCCGTCGATCGCGCGGAACCCCGGGATGTGTCGCGAGCGCGTGTTCGCGCCGGCGCCGATGAAGCCGATGCGCAACGGGTCAGGCATGCGTGTTCTTCCTTCGATGAAATGCGGTGCGGCGGCTCGCGCGCCTGCGCGGCGCCGCGCGGAATCTAGTGGGCGCGCGCCGGGTATGTCGACGCGTGCTCCGAGCGCCGCGGACGGGCGGACGGGCTGCCCCGAGTTACACCGCCCCGGCACCTCCGGGTGCGCGTCGTTCGGCCCGGCGACCAGGCGACCGTGCGACGAGGCGACCAGCACGCCCGCGCCGCCGCAGGTGTCGATCGGGACTGTCGCCGTGCGCTCACCACCGGCTTGTCGGCCGAGGCTTGCTGCGCGCGGCGCGCGCGCAGGCGCGCGGCGCGGGTTAGCGAGAGCCGCGCAGGCGCGGGTCGAGCTTGTCGCGCAGCGCGTCGCCGAGCATGTTGAAGCTGTAGACGGTCAAGAAGATCACCAGTCCGGGGAAGATCGCGAGGTGTGGCGCGCGGATCATCTGCTGGCGCGCATCGTTCAGCATGCGGCCCCAGCTGGGGGCCGGAGGCTGGACGCCGTAGCCGAGGAACGACAGCGATGACTCGATCAGCACCGCGGTGCCCACGAGGATCGACGCGCTGACGATCGCGATCGCGGTGAGGTTCGGCACGATGTGCCGCAGCATCACGCGCAGATCGTGCGCGCCGAGCGCCCGCGCGGCGTCGACGTACTGCTCCGTCGTGATCGACAACGCGACCCCGCGCACGGTGCGCGACGAGCTCGCGGCGATCAGCAACGAGAGCGACAGCACGATCGCGAACTGGTCGCCGATGTGCCCGGCGAGCGTGCGCACGGCGAGGATGATGAACACCAGCCCTGGCACGGCGATGCCGATGTCCACGACGCGCTGGAAGATCATGTCGAACGTGCCCCCGCGGAAGCCGGAGAGCGTGCCGAACGTGATCGCCAGGGCCTGGCTGACCATCACCACGCCGAAGCCGATGATGATCGACGTACGCGCCCCGTAGATGATGCGCGCGTACACGTCGCGCCCCAGTTCGTCCGTGCCGAACCAGTGCGCCGCCGACGGTCCCGACAGCCGATCGCTGATCGCCTGCTTCGTGCCACTCTGCGTCGAGAACGGGGTGAAGAGCTCCGGCGAGATCGCCATCGCGATCAGCATGATCACGAAGAACGCGCCGATGGCGCCCAGGGGATATTGCCGCACGAAGCGGTATGTGCTCGCGGCCGACCGCCGGTAGAACGGTCGGTTGGCCTGGGCGAGAACGCCTTCGATGCCGTGGGCGTGCGTGGCCATCAGGAGTACCGAATCCGCGGGTTGAGGAACGAGTAGGTGACATCGACGGCGAGGTTCGCGAACACGACCACCAGCGCCGACACCAGGTTGATCGCCTGCACCACCGGGAAGTCGAGCTGGTTGATCGAGGCCACGTAATAGCGGCCCATCCCCGGGATGGAATAGACGGTTTCGATAATCACGGAGCCGCCGACGATGCCGGGGATGCTGAGACCGACCACGGTCACGACCGGGATCAATGCGTTCTTTAAGGCGTGCCGTGTGATCACGACCCGATTCGCAAGGCCCTTCGAGCGCGCCGTGCGGATGTAGTCCTGTCGCAGCACCTCCAGCATGGCCGTGCGCGTGAAGCGCATCACGCCGCCCGAAGCGGCGCCGCCGAGGATGAACGCCGGCACGAACATCAGCTTGAGGTTCGAGATCGGGTTCTCCGTGATCCCGACATAGGTCGTCGGCGGGACCCCCCAGTGGAAGTAGCGACCGGCGAGTGCGATCAGGACGAGGCCAATCCAGAAGTTCGGCGCCGCCAGCAGGCCGATCGCGAGGCTGCGACCGGCGTAGTCCGCGGCGGAGTCCTGTCGCACGGCGGAGAGGATGCCGATCGGCAACCCCAGCACCACCGAGATCAGCAATGCGAGCACGCCCAGCTCCATGGTCACCGGCAGGCGCGAGGAGAGCTCGCTCTGCACGGTGCGACCGCTCAGCAGCGACGAGCCCAGATCGAGACGACCGATCTGACCGAGCCAGTTCACGTACTGCTCGGGGATGTTCTTATCGAGGCTGAATTCCCGCATCAGTGCCGCGCGCGTTTCCGGGCTGGTCGCGCCGAAGTCTCCGGCGATGTTCGCGACGATGTCGCCGGGAACGAGTCGCACCATCAGGAAGACGAGCATGGTCAGCCCAAAGAGGGTCGGCACCATCAGCGCGAGTCGGCGGATGATGTACTTCTGCATGCACAGGCCCCCGTCTCCTGGGCAATCGCGGCCGTGATGGGCGGATGGTAGCAGGACGGCGGCGGCTACCGGGTGCCCGGCGCCGCCAGGCCCGGCGAGCGCCGAGCGCGCGAAGGCCTGCACAGCGCCGAAATGGATCGGTACACTGAGCACATGCGGGTACTCGTGATCGACGATGAGCCGGATATCGTCGAAATCGTGCAGCTGACATTCGGGCTGCGTTGGCCCGAGGCGGAAGTGTTGCATGCCACATCCGGCGAAAGCGGCGTGGAAGCCGTCTCGCGGCATTCGCCCGAAGTCGTGATCCTCGATGTTGGCCTGCCCGACGTCGATGGATTCGAAGTGGTCCAGCGCATTCGGCAGTTCTCCGAAGTGCCGGTGATCATGCTCACGGCGCGCCACGAAGAGCTCGACAAAGTCCGTGGTCTCGAGCTCGGCGCCGACGACTACATCACGAAGCCGTTCTCGCACATCGAGTTGCTCGCGCGCGTGCGCGCGGTGCTCAGGCGCACGGAGTCCCACGTTCCCGTGAACGAAGGGCCGCCGTACGACGACGGTTACCTGCGCGTTGACTACCTCAGTCGGGACGTGAGCGTGGGCGGTCAGCTCGTGAAGCTCACACCGATTGAGTACGGCCTGCTCTACCACCTGACCCGGAACCCGAACCGCGTGCTCACCTTCCGGACGCTGCTCGCGAAAGTCTGGGGCCGTGAGTACATGGAGGAGACTGACTACCTGAAGGTGCACATACAGCACCTGAGGAAGAAGCTGACGGACGACCCGCGCCGCGATCAGATGATCGTGAACGAGCGCGGCGTCGGCTATAAGTTCATCACACCGATTCGAACTACGGGCGCCTAGCGGCGGGGGCTGCGGGGCGAGGCCGATGTCGTACAGCCCGGAGGGGTGGCCGCTGCCGGCGAGCGGATCCTGGGCCGGTCATCGCACCCATTCAGCGGAGGAGCGCCTCAGTGCGGTGTTGCGCGCAGTGGCATCGATGCTGGCAGCGCTGGGCGCCGAGCGTGCCGCGTCGGTCGACGCGGCCGGAAGCGCGATGACTCAGCCACCCGGCGGCAGCCCCGAGGACTTCGATCGCGCGCAGCTCGTGCTCGAGGACGCGCGCGAACGCGCGCGTCGCATCATCGACCAGTCCGTCGCCGAGGCACAGGACCTGCTCCGCCGCGGGGCGCCGAACGAGGACGCCGGCGTGCGCGGCGCGTTGGTCACCCTCACCGACGAAGTACGCGACCTGCGTCAACGCCTGGATCGCATTGAGGGGCTGCTCCGACGGCAGGAGCAGGAGGCCGCGCGCGGACGTTCCGCGCCGACGCCCATGCCCGCCGCCATGCCGACCGCATCGCAGGCGGGCCCGCCGGTTCCGGCATTCGTGACACCGGCCGCAGCTCCGCCGCCCGCCTCGGAACCGCCAGCCGTCGCGCCACCCCCCGCGCCGCCGCTCGCCCCGGATCGCCTGATGCCGGAGGCCGGCCCGGTCACGGTGCTCGTGTCGCCGGTCGCCGGCTTCCAGGGCTTGATGCGCGTGCAGGAGGCGCTCGTTCACTTCGATGCGGTCGCGGAGGCAATCGTCGAAGGCTACGCACAGGGCGAGGCGCGCATGCGCCTGCAACTGCGTGAGCCGATTACGCCCGCGTCGCTCGGTGCCGGGCTCAGCGCGGCGCTCGGTCAACCGGCCGAGGTCCAGCCGAGCGCAGGCGACGAGCGCACGCTCCGTGTCGCGCTCTCGTAGGCGGAGCCGCGCGATCTCCCGGCGGCTCGCGCGGTACACGCCCGGCGGTCGCGTGCCTCGCCCGGTGCGATGACTGCGCTCGCACGACTGAAGGTCAGGAGCATGCGCCTGCGCGCGGCGGTGCTGATGGCGGCGCTGATCGCGTTCGCGGCCCACCTCGCGGTCATGGTCGCCCGTACCGAGTCCCCCGACCCCGCCCTGCTCGCGGTCGACGCGGCGCTCGCGCTGCTGCTGCTGACCGCCGGCTACGCCCACCTCCACGGACTGGGTCGCGAGCGTCAGCTGCACGTCGTGTCCACGCTGCTGCTCGAGCTGACCATGGAGCCGCAGCGGATCCATGACACCGCCGGTCGCGCGCTCGAGCTGATCGTCGACGGTGGGCTCGCGGAGGCCGGGGTGTTCGCGATCTCGCGCGGAGGCGAGTGGCTGCCCGTCGCCGCGTACGCCTACCCGGAGGGCTGGATCGCCGACGCTCCGCGCGTGCGGCGCGATCCTGTCGCGGTCTTGCCGCGCGCCCTGGGCGCCCCCGCCCAGCATCCGTGGGGCGCGCCCCTGACCGAGCTGCTGGGAGCACGCGCCGAGGGCGCGCTGGTGCCCGTCACCGTGGACGACGAGCCGATCGGGTTGCTGCTGCTCGCCGCGCGCCGGTTGGGGCCGCTGCGCGACGGTGCCACGCTCGCGTTGATCGGGCGGGCGGTCGGTGCGGCGCTTCATCATGCCGAGCTCTACGAGGCGGCCTACGAGCGCGAGCGCGCGCTCGAGGCGCAGTCGCTTCGCCACCGCGAGGTGCTCGCGCTGCTTGCCGACGAGGTGCGGACGCCGCTGTCCGCGATCGCGGCGCTCGCCGAACTCGTCGCCATCGATGTGCGCGACCGCGGCGCGCGCGGCCGGCTGCTCGGGTCGCTCGCGGGCGGCGTCGAGCGCCTCGAGCAGCTCGTGAACGAGCTGCTCAGGCAGGACGGCGACGAGGCCGACGCGTTGCACCCCGCGCCCGAGGTGGTGGATGTTGCGGACGCGATGCGACTCGCGGAGGCCGTGCTGCGCCCGGCGTTCATGCTCGGCGAGCAATCGCTGACGTTCGAACTGCCGAAGGAGCCCGTGACCGCGTACGCGGATCCACGGTATGTCGAGCAGGTCGCGTTGAACCTGCTGTCGAACGCCAACCGGCGTACGCCGATGGGCGGACGCGTCCACGTACGACTGAGCCGCAGTGACGACCGCACCGCGCGTATCGAGGTCGAGGACTCGGGACCGGCCGTCGCCGAAGCCGAGCGCGAGCGCCTGTTCGAATTCGGTGACTCGGCCGCGTCGGGCGTGAGCGGCGAACTCGGGCTCGGCGTCGCGCGCCGGCTGGCGACGCTCCAGAACGGGCGTGTGTGGGTCGAGGCGACGGTCGAGGGCGGCGCGCGCTTCTGCGTCGAACTCCCGGGCGCGACGGCACGCGCGCCCCGGACCGGCTGAGCGGGGCGCCGGGCGGGTCACGCCCGGGACCGTGCCATAATCGCGCCGTGCACGTCGTACGCCTCGAACTCACCAACGTCCGCACGTTTCGCGAACTGGATCTCCCGCTGACGCGCGGGGCGCATCTCATCCTCGGCGCCAACGGGAGCGGGAAGACCAACCTCGTCGAGTCGATCGCGATGCTCGCCACCACGCGCGGCGTGCGGCGGGGAGACGATATCGATCTGATCACGTGGGAGGGGCCCGAGCAGGAACCGCTGCCCGCCGCGCGCATGGCCGCCGAGGTAGAGACGGTCCACGGGCGCGTGACGCTCGAGATCGCGGTGATCGCCGGGGAGCGCCCGCCGGACGGTCCTTCCGAAGGACCCGGAAGGATGCGCGCGACACGCCGGTTTCGCGTGAACGGCGTGGCGCGCCGCGCGTCCGACCTGATCGGCCGCCTGCGGGTCGTGATGTTCTCCGTGGAGGACCTGCGCATCGTGGAGGGCCCGCCCGCCCTCCGCCGTCGCTACCTCGACATCACGCTCGCGCAGCTGGATCAGGCTTACGTGCGCGCATCGCAGCGCTACGTACGCGTACTCCAGCAGCGCAACAGCCTGCTGCGCCGGCTGCAGGAGCGCCGCGGCGCCGCCGACGAGCTCGAGTTCTGGGACGACGAGCTGGCGGCCGCGGGCGCGGTGCTGCTCGCCGCGCGCGCCGACACCATCCGCCGCCTCTCCGGCGATGTCGCGGACCGTTACGACGAGCTCGCGGGAGCGGGAGAGCGGCTGGCGATCTGCTACCGGCCGGCCGTGCCCGACGCGATCGCGGTCGCGCTCGGCGAACACGACCTCGCGGAGCGTCTGCGCGTAGCGCTCGAGCTCGGGCGGCGCGGCGACATCGACCGGGGGATGACGCGTATCGGTCCGCACCGCGACGACGTCACGTTCACAATCGGCGGCCGCGACGCGGCCACCTTCGCGTCGCGCGGCCAGCAGCGCACGATCGCGCTCGCGCTCCGCCTCGCCGAGGTGACGCTCTCCACGGAGCGCACAGGCGATCCCCCGGTGCTCCTGCTCGACGACATTCTCTCGGAGCTCGACGCCCATCGCCGCGATCGGGTGCTGAGGGCCGCCTTCGGCGTAGACCAGGTGCTGATCACCACGCCCGACGAGGACCGCCCCGCGCCGGGCGAACTGCCGGGCGCCACGCGCTACCGGCTGGACGGCGGTACTCTCGCGCGCGCCTGAGTACCGTCGCGGAGGCGCGACGGGCGAAGCCTCCGCGATCGGCGGGATGAGGGGTGTGACGGACGCACGCGAGCTGCTCGGCATTCAATTCCGGCGCGGGCACGACCTCCTCGAAGCCACGATCGCCGACTGCCCGCCGGCGTTGCTGTCCCACCAGTTCGCCGGGGGAACGATCACCCCGATCGCCGTGATCTACGCGCACGCGCTCCTCTCCGAGGACGCCCTGGTGACCCGCGCGGTCGGCGACGGGCAGACCGTGTTCGCGCGCGAGGGCTGGTCGGAGCGACTGGGCTTCGCCGAAGCAGCCGCCTTCCAGGCAGCGGACTGGCGCGACCGCGCGATCGACATGCCCGCGTTTCGCGACTACGCAGCAAGTGTGTACCGCGCGACCGGCGACCTCCTGGCCGCGGCAACCGATGAGACGCTGAGCCGCAACGTCGGGCGCAATCAGCCGATGACCGCGATCGAGTTCCTCGCCCAGATCGGCGTGCTGCACGTCGCAGAGCACTGGGGCGAGATCGCAGCGCTCAAGGGCGTGCTGGGCGCCAGGGGGCTGGCGTTCTGAACGCCGTTCGTCGGATCGACGACCGTGCTCTCACCGCTCGCCCAGCAGCGGATTCGCGCGCGCGGCGATCACGACAGTCAGCGCGCCCGGCAGTGCGCGCAGACGCAGCGGGGCGTCCGGCGAGGCCGTGCCGACGAACTCACCGTCTGCCTGCACCGCGAGCGGACCCGCTGGCGTGATCACGACGGCCGCCGCGCGGCGGTAGTCGACCCCACGCACCGGCCGCGCTGCCAGCCCGCCGCGCGCGGCCGCGGCGAGCAGCGCCACGTACCGCAGCCGGCGCGCGAGGGACGTGCGCTCCGGCGCGCGCGTCGAGAACGTCACGAGGTCGAGGAACCCATCGTCGATGCGCGCGGCATGCGCGAGCTGGACGACGCCGCCGTAGAGCCGCGTGTTGCCTGCGACGGCGAGCACGAGCGAGTGGCGCTCGGTGACGCCGTCGCGCGCGACGGTCGCCGGCGTCGCCCGAAGCCGCGCGGCGCACGCCGCGCCGGCGACCACGAACGCCCCACGGCCGAGTACGCGCTTGAGGCGCGGCCGGGCCTCGACCGCGCGCACGACGGCGGCGTCGATGCCGGCGCCGCACATGAGCAGGAAGCGCCGCGGCGCGCCGTCGCCGATCGCCAGCTCGCCGAGATCGACGCGGACGCGCCGGCCGTTCGCGATCAGCGCGAGCGCGCGCCGGGGATCGCGCGAGACGAAGGCCTCGCGTGCCCACACGTTCGCGGTGCCCGCGGGCACCACGGCGAGTGCGGCGGCGCTCCCCGCGATGCCGTTGATCACCTCGTTGACCGTCCCGTCGCCCCC